>CAKOSO010000001.1 GCA_934102355.1 uncultured Bacilli bacterium
GGTTCCGTGGTGTAGTGGTTATCACGTCTGCCTGTCACGCAGAAGATCGCGGGTTCAAGTCCCGTCGGAACCGCCACTAATTTTGGCTTCATAGCTCAGTTGGTAGAGCACAAGACTGAAAATCTTGGTGTCGCTGGTTCGATTCCCGCTGGAGCCACCACTAGCGAATTTGTTTGAACTATTCAAACTTCGACATACACCACAATCTGGAAAGATTGTTTTTTTTTGCAATTTAAGATCAATTTAAAAATATGTTCCATACATTAAAATTTATATGATATAATCTACTATAGAATAGAAAAATAAAAAGGAAAGCAACACTAATTAGGAGGGAATAATGGAACAAACAAAAATTAAAGTCGGTATCTTACCCAATCAATTCTTAAAGTCAGATGGAACATTTGATAAAGAAGAATCAATTAAACTATCAGGGAAAATAGCAGGTATATGTTATGATAAAGAAGGATTTTCACACCTTGAAAATGAACCGGAAGAAAGAACGATGCGAAGAGTTAACATGACATTAAATAATGGACATCACAGTGTCTACGATCACATTTTAATAAACTTTAATCTACAAAATATTCCAAAAATATTAGCAATGGTACTAAATAACGAACATCAATATACAACGAGTGAAAAATCAGCAAGATATACCCCAATTGTAAGACAAGAAGGATCAATTATAACTGAATCTGAAGAAAAACTTTACAATAAATGGATTGAAATATTTAAAATAAAAATAAAGGCCCAATATGGAAATATTTACAATGATGCCAAAATCCAAAAATTAGCACAAGAAAATGCTAGATATTTAGTAACCGTATTTATGCCGACACAAATGATCTATTCAACATCATTAAGACAAATCAACTATATTGCTTCTTGGATGTATGATTATATTAAAAATGCTGATACAAATAACAATTTTGAAAATAAATTGTCATCTTCTATGAAAGAACTATTAGAAAAGCTATCGAATATAAACGTGCTTGAAAAAGGATTATTAAAAAACGAAAAATATAGAAAACTATCCATCTTCGGAAAAAATTTAAATATAAAAGAAGAACATTTCGGAGATATTTATTCAACATCATACAAAGGATCTTTTGCACAACTTGCTCAAGCTCATAGGCATAGAACTCTTGATTACCAAATGGAAACATCAAATGAAAAAGAATACTTTATACCACCAATTATCACTGATGATCAAGCACTAGTTGATGAATGGCTTAAAGATATGGAAACTGTTAAAGACGTTAGTCCTCAAGGAGAGCTAGTAATGATTAATGAAACTGGAACATACGATAATTTCATTTTAAAATGTAAAGAGAGATTGTGTACCGCCGCACAACTAGAAATAATGCTACAAACAAAAGAAACTTTATTAAAATACAAAAAAGCATTAGAGGATTCAAATAGTCCACTTGCAAAAGATATTGAAAAATATTCTCATGGAGCAAGATGTACATTTCCAGACTTTAGATGTACTTCTGATTGTAAATTCATTGAAGGAAAAAAACTAATCAGAAAAATATAAACATTAATTACAAAACTAAAGCAGTATTATTGACATCGATTCTAATGAATACGATTCTCATTATTAATGCTTTTAAGTGTTGCTTTAATAAGAAAAATTTGACTAAATTCAATTTTTGTTATATTATATCTTCTTGTTAAAGGGGAGATACTAATGAAAAACAAAAAAATAAGACCTGAAGATGAATGGTTAAAATGGTTATCATATGAACCAGAGCTTACTAAATTAGTGAAAGAAGCCTTAAATTCTAAAGAAGTTTCTCAACTTTCTTTGGCTGAACTAGATTTGGTAAGAAGTTTTAGAGTTCAAGAAAGAATGCTTGAGTTATTTAAAGAATATAACACCGGAGCTTTTACCAAAGATACTCTTAAAGAAATTAAAATCTTTATGAAAGAGGAATCATTAGAAGATTTAATGATCAATAAACTAACAGAAGAAGAGCTAGAGGACGCAAAAGAAATTTTACGTGATTATGAAGAATGCCCTTCTGAATATTGGAAAGAAGAATTTGAGGACAATCAAGAATTATACACTTATAGAACAATATCTATGGTTGATGCCTATATTCTACACGAAGCATTAAAGATAGATAACGACAGAAACAGTAAAGCTATAAAAGAAAAAAACATGGCAAGAATAAGAAAGATTAATAAAGAGTCTTAAAAAATTAAGACTCTTTTTTTGTACAACTATTATCTAATGATAAAGGAATTTTAAAGTTTATAGTTTTGTCATTTTGATCTGTTGCATTTATTTCTAACATCAAACTTCTATCTGTATAACTATTACACATATTTGAAAAACTATCCAAATCAAATCTAACATTTTTCAAGAAATCCTCTAAAGTACTATTTGTTACATGATAACTTTCCAATTCTTTCTTTATATTCTTATTATTTTCATATAGGGTGCAATCAATAATCTTATAAACTGTATTATTCTTTTCACCACAGTACTCAATAGTCGATAAATGCAAATAAGATTTATTTTTATTGTATGCAAGACTACCAGATATTTCAAAATCATTACAATTCGTTGATATAGTTTTAAATTCAAAACTATCCTTATGGTTAAATAAAACAAATATTAAAATCAATAAAACAAGTACTATAAATATTATCAGTACCAGTAGTAGATTTGCCTTCTTACTTTTTTCTTTTTTACCCTCTAAGATACCATCGATACTAATCTTATGATCATTACATATTTTCTTTAACAAATATATATCTGGTATACTTTTTCCATTTTCCCACTTCGATACTGCTTGAAATGAAACATTATATTTTTCTGCAAACTCTTTTTGAGTTAGATTATCTTGCTTCCTTATTTCTTTTATTAATTTCGAGATCTTTTCTTGATTCATAATCACATACACCTCTTACTAATTATACCATATTTTTAAAAGTATATATTTAATAATAATTAATTTTGTATTGTTTTTCATCTTTTTTACCAAGAGAGATAATAATTCCAATTAAAATCATAAATGATATTAGACTAGATCCACCATAACTTATAAAAGGTAGTGTAATTCCCATTATCGGTACCAAACCTATAGTCATTGAAATATTATATAATTGTTGAAATAATGCAATCCCTAAAAAACCACTTATAATTAATTTTTCCCTCATATTTTTAGAATCATTTATATCTTTTACAAGTTTTAAATTAAACAAAAATATTATTAATAGTAAAATAAGAGCACCAACAATTCCAAATGATGTTGTAAAAGATGTAAAAATAAAATCTGTATGTCCTTCAGGATAATATAAAGCAATATTTTCTATGCCAGTACCAAATATACCTGCTGCACCAATTGAAATAAGAGAGTTTTCAAGTTGCATTCCACTAGAACTTGCCCAGTTAGTAATTCTATCAATTCTATAGAACAAACTACTACCAAACACCTTTATAAAAAGATCAGATTTAAAGTAAAATAAATACCCAATTAATCCAATAACAACCGCCAATATTATAAAGAACACAATAAACCAACGAATCCTTATTTTTGATATAAATAGCATAAAAAACGCAATAATAAAATATATAATAACAGCTCCTGTATCGGGTTCTAAAAATGTAAATATTGATGGCACTAATACCACTAAAAATACTTTCAATATAGTTTTTATCTCATTTTTAAACGTATTATATTTTGCTTTTTCTAATATATCAGCAAGTACTAATATAATTCCAATTTTCATAAATTCACTTGGCTGAAAACTTCCAACTAAGGGAATAGTAAACCATGCTCTTGCCCCATTTATTCTTGTTCCTAGAAATAATACTAATATCAATAGTACTAGATTTACCAAATATACAGCATAACCATACTTAATTATCTTTTCTCCACCAATTCTTAATATTAAAATAATTATTATAAAACCAATTAAATAGAATAGGGCTTGCCTTATTATTAATGACATATCTCCTTTATTTAATAAATTACAAAAGCTATATATAGCAGTAATACTTACTATAAAAAATAAACTTAAAAAAATAAAATATATATTTAAACTTTGCTTTCTCATGTTATTAGTATTTAGCAATTAAGTAATTTTTATAATTAAAATACATAAAATATATTATAAAAAGTAAAAGAGGGGATTAATTAATGAATAAAAAACCAGAAATTTACAAACCACCAATAAACAAAAGTATTAATAATAATGAAAAAGTTTTCTATTCTACTTATGGGAATAGCACTAGATCTTATAAAAGTGATGAATACATAGAAAGCCCAGAAGATACATTAAATAGATTATCAAATAATGGAAGATATATTTTTAATACAAAAGTCATTATAAGAACAAAAGATAAAATATATGACACTAAAATAGCGGGAAAAATGAATGGTAAATTAATTACTACTGATGGTGATTCAATATTACTTGATAATATCTTATCTATAAAAGAAAAATAATTCTTTTAATTAAAAAAGAGCTTCCTTTTAAGAGGCTCTTTTATTATCTTTATAATTTAAATTATATGCATTGAACACATGTATCTGGAAGACATCTTATAGCTCCAACATTATTTAAGTTTATTGTAAAATAATTATTTGTTGCTACATATGGATTTGTATCATCTTCAGAAGGTGCTAAAACTCTACAAGTACAGCAACATCCATCAACTGCTTCAACTCTAAATACTGTAGATGTTCCACTATCTCCATTTAATGTATATGGCATAGTCCATGGTGTATTGTTACAGCAGCTATAAAATGATATTGGTCTTGTATTATATACTTGACAAGTTGAATTAACACCTAAAAACGGTCTATCACATGAAAGAGTTCCTTGATCAATGCAAGAAGCTTGTTTTTGTAATTTTACAATTAAACATAAAGTATCTTTATAGCAAGAACATGTGTTTTCATCTTTATTACACATTATAAAAACCTCCTTTTATAAACATTCTACTGAAGTGTCTGGTAAGCATGTTAATGCTGTTACACAACCTACATTTACTGTACAGAATGTGCTTGTAGAAACGTATGGTAGTGCTGCTGTTTGATCTGGATTTGGTGCTAAAACTCTACAAGTACAACAACATCCTTTGACATCTTCAACTCTTAAAACAGAAGAGTTACCTTTTAATGTTTCACCATTGTAAGTTAATTCGTATGGAAAAGTTAATAGTTCATTACTGCAATTGTAAAATGATACTGGTCTAGTATTGAATACAAATGCATTATCACATGTACTAACTCCTAAGAATGGTCTATCACAACTGCAAGGTATGTCTTCAATTTTCTCTGTTTTATTTTGCAAAATATTGATTACTTCCAATATATTTGCAAGACAACAATTGTTATTATTCATATATAATCCACCCCTTTTTTATTTCTAATATAAGATATTCAAACCATGGTTTTTGGTGTGTTATTAATACCTATTAATATATTGTATGAAAAAAATATTTTAAATTTCATGTATTTAATGTATAATTATGATAGGTGATATAAATGAAGATGGAATATATAATTATTTTAGTTGTATTATTAATAATTTTGCTTGCAGTTCTTAAAATAAATAGAAAAGATATAAAACTCGATATGAATAAACTTGTTGAATATCTTGGCGGAAAAGAAAATATCATTAGTTCTGAAGTTAACTTATCAAGATTCATAGTTAGTTTAAAAGATATTGACAAAGTAAATAAAGAAGCAATTATAGCTTTAGGGGCTAAGGGAATAGTAGAGTTAGATAACCAGTTAAAGATTATTCTTGGACCCAACTCTAAACAATTAAAGAAATATATAGAAGAAATGAAATAATACGAAAATTCGACAAAATACGACATATTGTTAACTTAAAATTATTTTAGGTGATAAATATGTCGTTTTTTGAAGCTCTAGGTTTAAACATAATATTTTTGTTATTTCCCATATTCGTTATATTAGTAATTAATGCTTATTATAATAACATTGAAAATCATGAAAAGAGTATTCTTTTTGATATTAGTATTTTTACTTCAACTTATTTAATTATAAGATATAGTAAGTATTATGCTTCAAATGAGTGTCTTATGCTTTTAGTTAACATTCCATTTATAATCAGTATTGTAAAAAAGAAAAAATTCACGAGTTTAATCATATCCTTAATGATTGTATATTTTTATAACAGAACTTATAACTTGAATTTATATATTGTACTTGCTGAATACATGGTGTACTTCGTTGTGTTTAATTATATTTTAAAAAATAAAAGTTTTGAAGTAGTATTATATACTTTTTCTTTTTTCAAGATATTTATGCTTTCACTTGAAATGTATCATATTTCAAACGGCATCAGTTTTTTAGCAACTAATCGGCTTATGCTTATGATAGTAATTTTTATAACTATTTCTATACTCAGTAATTTTGCAATTACTAAAGGTGAAGAAACGATTTCTCTAAATGTCGTTTTAAAGAAATTAGAACACGAAAAAGAAATAAAGCTTTCTTTATTTAAACTTACACATGAAGTGAAAAATCCATTAGCGGTAGTTTCAGGGTATTTATCAATGATGAATTATAATGATATAGAAAAAGTTAAAAAATATAATAAAATAATAAAAGAAGAAGTTGATAGAACACTCGATATTATGGATAATTTTAGTGAATATACTAAAATAAATATCAATAAAAAGATGATGAACTTAAAAGATCTTATTTTAGATACAGAAGAGTCACTTAGCTCTTGGTACAACGAAAAGAATATTAAAATATGTTTTGAAAACTTGATAGATGTATTTATACTTGGTGATTACGAAAGATTAAAACAAGTACTAATTAACATGATCAAAAATAGCATTGAAGCAATAGATAAAGATGGAATTATTTGTATAAAACTAATAGATAAGAGAAAGAATATAATTATGGAAGTTATTGACAATGGTTGTGGTATGAGTGACGAAGTATTAAGTCATATTCACGAAGTATTTTACACAACTAAAACTAAAGGTTCCGGGATTGGAGTAGCATTATCAAATGAGATAATTGAGCTTCATGGTGGAAATATTAAGTATGATTCAAAAGTTGGTGTTGGTACTAAAGTAATAATTAATATACCTAAAGCAAAAAATGTGTAAAATCATATTAATATTCTAATAAATCGCTTGATAAATTGCTTATTTGATTATATACTTAATACATAATAGGGAGTGTATGAAATGAAAAAAATAATTAAATATCTTAGCTTATTTATATTTTGCTTTATAGGAATGAGCATAGTTAAAGCATCAACTGACATTGTTGATTTTAAAGATGAAATTTTCACTTTTCCGAGTTCATATAGCAATGAAAATGCAGATAGTAATTACGTAATATCATTAAAAGAGGGGACACTTTTTTCTAAATGGATTAACATTGATAATTTATCAAATTACCAATCTATCCTTGATAATATAAATACTTCATGCGATCCATATTATGCAGATTTAGAAAATGAAGAAAAGAAAGCTGCTTGTGATAAAGCTATGAGTGACGCAGCAACAAGTGGAGTATTTCCGGGAATAGTAACTGAAGGAAGCTGGTCTGATGCTGGTACTGGTACTAGAGTTAATATTAATTCAGATTTAGCTCAAGGTAAATGGATTTCTTGGGTAGCAGCAACAACTATTAGTGGTGGAAATTATTATGGATATAAAGTTTATGATATTACAAAAAAAGTTGAAGATGAAACTCCTACAGAACCAGGTACTCCAACGACTCCTGATACACCAACAACCCCAACGACACCTACAACGCCAAGTAATAATCAGTCTTCTAATCCATCAACAGGTATAAGTAATATTTTATTATTTATTGTTCCATTTGTTATTGTTATTGGAATTATCTTAACAATTAAAAAGAATAAATATGAATATAAAGATTAATTAAAAGACCTTATGAATTTCATAAGATCTTTTTTTATTTATCATTGTATTAATTTTGCATGAACTACTAATCTGTTCTCTGAATTAATATAACATGTTGACAAAGTTAATATATTATCAGTTGCATTCACTTCTACATTAAAGTCTTTAATACTTCTATCTTTTATCATCTTTATAAAATTAGTATAATCTGTATCATCATTAAAGTTAACTCTTAAGTAATCATCAGTTATTGGTAAACTATAAATACTAAACACTTGCCATTTCATATTTTTATATATTGTATTAAATGTTATTGTATAATTATCAGGATTGTTTAGCCATTCTTGTGTTACAACGTTTTTTAATGTTCCAAACATAATTCCATCTGTATTTCTCATTGAATGTCCATAAATTATTGTATTTTTACTTAATGGATCAAATTTATTTCTATAATCTGCAAAAATCCAACCAACATAACTATATTCTTTACGGAAATTTTTAGTTAAGTAATAATTATTAGTGGAAGCTTTAACAACTGGTAAGTCAATCTTTGTATTATTAACTTTTAACCATCCAACTGTATCACTATTTATTTTTAATAATTCATCAAATGATTTATTGTTATAAGTTTCATATCGTACTGTTGTATCCTCATTATTATTTTCCGTTGGATCCTGCATCTCTGTATTATCTCTGCTTATATTATATAAATTTGCTAAATCATCTATCATAATACTTGATCTATCGTAATCTTCCTTATTATCTAGTACTATTTTTAAGCCAAATCCTCCACCAACTAAAAGAGATATAGATATAATATTAATTAATATAATAACAAATTTCTTATTTTTCTTTTTTGGCAACTTATTAAATTCGTTATTTGAATCAACGTATTTAAATATATCGTCAAAAGAATCATTATTTTTAATATTATCAACCTCCTTATTCTATATTGATTATATAACACGTTTTGAAAAATGTAAAATGTAATTTATATTTCTTTTTTATAGTTTTACCCAAATGCATATGATATAATGTAGATAAATAAAAAAAGGTGAATATATGAATGATGATTATACTAGATTTCAAACATACTTTAAAGATAAAAAAGATTTAATTAAATGGTTTAATGTTGCCAAGCCAATTTTAAATAGTGAAGAATTTAAAATAAGAAAACTCTTTAAACATCATGAGCAACATTCTGTCTATGATCACAGTGTCTTGGTATCAATTAAGTCTTTTTTGCTTGCCAAAAAGTTTAACGCTAACATTTATGAATGTACAGTAGCTGGACTTTTGCATGACTTTTATACTCGTGCATGGCAGTATAGTAATGAACTTGAGTTGCTGGATGAAAAATATAGAACAAAATTTATTAGTAAAGAAAAAATTCCTTTTTTTAAAAAACATGCTTTTTCTCATCCGTATGTTGCTGCATCAAATGCTATTTCTTATTACCCTGATTATGTTAATGATAAGATAATTAGAGCAATCGAAACCCACATGTTTCCCTTATCTATTTTTACAAAACATAAAATACCCAAAGGAAAAGTTGGGTGGATCATCACTTTAAGTGATAAACTCGTCACTCTTAAAGATTTACCAAATTTAAAAAATATACCTAAATATTTAGGATATAGAAAAGGAAGTATAAGATTTGGACTTTATTTACATACTTTACATAGTATTTTTTCTTCATTCATTGATAAACTATAAATTGTAAACTAAACTTATAGTGTATAGTAAAGATGGAAGGTGAAACTATGGATAAAGATTTATTTTCAAATGATATAAAAGAAATAAATAAACTTTTAGTTGAAGATAATAAAATTGATATAGTTTTAATTTCTAATTTTACTAATGATATAAAAGATAATTTAATTAGTGATTTATCTAAAAAATTTAACGATAGCAAACTAATTGATGTCACTGATAAAACATTTAAAACAGAATTGGTTGAAATAGCAAAAAATGTAAATACTTATTATTTTGACTCATTAAAAAAACTAAATGATTCTTTAAACGAATTAATTGGTTTTGTTGTGCTAAATCCACTAATTGATATAAATGTTTTATGTACTATAGATAAATCCTTTAGACAAAGACAACAACAAATAAAAGAATATAATAAATTAGAATCATTAATCAGTAATTCTTATCAACTATTGCTATACAATATATCAGTTGCATATAAATTAAAATATGATGTAGAAAACTATGAATATTTAAAGAAATATGTAGAAAGATCTAGAAAGATATTTTCTAATACTATTAACACATTTATAAGAAATAAAATAAATAAAAACTACAATCATTTTAAAGACAGATATACTATCTTTATAAAAGATATGATTGCAAAAAATAAAGAAGCAAAAACTAAAAACACATTAATGGTTAAAGAATATGCTTTCAGTATACTAAATCTTAGTTCATCATTAACCATAGATTTTTATACAAAGGAAAGTTATAGCTTATTAGAAAAACAATTAAATAAAGCACATAATGAAATCTTAAAAAAATTAAAATTAAAAGAAAAAGATACTTTATTTGATGCATATGATGATTTAAAAGAATATATACTAAAGTTTAATAACGGACTTTATGGACATGTATTAAATGCAGTTAGTAATATGAATAAAGTAGTATTCTTAAGCAAAAATGAAACAACTTCTGAAATTAAAAAATATAGTGTTTTATTAAATAAAGTATCAACTTTAGATTATAATTTTGATAAACAATATGAAAAATATAAGAAAGCAGTTTTAAGACATATTATAATAAATAAAGATAAAGCTTATGAAACAATTAGTTCTATAATAAATAGTTATAAAGATATAGTTAAAGAAATAATTGAAAATAATTTAATTTCAACTTTTAATGATTCACTATTATCTCTTAATAATATAAATTATAAATGTATAACTATTATCGATAAATTAGATAGTTGCTTAGAAATTGTAGATAAAAAAACTATTGAAAAATTATTTAAAGAAAATGATAACCACTAGAAATAGTGGTTATTTTTAATAGTATGGATATGGATAAGGATAAGGGCGAGGATTGAAGTTATAATACATTGGTCTTGGTCTTAATACTAATGGTGCAGTTGCAAATCCTAATGCAAAAGGCAATATAAACCCTCCTGGACCTATTCTTTCATTTCCTCTTTGGTATGGCAATTGATAGCTATATGGACTTTGAAAATATTGTCCACTATTACAAGAACACGAATTCATTCTTCCATAATTATAATTATATGAGTAATTATCGTTATTTAAAGAACATGAACATCTTCCATTTGAACATTGATTATTCATAGAAATTCTCCTTTCTAAAATATAGTATGTTATTATTTTTTATTTGTTATATTTTTTAGAAAAAAGGGTTGATAATATGTATCATAAATATTATAATAAACCTGTAAAGCAAAGTAGTAGAATAGTAGATTTATAGATATGTTAATGTTAAAAATTTACTATTCTTTTTTTAAAAATATTTAATGGGTGATATTATATGAAACTAAAAATAAAAAATTTTTTGATCGGTGGTTTATTAACAACAAGTGTTGCAGCTTCAGTAACTGGAGTTATTATTTTATTAAATCAGAATTCATTAAAACCAGACTATGCAGTTGATCAAGTTGATTCGCATTTACAAGAAGATAAGGACAATAGTGAAAAGCTAACTTCTGCAAAAGGTGGAGGAGCAGTTGAACTTTCTTATTCTACTGATATTAAAGTTATAAATGCTGAAAAAGTCGTTAGTTTAAGTTTTAAAAATCCATCTAAATCAAACCAAGATATGTCAGTAAAAATTGCCGTTATCAAGAACAATAAAGAATATATAATTGCAGAGTCAAATCGTATACCTGCTGGATATATACTAAAAGAACTAGATTTAAAATCAGATGTTAAGTTAGAATCTGGTAGATATGATGGAGTTATACATGTCTATTATTTTAATCCTGAAACATTAGAAAGAGCCATTATAAATACTAATATATCTGCAAATATAGTTGTTGAATAGGTATTAACCTAATGGTTGATATAGATTTTTATTTAAAGGAGGTGAAATAAATGAAAAAAAGATTCTTTTTTGCTATGGCTTTAGTACTTTCTTTAATGATTATTCCAGTTGTTAAGGCTGAAAAAATAGTACCAGCTGATGAAAAAGGTCAATACGAAGCTAACGGGAAGTCTACTATGACTAGTGCAGCATCAACAGCAACAATTACTCCAAAAGTTGGAACAATTGATGAAGGAAATACTTATAATGTTAAACTAGAATGGGGATCTATGACATATAACTATGTTAAACAAAGTGACGATACTTATAAATGGGTTCCTACAAAAGATGAAGTTATAAATGGAAAAACTAGTGATCAACAATATGTAGTAGATGAAGTTGACTCTAACTACATAAATGTGACAAATGATAGTAGCAAATCAGTAAATGTTGAATTAAGTTGGAGCTCACTAATAAATGGTGTTGAAGCTAATTATTCTGCTGTTGACCGTTCAAATAATCCAGTTTCTATATCTGGTAAAGCTGATAGTAATACTAAAATGTATACTCTTGCAGCAAACGGATACATCAGAGCATCAATTGAATTAACTGGTGGTGATATAGCTGATGTTACAGCAGGATCAAGTATTGGTACTTTAACAGTTTCATTTGTAACTGCTTAATATATTTAAAATAATCTGAAAAAACGCGTGCTTCAGATTATTTTTTGGAGGTGTAAAATGTTTAAAAAATTTAAAGCATTATTCATTATTCTAATTATATGTTTATTATCATTATTATGTACTACTATTTGGTATTTTAGTACAGATTTTAAAAAACCTGATTTTGATAACTCAGCAACAAAAGGTATTCCATTTGTTAGAGAAACATATAAGTATGATAGTTTAAATGTATATGATGGTTTTAATATAAAAATTGCTACTAATTTAATAGCAAAAGAAAATTATGCTTTTATTTATTTTACATCACCAAAAGATAATACTGTAAATTTAAAATTTAGAATTTATGACTCAAGTGATAAAATAATTGCAGAATCTGGTTTGATTAAACCTGGATATTATATAGAAAAAATAAAATTAAAACGGTATGTTTCAAGTAGCGAAAATGTAAAAATTAAAGTTATGAGTTACGAGAAAGATACTTATTATAGCGCTGGTGCTGTTAACTTAAATGTTACCATAACTGCCGATTAGACAATAACAAAATGTTATTGTTTTCTTTTTCTTTTTTTACCATCATGTTATAATTAACTTGGTGATATTATGAGCTTGATAAAAGTAATGAGTGAAAACTTATCAAATAAAATAGCTGCTGGAGAAGTAATTGAGTCATTAATGAATGTTGTAAAAGAATTAGTAGAAAACTCAATTGATGCTAAAGCCACTACTATTAAAGTAGAATTAAAAGAAGCAGGACTTAAATCTATAAGAGTCACTGATGATGGTATTGGTATGGATCATGATGATGCACTAAAATGTTTTTATCGTCATGCAACCAGTAAACTCTATAACGATGATGACTTATTTAATATAAAAACTCTAGGTTTTAGGGGAGAAGCAATTCCATCTATAGCATCAGTATCAAAAATGACTGTTAAAACATCAGATGGCACATCTGGCACAGAAATAGTAAATTATGGAGGAGATATCATCAGCGTAGATGATAGTGACTTAAGAGTTGGTACTATTATTACTGTAGAAGATATTTTTTATAACACTCCTGCTAGGTTAAAGTATTTAAAAAGTTCTTATACTGAACTTGCTAATATTACTAATTACTTAAATAAAATGGCTCTTTCAAATCCGGATATCAAATTCATCTTAAAAAATGATGATAAAGAAATACTAAATACTTTTGGTAATGGTAATCTTCTTAAAGTAATTAACTGCATTTATGGATTAGAAGTTACTAAAAAGATGGCTTATATTAAAACATCAAATAATGATTATGATGTCGATGGATATATATCATATCCAGAAATTAATAGATCAAGCAAAAACTTTATTACTATTTTAGTAAATGGTAGATCAGTTAGAAGTAATGAAATAAACCGTTCTATACTTGATGCTTATCACACATATCTATTTCATGACAGATATCCTATTGTTATTTTAAATATAAAAGCTGATCCATCTATTATTGATGTAAATATTCATCCCTCTAAAATGGAAGTTAAATTTTCAAAAATTAATGATTTAAAAGACTTAATATTTAACGAAATAAGTAAAGCATTAAAAAAACTTGTTTTAATACCTGAAGTTAAATACACTCCTAATCCTATTTCTAATATAGATAGTGTATCAACTATCGATAATAAAAAAGATTTTACAATTGATGTAGTAAAACCTAGTTTCGAAGAAATTTCTTTTGACTTTGATGTTGCTGAAGAGCAGAATGTATATAATGAAGAACCAGAAGAAAAAAAAGAAAAATTCAAAAAAATTACTCCTCTTGCATTAATTCATGGAACATATATAATTGGTGAAAATGAAGAGGGTATGTATATTATTGATCAACATGCCGCTAATGAAAGAATTAATTATGAATATTATAAAAAAGAACTAGGAAAATCTAAACGTGAAGTTGTTGATTTACTAGTGCCATTAAAGCTTGAATTTTCTAAAGATGAATACATTATATTAAAAGAAAGATTTAATGAACTTGATAAACTTAATATAGGATATGAAGAATTTGGAATGAATACAATTATTGTTAGAAGTCATCCAAGTTTTATAAAAAAAGATTATGCCTTAGAATCACTTCGTAAGATTATTGAAATTATAATTAGTAACAACGATTTCTCGTTAGAAAAATTTAATGAAAAAATCGCTATCACTCTTGCTTGTAAGATGTCTATTAAAGCAAACCAACACATAACCATTGATGATATGACAGTTTTACTTGAGAGATTAAGAGAAACAGATAATCCATTTACATGTCCTCATGGTAGACCAACTATCATTACTTATTCAATTTACGAACTTCAAAAAATGTTTAAAAGAGTTGAATAATTGCATTTTTTAATATTTTGTGGTATAATCTTGTCAAATATGGGGGTTATATTATGAGAAAAGGCGAAGTATTTATTGGTGAAGGTAAATATGCTAAATGTTATGTTAAAGATGGAATAGTTAGAAAATACTATAAAGATGATGTTCCGGAAGATCAAAAAGATACAATAGGTATTAAAAATGATACATTTATTTTTGCTACAATGATAGATTATGAGAAAAAGTATTCTGAAATGCCTTATATTCCTAACTGTAAACCATTCATTGTTCTTAGTGGCAATGATTATAAAAATGATTATGAACCTGTTGCGGATCCTAAAATAAATGAATTTATTGATGCACTACCAAAAGTCTATTCAGATATGGATGAACTTAGTGCAATCAGGGTAAGACCAGTAGATACATTAGGACATAACATACTATTTGGTGATGGAAAATTTAAGGTAGTTGATACCGATCAATATTATAAAGATGAATTATTTTCACCATATGCTGGCGAAGACGGATCACTTCATTATCTAAATGAAAAACATACTTTAGAATTTATAAAAGAAGATAATATTATATGCCTAAATTATGGATTATATGACTGTATATTTTATACTGAAAAGAAACATAAAATACCTATGGAAACTTTAGCTTTAAGAACTAATGAAGGGAAACTTAGAAAATTATACCATGAAATATTTTTTATGAATAATCCAGATAGAAGACTTTTTATTGAGTTTTTAAAAGAACTTAAGAAATTTTTTAATATTGAAAATGATAGAGCTACTATAAATGATTTTAGAATAGCTTTATCTAGAAAGATGAATAGATAATATGATTTATGCCATAGTAGGTCCAACCGGTGTTGGTAAAACTAAATTAAGCATTGAACTTGCTAAAAGGATAAATGCTGAAATTATTAACTGTGATAGTATGCAAGTTTATAAAGAATTAAATATTGGTGTTGCCAAGATAAAGGAACAAGAAAAAGAGGGTATTGCACACCACTTATTTGATATCGTTAGTGTTGATGATGAATTTAATGCTTTTTTATATCAAGAAATAGGTAGAAAAGTTATAGATGATTTAATTAATAAACATAAAAATATCATCGTAGTAGGGGGGACAGGTTTATACCTTAAAGCTTTACTATATGATTATACTTTTAAATCTAATGATAGAAAAAAAAGACTCTATGACTTTAAATTAATTGCTCTAACTCGTGATAGAAATAAATTGTATGATGATATAAACAAAAGAGTAGATAAAATGATTGATGAAGGTCTTATTGAAGAAGCTAAAGGCCTATACAATAAAAAGGATACTAAAGCATTAAAAACTGCAATAGGGTATAAAGAATTATTTCTATACTTTGATGGAATACTTAGTAAAGAAGACGCAATTAATAAAATAAAGCAAGTATCACGCAATTATGCTAAAAGACAATATACATTCTTTAAACATCAATTTGATAATGTTTCTTGGTACGATGTTGATACATTAAGTATTAATGAAATAGTTAATGATATAATTAAAAAATAAAAGACCATTAGGTCTTTTTAAATTTCTAAAAATACTTCTTCATTATAATTATGCTCTTGGTCATTATAACTTTTTAATGTTTTATCTGTTATTAAAAAATAATCATAACCCAAAAGATCTTCATTTGTATTTGTAACAGGATCATCCCAGGTAACATCTAGATGGTACCAAGAATTATTAACAAACACCAAATTCCAGATATGATTTTCACTTGAAATTTGATAATTATTAATATTAAGTTTATTTAAAAATATCGCCATAAGATCTGTGTATGCATTACAAGTTCCATATCCAGAATATAATATGTCATAAGCATTACTATAATTATCTTTATCAACTGTTGTGTCTTTTATATATTTACTATTATTTATTATATAATCATGAATTAATTTAATTTTATTTTTTTCACTCATATTTTTATCAATATTATTATTTATAAAATTATCCACTATCTCATTTATATAATTAATTTCTTCTTGAGTATAATTTTTATCAATAGTTACATTTACTTTTCCGTATGATGAATAGTTTACTGATAGATATTTATATGTATTATATGGATGAACAAAATTATTAATATAATACAAATTATCATCATCTTTTAACAATTCACTGATGTCATTTGTACATTCAGTATACTTGCTATCACAGTAAAAAGTAAAATCATTTACTCCAGAATTTACAATTGTATATAAGATATTCATTAAATGCTTTTTATCTTTTGCTATAAAATCATCTGTATCTTGTAAGTATAAATAATTATATTTTTTATGGATTTCTTCATTTATATCTTCTTTATTTATTTTAACGTTTTTAGTTTCTTGAAATATATTATCCCTAAAAAACAATACAACTTGATCTCTTTCTTTATATAAAAAGAAAATAAAAAAACAAAAACCTACAAAAAACAAAAGCTTTATTAATGCTTTTAATACTTTCATATGATCACCAGTTTAATTTTAACAAAAAAAAATAAAGTAAGCAATTATTACTTTATTTCATTAACTGAACTCATTAATTTTGATTTATCACGAGCTGCTTTGTTTTTATGAACTAATCCAGATGAAACAGCTTTGTCGATTTTTTTGACAGCATCTTTCATGCAAAGAGTTGCTTGTTCTTTATTTCCGTTTTTAACTTCTGCTTTTGTCTTTTTAATTGCAGTTCTCATACTTGAGATCTTATCCCTATTTGTAACTTTTTTAACTGCATCTGTTTTTACTCTTTTTTTTGCACTTTTGATATTTGGCATGATTTCACCTCACTTTTTTAACAATACTAATTCTAACAAAAAAGTATTTAAAAATCAAATAAATTTTACATATTTATTAAAAAATACGTTAAAAAGCATTAATTATGCCTTTTTATACATAATAATACTGGTGAAATATATGCGAGAAATTGATTTAAAAAATATAAAAATTAGAACTGATTTAGTTGCAGATATTCTAACTTCTTCTGAAATAGACAACAGTAACTATGAAAATACTTATGAAGAAAACAATATTAAAGTAAGTAATATTAAACTTGATGAAGAAGCATCACATATTCTTTCAAAAGATGTAGGGGATTATACTACTATATTTTTTAATGATATAACTGATCACACAAATTTTAAAAATCTAAAAAAAGTTTTAATAAAAGAACTAGAAAAATTATATATCAGTGAAAGATTAGATAATTCTAAAGAAGGTTTAATAATAGGTCTTGGTAATGCAAAGTCAACTCCAGATTCTTTGGGCCCTAAAGTTATTGATCTTATTATTTCAACTAAACATATATATGATCTTACTAATAGTTTAGAAGAAGGATACTCAGTTATTTCTAAAATTGCACCTGGAGTAATGGGCGAATCAGGAATTGAAACTAGTGATATTATTAGTGGTATTGTAGAAAGAATAAAACCAGATTATCTAATATTAATTGATGCTCTTGCAAGTGATTCTATTGATAGAGTTTGCAAAACAATTCAACTTACTAATACCGGTATAAGCCCAGGAAGTGGAATAGGAAACAAAAGAAAAGAAATAAAAAAATCTACATTTGACATACCAGTTATTGCAATAGGGGTTCCAACCGTTGTTGATGCTACAACAGTTGTACTTGATACAATTGATTTTATGATGAAACATTTTAGCTATAATTTGAATAATAAAAATAGCATAGACAAATTAATACCTAATTCTATGAATAATTATTTAAGAGTAAAAAATATCCCATTAAAAAATGAAGAAAGAGAATTCTTTTTAGGCGCATTTGGTACGCTTTCTAATTTTGAAAAAAAAGCTCTAATCTATGATGTATTAACACCAATTGGATATAATCTTATGGTTACACCAAAAGAAATTGATTTTGATATTTTAAATTTGTCTAAATTGATCGGAGAAAGTATTAATGAAGTTGTTCATGATATTAAATAGTGACAAAAAACTTTAATCTTTAATGTTATCTTTTAAAAAAGGTGATTTTATGAAAAAGATTAAAGTTTTATTTTTTTGTTTAGTAATTATTCTGTCCATAATCTTTATAGGAAAAGGTATTACTATGCATGCTTTTACCAAAGTCTTTCGTAACATGTTTGAAAGTAACAATAATTATATGATTGAAGAATTATATAATGGTGTTTCATCAAGAAATTCTTCGCAACTTGAAATTAATGCAGATTCTAAACCAGATGTTATTAATGTTGTAAAAAATGTTGATCAACAAGAAGAAAATACATCTCTTCCTTTAGTTTATATTTATAATACTCATCAAAAAGAAGAATATGCTTTATCTAGTAGTAGTCCTTATAGCATTAAACCAACTGTTTATACAGCAAGTTATATCTTAAAAAGTGAACTAGGAAGTGTTGGTATTTCATCTATTGTTGAAGATAGAGATGTTATAAAAACATTAAAGGAATTAAAACAAGCGTATCCTTACACTTATGTTATAACTGAAGGATATTTACATGAAGTAAAAGAAAAATACAAAAGTATAAAATATTTTATAGACATACATAGAGATGGGGCAGCAAAATCTGTTACTACTATTGAAATTAATGGTAAAAGTTATGCTAAGATGATGTTTGTTCTAGGAGGAAATAGAAATAATTATGATGAAAATATTAAAAAAGTAAACCTCATAAGAGAATATTTAGATAAAAATTATCCGGGACTTTTAAGAAATAATTATTTCGTTAAAGAATATAATTATAACCAAAGTATTGATAATGGAGTATTTTTAATAGAAGTTGGTGCCCAAGAAAACACTTTAAGCGAAATATATAATTCATTAAAAGCTTTATCCTTAGCTTTTAAGTATTTGGAGGAAAATGATGAGTAAAGAAAAGATACTTAAATTTTTATTTATATGTGTTTTAGTACTATTTCTTGGTCTTTTATTTGCTGAATCTAGTGGATATTATAAAATTAAAACTACACGTGTTAAAGAACTTACAGAAGAACAGATTAAAGCATTTGAAGAAGATATAGCAAATGGTAAAGATGTTGATATTAAAGATTATCTTGAATATGATAATGTTGATTATTCCAATAAATTATCAAGTGGTATTTATAAACTATCATTAAGATTAGAGAAAGCTGTTGATAGCACTATTAAATATATCTTCAATAGTGCAGAAAAACTTGTTGTAGATTAGTTTTAATAGTATAATTTAATTGGTGATATTATGAAAGACAAAAAAGTTGTTTTTATGGGAAGCCCTGAATTTAGTCTTCCTGTTTTAGAATATTTAATTGAAAATACAAATGTTATTGGTGTTGTAACGCAACCAGATAAAGAGGTTGGAAGAAAAAGAATTTTAACTCCACCACCAGTAAAGGTTATGGCACTTGAAAATAATTTAAAAGTATTACAACCAGTAAAGTTAAGAACTGATTATAAATGCATTATTGATTTAGAACCTGATGTTATAGTTACCTGCGCTTATGGACAAATTCTTCCATTTGAACTTCTTGATTATCCAAAATATAAAACTATAAATGTTCATGCTTCATTATTACCTAAATATAGAGGTGGTGCTCCAATTCATCATGCAATATTAAATGGAGAACATGAAACTGGAATTACTATTATGAGAACGGATAAAGGTATGGATAGTGGAGACATTATTGGAAAAGAAGTTTTAAAAATTAATGATAATGATACTTATGATACAGTAAACAAATCTTTAAGTGAACTTGGTGCAAAATCTCTTGCAAAATATTTACCTAAAGTTTTTGATGGCACAGCATCATATGAAAAACAAGACGATAGTCTAGTAACTTATGCATATGTCATAAAAAGAGAAGATGAAAAACTAAATTTTAATGATAATACCATAAACGTATATAATAAGATAAGAGCTTTATCTAGTATACCTTCAGCTTATGCAATACTAGATAATGAAGAAGTTAAAATATACAATTCTAAAATAGGAAATAGTAAGCCTTCCACCCCAGGCAAAATAACAAATATATATAAAGATGGTATTGGAGTTTCTACATTAGACGGAGAAATAATCATTACTGACTTAAAGGTATTTGGCAAAAAAAGAATGCTTGCTAAGGACTATTTAAATGGAGTTGACAAAGAAAAACTCTTACATAAAAGCTTTGAATAGTGGTATTTTTAATACCATTTTTTATTTTTCTAAAAACTTTAAAAAAATTAGCAGGAATAACTTGACATTGCTAATGCATACTATTATAATGTATTTAGCACTAGAAAAATAGGAGTGCTAATTTAGGAGGATGATATGCTAACTACAAGACAAAGTAAGATATTAGAACTTATTGTTAAAGAGTATGTAAAAAACGTTACACCAGTTAGTTCTAAACTTTTATGTGAACAGCTTGGTTGCTCTAGTGCAACAATAAGAAATGAAATGTCAGCTTTGGAAGAACTTGGTTTTTTGGAAAAAACACACATCTCTTCTGGTAGGGTGCCAAGTGAAGATGGATATAGATATTATGTTGATAATCTAATGAATCCAAAAAACATGAGTGGAGATGACATGTTAAAACTTCAAATAATATTTAACAATAATAAACTTGAATTAAATGATTATTTGAAAAAAAGCTTAGAAATCATTGCTGAGATAACTAATTATACATCTGTAGTATTAGGAACTGATTCTAATGAAAATAAGTTACAAAAAGTAGAAGTACTTCCTCTTGGAGAAGATAAAGCTATAGCAATAGTTGTAACTGATAAAGGTCATGTGGAACATAAACCTATGAATATTCATGGAGTTTCAGTAAAAGATATTGAAAAAACAGTAGAACTTATAAATAAGTTACTTGTTGGAACTCCGATAGATGAGGTAAATAAAAAACTAGAGTTTGAAGTAAAACCAATAATTAATCAATATGTAGCACAACATGATGCTATATATAATGCATTTTATAATGTATTCAATGAGTTTTCATTTCAACATGATGTATCAGTTGTAGGAAAAAATAATATATTAAAGCAACCTGAATTTAGTAGTGTAGAAAAGATTAGAAAAATATTTGAAAAGCTAGAAGACAAAGATTTATTAAGTGATATAAAAGAAGATAATAAAGATATTAGTATATATATAGGAAAAGAATCTAATTTAGATGATGATGTAACTATTATTAAAACTAAATATAGGGTTGATGGCGAAGATAAAACTATTGCAATAATAGGCCCTAAAAGAATGGAATATGAAAGAATAGTTTCAATGCTTGAATATATAAAAAATAATATAGAGGAAAAAAGTAATGAATGATTGTGATAGAAGAGTAAAAATACTATTTTCAATGTTAGTCTATTTTAATGAAACTTCAAATTTAGATCAAAAGATAAAAGATATATACATTGAAGAAATAGTCTATGAAGTTGAAAAAGAATTGCGTAGAATAAAGAAATATATTCAACCAGCCAAATATGTAAGATATTATGATCTTTTAGGTAGATATAAGAAAGGAGCTAATGGTAGTGGAAGAAGTAGCAAAGGATGAAAAAAAGAAGATTAAAAAATCTGATGAGATAAAAGAATTACAACAAAGAAATACAGAACTAGAAGAAGAGGTTCTTCGTGCTAAAGCTGATCTAATTAATTATAGAAAAAGAAAAGACGAAGAAACTTCTAATATGATAAAGTTTGCTAATGCTGAATTTATTAATAAGATATTACCAGTGTTAGATAACTTCGAAAGAGCAATGCCAAAGGATGAGAATAGTGTATCTCCTGAGTTTAAGAATTATTTAAGCGGATTTAAACTGATATATAATTCATTTAAGGAGATCTTAGAATCTAATGGTGTTAAAGAAATTGAGGTTTTAAATAAACCTTTTGATGCAAAAGTTGCAAATTGTGTATTTACAGAAGAGCATTCTGATATCGAAAATGATATAGTTATTGAAGTTTTCACTAAAGGATATACATATTATGACAAGATATTAAGATGCGCATCTGTTAAAGTTAATAAAAATGAAAATAATAATATAAAGGAGAATGATAAAAATGAGTAAAATTATAGGTATAGATTTAGGTACAACAAATAGTTGTGTTGCTGTTTTGGAAGCAGGTGAAGCCAAAGTAATTCCAAATCCAGAAGGAAATAGAACTACTCCTTCAATCGTTGCTTTTAAAAATGGCGAAATGTTAGTTGGAGATGTTGCAAAGCGTCAAGCTGAAACAAATCCAAATACTAAAAGAAGTATTAAAAGATTAATGGGTACAAAAGAAAAGACTAAACTTGAAGGCAAAGAATATACACCAGAAGAGATTAGTGCTATGATTTTGGGAGACTTAAAGAAAACTGCAGAAGCTTACCTTGGAGAAAAAGTTACTAAAGCTGTAATTACAGTTCCAGCATACTTTAATGATGCACAACGTCAAGCTACTAAAAATGCTGGTAAGATAGCAGGCCTAGAAGTTGAAAGAATTATTAATGAACCAACTGCTGCTGCATTAGCTTATGGTCTTGATAAACAAGATAAAATGCAAACTATCTTAGTTTACGACTTAGGTGGTGGAACATTTGACGTTTCTATCCTTGAATTAGGTGAAGGTGTATTTGAAGTTAAATCTACTAGTGGTAATAACCATTTAGGTGGAGATGACTTCGATGAAGTATTAGTAAATTATGTTGCTTCTGAATTCAAAAAACAAAATGGAGTTGACTTATTAAAAGATAAACTTGCTGTTCAAAGATTAAAAGAAGCATGCGAAAAAGCTAAGAAAGATTTAAGTGGTGTAACTACTGCGCAAATTTCTTGTCCATTTATAACTCAAGGTGCTGATGGACCACTTCACTTAGATATGACAATTACACGTGCTAAGTTTGAAGACTTAATTAGAGATTTAGTTGATTCTACTCTTGAACCAGTTAAAAAAGCTCTTAAAGATGCTAAAATGACAAAAGATGATATTGATCAAGTAATTTTAGTTGGTGGCTCAACTCGTATCCCAATGGTACAAGAACTTGTTAAGAAAGAGTTAGGCAAAGAACCAAATAAATCTGTTAACCCAGACGAAGTTGTTGCAATGGGTGCTGCAATTCAAGGTGGTGTGTTAACTGGTGATGTAAATGACATCGTTTTACTAGATGTAACACCATTATCACTTGGTATTGAAACTCTTGGTAATGTAATGACTGTATTAATTCCAAGAAATACAACTATTCCAACTTCAAAATCACAAGTGTTCTCAACTGCCCAAGATAATCAACCAGCCGTAGACATCCATGTATTACAAGGTGAAAGACCAATGGCTGCAGATAATAAAACTCTTGGTAGATTCCAACTTACTGATATCGTTCCAGCTCCACGTGGAGTACCTCAAATTGAAGTTAAATTTGATATTGATGCAAATGGTATCGTAAATGTTACTGCTAAAGATTTAGGAACTAATAAAGAACAAAAAATAACTATTACTTCAAATACAACATTATCTGAAGATGAAATCGATAAGATGGTAAAAGATGCTGAAGCAAATAGAGAAGCAGATAATAAACGTAAAGAAAAAGCAGATGCTAAAAATGAAGCTGAACAAATGATTTTCCAAACTGAAAAAGCTATTAAAGATCTTGGAGATAAAATAGATGAAAAAGAAAAATCAGAAGCTGAAGAAGCTATCGAAGATTTAAAGAAAGCATTAGAAAGTGATAATGTAGAAGATATTAAATCTAAATGTTCTAAATTACAAGAAAAAACATATGCTTTAGCTGCAAAAGTTTATCAACAACAAGCTCCACAACAAGAAGCTGGTAAAGATGAACCTAAAACTGATGATGTTAAAGAAGCACAATACGAAGAAAAATAATAATTAAAATAAATAATAATAGAAGTCCTTAATTGGACTTCTATATTTTAAAGGAGAAAATAATGGAAAAGATAAAAACAAGGGATGAAGTTGATAGTAAATATAAGTGGGATTTATCTACCATTTATAATTCGGATAATGAAGTAGAATCAGATATTAAAAAACTAAAAGAAAAAGTAGATGAGTTATTAAAGCATAAAGGCCATTTATTAGATAGTAGTGATACTTTATATACATCTACAAAAACATATTATGATTTATCAAGAATAATGGAAAGACTATATGTATATGCTAATTTAAAATTGCATGAAGATATGGCTGTTTCTAAAAACCAAGTTTTAGTTGGAAAGCTAGATATGCTATTTAATGAAATATCTTCATCACTTGCTTTTTATACTCCAGAAATTTTAAACGGTGACTATAATTTAGTCAAAAAATATATTAGTGAAAATGAACAATTAAAAAGATACAGTTTCATGTTTGAAGATTTATTTAGAAGCAAAGAACATGCTTTAAGTGAAAAAGAGGAAGTCCTATTATCAAATCTTGGAGAAGTCTTATCAGCCCCACTAGATACATTCGAGGTTTTAGATGATGTTGATATGAGCTTTGGTAAGATAAAAGATGAAAACGGTAAATCTGTTGAATTAAATAGTAGTAATTACAATAGATTCTTAAAGTCTACTTCAAGAAAAGTAAGGCGTGATGCTTTTAATAAATTTTATAAAGGTTATGAGAAATTTAAAAATACTTATGCTAATATCTTAAAAAGTGAAGTTAAAACGAATTCTTTCTTGGCAAAATCAAGAAACTATAATAGTGTTTTAGAAATGTCTTTATTTAATGATAATATCGATAAAAAACTATATGATAAATTAATCAAAGAAGTTAATGATAGCTTATATGATATGCATAAATATATAGCCTTAAGAAAAAAGGTTTTAAATCTTTCAAGCTTACATATGTATGATCTTTATGTATCAATGGTTGATGAACCAAAATTAAGTTACACATACGAAGAAGCAAAAGAAATTATACTAAAAGCATTAGAACCACTAGGAGAAACATATATCAATGATTTAAAACATGTTTTAGAATCTAATTGTATCGATGTTTTCAATAATAAAAATAAAATGAGCGGAGCTTATTCTTGGGGTGCATATGATACAAATCCATTCATTCTTATGAATTTTGAAGGCACTTATTATGATGTTGAAACATTAATACATGAACTTGGACATTCTATGCATAGCTTTTATTCCCACAAGTATCAAGAATATCAAGATTCAGAATATACAATATTTTTAGCAGAAATTGCATCTACTGTAAATGAGATGTTACTTAATAGATATATGTATAATAATTCTAAGTCTAAAAATGAAAAATTGTTTTATCTAAATAATTTACTTGATATGTTTAGAACAACATTATATCGTCAAACAATGTTTGCAGAGTTTGAAAAAATAATTTATGAAAAAGAAGCTAATAAAGAAGTTTTAAATGAAGAATTATTATCTAGTATTTATTATGATTTAAACAGAAAATATTATGGTAAATCTTTAGTACATGATAATTTAATAAGATTAGAATGGGCAAGAATCTCTCATTTTTATAAAGGATTCTATGTATACAAATATGCAACTGGTATATCAATTGCAGCAAGTATTGTTACTGATATATTAGGTAATAAAAAAAATGCACTTAATAATTATTTAGAGTTTTTAAAGAGTGGAGGAAAGACATATTCTTTAGAAATCTTAAAAAATATTGGTATTGATATTGAAAATGATGATACAATTAAGAAGGCATTACAAATGTATAAAGATACATTGGAGGAGTTCATTTCTGAATTAGAAGTTAAGGAGTAGTTATTATGGCTAGTAAAAGAGATTATTATGAGGTTTTAGGCGTTCCAAAAGATGCAAGTGAAAGCGACATTAAGCTAGCTTTTAGACGTCTTGCTAAAAAATACCATCCGGATGTATGCAAAGAAGAAGGAGCAGCAGAAAAGTTTAAAGAAGCACAAGAAGCATATGCGGTTTTATCAGATGAAACAAGAAGAAAACAATATGACCAATTTGGACATGCAGCTTTTGATCAAAATGGCAACTCAGGTGCACAAGGTTTTGGTGGCGGATACGATTTCTCCGGCTTTGATTTTTCTTCAATCTTTGATGATTTATTTGGTGGACTTGGTTCTAGCTTTGGTGGATCTTTTGGAAGAAGAGATTCAAGAAGAAATACTAAAACCAAGGGAAATGATTCTTTAGTAGTTATGAAAATTTCTTTTTTAGAAGCTGTACTTGGTTGCAAGAAAGAAATAGAAATTACTACTACAGATAAATGTAAAGAATGTAATGGTAATGGTGGTTTTGGTGAGAAAGTGTGTGATTTGTGTCATGGAAGTGGTACAATCACTAGCGAGCAACATACCTTGTTTGGAGCTTTCTTAACAAAAACTACTTGTACCAAATGCGATGGTTTAGGAAAAACCTATGACAGAGTTTGTTCTACATGTCGCGGCAAAGGTAGAGTAAAAGTTGTAAAAAATGTTACGGTTACTGTTCCGGAAGGAGTTGACACCGGAAATAGATTAAGACTATCTGGCTATGGTGAAGCAAGTAGTAATGGTGGAGAAAACGGAGATTTATATATAGAATTTAACGTTTTAGATCACGACTTTTATAGTAGAGAAGGAAATGATTTATACATAGAACTTCCAATTACTATTTCAGAGGCCGTACTTGGTTGCAAAAAAGAAATTAAACTTCCAAAATCTAGTTTAATTCTTACAATTCCAGCTGGATCTCAAACAGGAGATAAACAAAGAGTTAAAGGAAAAGGTATAAAAGATGTAAATTATGATAGATATGGAGATTTATATATTTATATAAAAGTTATTACTCCAAAGAAACTATCAAGAGAACAAAAAGATTTATTTGAAAGATTAAGTAATACAGATTTATCTGATCGTGAGATAGATAAATATAATAAATTTTTAAGACAATAAAAGAGCCTACAAAAGTAGACTCTTTTATTTTTAAATATTATCTATAAATACTTTTACTAAATTATTTTTTTCACTATCATTAATATTTTTCCATATTATTTCAAAAATAACTCCTAAACCAGGAAGAATTAATTCTTCTTTATCAATACTATCATTAATTATTTTTTTTAGACTATCAACATTTTCTTCCTTAAGTTTTTCTTTTATATCACTTCTAATATTCAAATTCATATAATCACCATTTATAGTATTTTGTATTTTTTTAATAATATACATTTTTATTGATAAAAACTACTAATTGATATATAATTTGTAATAGGAGGATATTTATGATTTGGATTATTATTGGTGTAGTTGTTTTACTTTTAATTATCTTTTTTGTTGGCAACTATAACTCATTAGTAAAATTAAAAAATAGAAAAGATGATCAATGGGCACAAATTGAAGTGCAATTAAAGAAAAGAGCAGATTTAATTCCTAACTTAGTTGAAGTTGTTAAAGGTTATGCAAAACATGAAAAATCAACATTTGAAGATGTTGTAAAAGCTAGAAACACTTATGCTTCTGCTTCATCATTTGAAGATGAGGTTAAAGCTAGTGGAGAAGTTACTAAAGCATTGAACAAGCTTTTCGCTTTAGCTGAGGCTTACCCAGAATTAAAAGCTAATGAAAATTTCTTATCATTACAAAATGATTTAAAAGATGTTGAAGAAAAAATCTCTGTATCTAGACAATTCTACAATGATACAGTATTAACATATAACAATAAAGTTATGATGTTTCCTTCTAATATAGTTGCTTCATTATTTAAATTTGAAAAAGGTAAATTTTTTGAAGCATCTGAAGAAGATAAAAAAGTACCTAAAGTTAGTTTCTAAGGCTTACAATGTAAGTCTTTTTTTGGAGGATTAATATGAAAAAAAATATTATATTGTTTTATTTTCTAATTCTTTTATTTCCATTATCAGTTAGTGCACAAGCAGTATCTAATGTTAACTATAAAATAAATTCATATAAGATAGATGCTTACATTTCTAATAATGGTGATATGAATGTTTGTGAATACATAAAACAAACTGGTAGTTTTAATGGATATGTAAGAGATATTTTTTACAAAAGTGGTGAAGAAGAGTACACACCATCAGACTTAGTTAATTTAAATATATATGATTTAAATATTAATGACATGAGTAAGGGCGATGAATTTGTACTTGATAATGCTGCAGTTAAGGGAGATAGATTAAAGTATACTGCAAACTATTCTTCTGATGGAGTATCACTTACTATGTATAATGCTAGTTCAAATGGATCTAGAGGTTACGCTATTTGTTATACCTTAAAAGACGCAGTTTTAGTTCATAATGACACTGCTGAGGTTTACTACACTTTTATTCCAGATGGATTTTCAGATTTATTAAATGATGTTTCTGTTAATGTTTATTTACCTGGAATTGATGATGATTTTAGAGTATTTGGTCATGGGGCATTATATGGTAATATCACTCGTAACAAAGGTGATAATTATTCATATGCAACTGCAACCATTCCATTTATAAACCCAAACAATGTACTAAATATAAGAATTTTATTTAATAAAGATTTAGTAAGTCAAGCCACTAAAAAAGATAACACTGATGCACTTGATTCAATTTTTGAATTTGAACAAAGACTGGCTGATGAAGCTAATGCTAAAAGAGAAAGAGCAAAAGCAATTGAAACTGCTAGAATGATTGCTTTCTTCATATATGTTGGAATTGTTCTTGGTATGGATATCTATTGTTATTTTAAATATGACAAGGAATACAAAGTATCATTTAATCATGAATATTACCGTGACTTCCCAAATGAATATGGACCAGAAATTCTTGAATATTTAATTAAACACAGCTCTACAAACCTTGGATATTCTGCAAGTATTTTAAATATTATCCATAAAAAAGGGCTTAAAGTAACTAAAACTAAAGATGAAAAAGACTTTTATTTGGAAAAAGGTGATACTAGTAATCTAGATGCTAATGAAACAAGTATAGTCGATTTTTTAATTAATACTATTGGAAAAGATAATAAAGTAAGTCTTGAGCAGATAAAAAAATATGGCAAAAAAGAAAGCACTGCAAGAATTTTCTTGAATAAATTTAATAGTTGGAAAACCAGCGTAGTAACAGAAGCAAAAACATATAATTTCTTTGAAAAATCATATAGCTTTATTTTTGCTATTATAATTGCATTTCTAATGATATTTATAATTACAATAGTCCCATTTGGAGTTTGTACTTTTATTACTTTAGTTTTAGGAGTTGCATCAGTAACTTATTTATTTACTATCAAAAAAAGAAGTAAAGAAGGCGTTTTAGAATATAAAAAATGGATGGCCTTCAAAAAGTTTTTACTTCATTTTGGTAGATTCAATGAAAAAGAACTACAAGATATTACTCTTTGGGAAAGATATCTTGTTTATGCTACAGTTCTTGGTGTTGCAAAACAACTTGAAAAAACATTGAAAATAAAGATCAAAGAAATGAATGATGCAGGAGTCACGTATTCAGATATTTATTTTATGAATTATTATATTAATTCATCTATTGCATCAACAATTTCATCTAGCGTATCTAAAGCAATAGCCGTTTCAAATTCAACTATAGCATCATCTAATTCATCTTCTGGGTCTGGATATGGAGGGGGATTCTCTGGTGGAGGAGGCTTCTCCGGTGGCGGAGGAGGTGGAGGAGGACATGGTTTCTAAAACTATGTCTTTTTCTTTACACAAATGTTTGTTTGTGTTAAAATTTAATTGGTGATGCACATGAACAGAATTATTTTTCATATTGATTGTAATAATGCTTTTCTTTCGTGGAGCGCAATAAAACTTTTAGAAGATGGATATAAAGTAGATATAAGAAATATCTATGCCGTAATAGGAGGAGATGAAGATAGAAGAACAGGAATTGTTCTTGCTAAATCTAATCTTTGTAAAAAATTAGGTATTAAAACTGCTGACACATTATATAGTGCTAGAAAAAAATGTAAAAATTTAAAAGTATTTCCACCAAATTATAAATTTTATGCTAAAAAATCAAACGAATTATTTAATCTTCTAAATAATTATTCTCCTGATATAGAAGTTGCATCAATAGACGAGTGCTATCTTGATTATACAAAGGTTAAAAACTTATATGGTGACGAAGTGAAATTTGCTTACAAGCTAAAAAATGAAATAAAAGAGAAACTTGGATTTACTGTTAATATAGGTATTGCAAACAATAAACTTTGTGCTAAAATGGCTTCGGATTTTAGAAAACCAGATAAAGTTCATACCCTATACGAAAGCGAAATAGAGTCAAAAATGTATCCACTTCCTATATCAGATCTATTTGGAATAGGTAGAAATACTGTTCCAAAACTTAATGTTTTAGGAATTAAAACTATTGGTGATTTAGCTAATTTTGATATTAATATTTTAAAAAAGTATTTTAAAAATCAAGCATCAACCATGATAGATAGTGCCAAAGGAATAAATTATGATGAAGTTGTAAGTGACAGGTGGATCCCTAAAGGAATTGGAAATGAAGTAACTTTGCTGTATGACACTAATAACTTTGAATACATAGAAAACAATTTACTTATGATTGCAGAAAATATTGGATCACGTCTTAGAAAAGAAAAAAAGTATGCATATGTAATCTGTGTCACTGTAAAAGATATGAATTTCGTAAGAAAATCACATCAAAAGAAAATTAAAGTTCCTACCGATAGCAACGAGAAAATATTTAATGTTGCAAAAGAAATATATTTAAGGTATTTTAAAGAAGAAAAAATAAGACTTATTGGTATAAGACTTGATGATTTAGTAACAGAAAAATATGATCAGTTATCTTTATTTGATAGTAAAGTTGATGATGTAAGTTCAAGTAAACTCGATTATGTTTTAGATGATTTAAGAAAAAAATATGGAAAAAACATAATAAATAAAGCAAGTATTATCAATACTAATAAAGAATTTCATAAATAAAAACAAAAAAGGACCAAAAGTCCTTTTTAAATTCATAATGGTGATTCCTTAGGGATTCGAACCCTAGACCCACAGATTAAGAGTCTGTTGCTCTACCAGCTGAGCTAAGGAACCAAATAATTACTAATCAATTATAACATATAATTTTTATTTTGCAATAATTATTATTGACTTATTGCAAAAAAAGTTGATTTAAGTTATCATAATCTTATAAATAGTGTGAGGTGATTAGTCATGGACGACGAATTTAACGGAATGAGTCCTGAAGATGTAGGTGGAGAAGAAACCTTATCAGGTTTAGCAAATGGTGTTTCAAGTGGAGTTAACTCTGCACAATCTTTAGCCCATGGTATTGGGAACACTGTAAATAGATTTAGAAATTCCGGAAAAGATGATGAAGAAGGAGAAAAAAAGGAAGGAGAAGAAGGTTCAGAAAACAAAGAAGGAAAAGATGACGACTTACTAGGTTCAAAGGAAAAAGATCCTAACCTAGATAAAGATACACCTGATACAAGCGGAAATACTTCTGGTGCTCCTAAAACTGATCCAGCTTCAAAAGATGTTGCTGGTGAAAACCTAGCCAAAGGTAATGCTCCAAAAGGAATGAATGAAAATAGTTCATTGCCAGACAACAGAAGTGAATTAGCAGGGAAAAATAAAAAGGGTAAAAAAGGCAAAAAAGGAATTGATGGTGGAAATAATCAAGCAGCAAATCCTAATGGCTCATTCGGAAAAAAACAACAAACACCTAATTTAAATAATGAATCAAATCCTGCACTTGGTATCAATGCAGGTAAGAAATCAGGCGGAAGTGCAGCTAAAGATAGCGCTAAAAAAGGAGCAAAAAAAGGAGCTAAGAAAGGCGCAAAAGCAGCCAAAGATACTAAAAAAAATGCAGAAAAAGCAAAAAAAGCTATTCAAGTGTTTATGAAATTGCCTTTTGTTCTTAAAATAATTATCATAATCGTTATTGCAGTAATTTTTCTTGTTTTATTCTTACTATTACTACTTGCAGGAAACGAGAATGATGGAACAGGTGGCTCTAATTATGGTACCCCTTACACTTATGAAAATGTTCCGTCAGTTAGACCAAGTGGACAACCACAAAAGTTTATAAATGAGAATGTTAGTTTTACCGATTCATGTACTACTAGTGATGGAGTTCAAGGATATCAAGTTTTAAATGGTGTTGCAGGTCCAGAAGTTACTAATTCTAAACTTGCCAACGCTCATGTTACTTCATACATAGATACGAATGGGATTTCTAAATATTTTAATAAAGTTGGAAGTTATTATACATTTAAAGTCGTTGACGAAAATGAAGAAACAATGTGTATTCCAAGCGATGCTTTATTAGGAATACAAGATGTTATAATAAGAGAAGTTATTATGCCTCAAGTTGACAATAATGCAAAAGAATATGATCTTGCTCTTACTTATTACCAAACAGATGCCTTAGTTGCAGGTAACTATAGTGATGGAAGAGACTCTTCAAGTAGCTCAATATCATCATTTAAAAACGGTGATTATTCAGTACTATGGAAATCAATGAAAGGTAAAACTAGCAATACTACACTTGAATATGCTTATGTTATGCCAAACAGTAATATGATGCTTTTATCGAATTCATTTAAAGTATTTGCATCATCAAGTAATAGAGACTATAAAGCTAGAAAAAGATCAGAGTATTCTTTATTTGTTACCGGAGATTACTCTAGAACAAAATCAACAATTACTGATGAAGTTTTAAATGATTACGATAATTATAAAGCTGGTAATATATTAGATTATCAAGCAATTGCATATTCAGCATCATCAAGTAAAAGTTCTGGTACATATACAAGCTTAACTTGTGGTAGCTCAAGAATAAATGTTACAAAACCTAAAAATGCATGGTGTGCTGCTGGAATATATAGATATTTTGAAAGCTTTTTGCCTACTGCAGATCCAGCTGCTTGGAGTAAATTTCATAATATTTCTGGAGATGCAAAAGACTATTACTTCAGAAATAGAAATCTAGGAGCAAATGGATTTAAAATGGATAAAAATGCAGATAATTTAACACCAGGAACACTAATCGTATATTTCTGGTTAGGTTCACCAACTCATTGTGGTAATAAATGGGGTAGTGGTGACAGAAGTCTATGCGGACACATTCAAGTAGTTGAAGCAAACGACGGAAAAGGAAATCTTCAAATATTCGAATGTAACACTTCAAGATATTCTGCATATGGTTGTTCAGGTGGAGGAGCAAATGGAGGCTGTTGTTCTCACCCAGAAACAGTTCAATACTACAAAAATTTAATGAATTCATCAAACTACGATGTTTTAGGATTTATTCATGTTTTAGGAGATTGTTAAATGAAAAAGGGAAAAATAATTATTTTGTTAGCTTTTTTGATATTATTTACTGGTTGTAGTGCTACAGTTAACTATAATATTGATAATGGTATATCGCAAGATATGACTATTTCATTAAATAGCAGTGAACGTAGTAGTAAAACGGTTTATAACCTTGCTCTTGAAAGTGTTGAAAGAGTTGAAAAAACAACTGAAATGCTTAGTGAATTTACATTTTCTGATACAGAAAGCTATAGCACTTTAAAAATTCAAAAAAAATCATCAATGAGTGATTATAAATTTGATAATGCACTTGCAATGTGCTATGATACAGTACTATTTAGTAATGCTAATAATATGTTATCAATATCTACCGATAATGTTGCAACATGCTTTTCAAACTATCCAATGTTAGATGAATTAACAATTAATTTAACTACTGATTATAAAGTTTTAGAAAACAATGCAGATGAAGTAAATAACAATGTTTATACTTGGAAAATAACAAAAAATAATTATACAAACAAAAAAATAAAACTTAGAGTTGATTATAGTGTCGATGGAAACAGAGACACATCATCACCTGGAAGTAGTGATACTAAACCTGTTACACCAGATAATAGAACTGATAATAAAGATAACACAGTTACTAAAACTTCTACAGTTTTACCTATATTAATTATGATAGGTACAATACTTGTGATATCTATAATTCTATACATAGCTTATTATTTTAAAAATAAAAAAAATAATGAAATTTAATCAAAAATTGTATAAAAAAAACAATTCCTTCCATTATATTAGTGGGAGGAATTTTTTATGAAAAAGTTTGTAATATATTTGTCTTGCTTTTTTGCTATAGTATTCTTATGTGGATGCAGTATGGATAATACTCCAACTAAAAAAACAGAAAGATTTTTAAATAATTATAAAAATTTAAACTCTACTGTTTTAACTCAACTTGATGATGTTGTAAATGGTGATACTCTTATGAATAGTGAACAAAAAGACTTATATAAAGAGGTATTAAAAAAACAATATCAGGATTTAACTTATACTGTTAAAGATGAAGTAATTAATGGAAATAACGCTATTGTTACTGTTGAGATAGAAGTTTATGATCTTTATAAAACAAATAAAGATATAAGCGATTACTATGATACTCATAAAGAAGAATTCATGGTAGATGGTAAAATATCTGATACTAAATATCTTGACTATAGAATTAAACAATTACAAAATACTCGTGACAAAGTAAAATACACAATTGACTTTAATTTAACTAAAGTAGATAAAGAGTGGACAATGGATGAAATAAGCAATTCAACTATTCAGAAATTACATGGATTATACGCATATTAGTATAATCTTTTTTATTTCTAATATAATTTTATAGGTGAACTTTATGAAAAAAATAATATTATCTATAGTCATGTTTTTTTTATTTACAATTACTGTTTCTGCAATGAATATTAATTCATCCTCATTTATTGCTATGGATATTAATTCAGGTAGAGTATTCTATGAAAAAAATAAAGATAATAAAAGACTTATCGCATCTACAACCAAAATAATGACAGCAATTGTTGCCATTGAAAATAGTAATATGGAAGATTTAATAGAAGCAAAAGAAGAAGTTTTAACCATGTATGGATCTAATATTTATATTGAATATCATGAACATATGCTAATGCTTGATTTATTATATGGCCTAATGCTTAGAAGTGGTAATGATGCAAGTGTAGTAATTGCAACTCATGTATCAGGCTCAATTGAAAAATTTGTATCTTTAATGAATGAAAAAGCAAAAGAACTTGGAATGACTAATACTATATTTAAAAACCCGCATGGATTAGATGAAGAAAGTGAAAATTATAGTACTGCTTATGACTTATCAATTCTTTATAGTTATGCATACAAAAATGAAATATTTAGAAAAATAGTAGGCACAAAAAGATATAAATTAACTACTGAAGTTAAAGCATATGATTGGTATAACAGAAATAAAATATTAACTATGTATGATAAAGCAACTGGTGGAAAAACTGGTTACACACCTAAAGCAGGTAAAGTATTAGTAACAAGCGCTTCAAACAATGATTTAGATATTGTAATTACATCATTTAATAGCATATATGATTATGATTTACATGCTAAGGTTTATGAAGATATATTTTATAATTATTCCAATACTTTAATTCTTGATAAAAATAATTTTAACTTAAAAAATAATCCATTTGATGGAGTTTTATATATAAAAGATTCAGTATATTATCCTCTTTCAAATAGTGAAAAGAATAAAATTACTAAACTGGTTAACTTTTATAACTTAAAAAAATATAATAATGGTGATGAAGTAGGGGAAGTGTATTTATATTTAGATGACGATATAATAAGTACTGCAAAAATATATATCAAAAAAAATGATAAAACTTTATATGAAAAAATAAAAGATTTTCTTCATTCAATTAAAATTTTTAATTAACTATTTTTCCTTTATAATCTTGAATTTTCTATTTGTTTAGATTATACTTGTTGTATAAATAATATAGGATAGAGGTTATAATATGAAAAATAGTTTTTTTATAAAATTACTTGCAGTTATGACTTTACTTTTTGTATCTTTATTTACTGTAGAAGTTAAAGCTATAGATTATACATCTGGTAAATATTCAGTTGGTGGTATTTTTTATGGAGATACTTTAGGTGAAGAAATAACTTATATGAATATGGAAAAAAACGGTACTATTTATGATGCCTTTTGTTTGAACCATGAATATAAATACTGTCGTAATAGTAAAACATATACTTCCATCGCTAATAATAGTTACGAAGCTAAAGGCCTTGGATCTTTAGTTGCATATTTTTATGAATCTTGTGGACGTAGTAATGGTACTACTACTGGCTTATCTTGTGAAAACTGGGCTCAATATGCTATTTGGGAAATTATAACTTATTATACAAACAATGGTAAAATACCACCAAGTGGTACAATCCTTTCAAGCAGTTTATCTACAGCTCACAATGGTAACGAAATAACATTCATGGAAAAGATTAGTGCTATAAATGAAGAATACTTAAAAATTGCTAGTCCTTCTAATTATTGCATAACTATTACTGCTCCAAATGGTAATACTAAAAACTTTTGCATGAAATATGAAACTAGTGATTCATATTATAAATGCGATGGATCCCTAGATATCCTAAAATATAATGATACAGGTACTTGTGAAGGATCTGTAACTTCTAGTTATTATCAACTTATGGCTACATATAACGGAAGTTGTACAAAAAATCCTAAGACAGGCGGATTAAAAATAGTTAAAAAATCAGAAAGTGGTAAACTTCTTCCTGGTGCACAGTTTAAAATATCAAGTACTAAGTCTGATTGCAGCGATAACGATACTATTTATACTACAGATTCTACCGGGTCAATTGTAATCAATGATTTAAATCCTGGTGTTTATCATGTTTGTGAAATTAAAGCTCCAATGGGATATAAAATAATTGATAAAAGCAAAGATATAACTATCAGTAGCTCTTCAACTGAATCAATTGAGTTTAAAAATACACCTTTAGGATCTATAATTGTTAGAAAAGTAGATAGTTATAATAATAAATTACTTTCTGGTGCAACAATTGCTTTATATAAAGCTGGTTGTAAAGAAAAAGTAACAGATGCTATTACCGGTAAAACAATAGAAAACCAAGTAACAAATAGTCAAGGTGAAGTAATTTTTGCCAATTTACCTTTAGGTAGTTATTGTATAGTTGAAGTATCTTCTCCAAATAGATATCAAAATGTATCAAATGCAATTATATATGGAAACCTAACAGTTAAACAAGACAATATTAAAATAACAGAAGATAACACTACTGTATCAAAAATGATAACAATGAAAAATGAACCTTTAGGCAACATGGTAATTGAAAAGCAAGATAAAGTATCTGGTAAATTATTAAATGGTGCTCAATTCGAACTTTATAAGTGTGATTCAAATTATAAAAATTGCGAAGTTGTAACTGAAGATGCTAATGGTGTTTCAATTACTAAAAAAACTAAAGCAGGAAATGAAGAATACTACTATTTATGTAGTGATAACAAATGTAATAGCATTGGTACAACAAATGGTAAGATTTTAATAAATGATTTACTATATGGATATTATGCAGTTGTTGAAGTTGTTGCTCCAACTGATGGAAAACAAGGATATAAAATCATTCGTGAAAAGATAAAAGTAGGGGAATTAAACGATACAAGCAATACTTGTGGTGGAGAACTTCTTGCTCCATGTTCTAAAATAATTGTTAAAGACGAACCAATAAATATCAAGATAATAAAATTTGCCATGAAAATAACAGGTGAAAAACTTGATAAAAAATTAACGGGTGTCACATTCCAAATTTATGAATATGGATCTACTGATATATTTGATGAAGTTATAATATCATCAACTGATGGAGTAACAATTGGTATTAAGCCAGGAAAATATGTAATTAAAGAAATATCTTCTCCGAGCGGATACTCTTTAATGGATGATGATATAGTTTTCGAAGTATCTGTAGATGGTGTTGTAACAATAGAAAAAAATGATTATGTATCAGTTAGTGATGATACAATTAATTTTTATAATAAACCCTCTAATTTAGTAATTAGTAAACAAGATATTACAAATGGAAAAGAACTTCCGGGGGCCACATTATATTTATCTTGTGATAATGGATATAATACCAGCTGGATTTCTTCTGATACTCCATATGAGTTTGATATTCAACCTGGTGTTACTTGTAAACTAAAAGAAACAGCATCACCTGAAGGATATGAAGTTGAACTTAATGAACTTGAATTTAAACTTGACGATAATGGTAATGTTATTTCATTAGTAAACCTAGGAAATGATAGTAATTGGAAAATAGAAAGTAACAGAATAGTTTTGTATAATGGATTCAAAGTTCCAGCTACCGCATCTCTTATATCTATTATTGCAATAATACTTGGACTTGGTATTATTGGTGGAGGTATTACATTTATTGTTATAGCAGGAAAAAGAAATCATAAACAAGCTTAAAATGCTTGTTTTTTTCTTTACCTTATCATATTAAAATGATATAATTTTTTATAGGATAGGGTGATTATATGAAGAAGAAAAAATTTATGATTATAAATATTTTACTATTAGTTGTTATTGCTTTATTTGTTGGATTCATGATTAGTAGTAAATATTTAAGTGGTAGTTTTGCAGAAGAACAGCCAAAACCTTCAGTTGTTATTAAGGACTCAACTGGAAAGTATAAAATAAATAAAAGCTCTACATGGATATCTGATAATGAAGCTAAGGTTACTTTAGAATTTAACAGTAATTATCAAACTATTAATGCGGATAAAACTGACTTAATTTTAATACTAGATCGTACTCATAGTATGATTGAAAATGAAGATAAGTGGAAAACAGTTAAAACTGCTGCTTCACAATTAGTAAATAAAGTACTAAATATCGAAGGAAATAGGGCAGCTGTAATTACTTTCGATACCTGGTTTAAATCATCTACAGATAACACTAAAGTCCCTAAGGTTTATAAATATGACTTTGTTGGATCATCTGGTAAAAATAACCTAATAAATTACATTAATGGACTTGAAGTAGAAATAAGTAATGTCATTTACAATGGATGGATTGACTGTACTAGGTATGCAGATGCTTTAGGATCAACTAACGGACTTATTGATTTACTTGCTGCTGATAATAATAGAAGCAGTGATTCTAAGTATTTAGTAGTATTTTTAACCGATGGTGGAAATAATGCTGATGGAGACCTTATTCAACCATATCTTGATACTTTAAATTCTTCATATGGATCAATTATGGATATAGTTGGTATTAAATATAGATATACAGGTGATGTAACATTTGAAGATTCTGGTAATCGTTTAAGTCAAATTGTTAACTACAATAAAAGTGATGGTTCCGGAAAAATCTATGAAGCAACTAATGAAGATTTATTAGAAAAATTTGAGCAAGCTCTTCAACACATATTATTCGACAGTATTTCAGTAAAAGACTATATTAATACTGAATACTTTGAATATGTGGATGGAAGCATTAGCACAACAAGTGGAACTACCGCTACATTTAATTCTAATGATAACTCAATAAATTGGAATATGAGTAATGTTCCAACTGGAGAAACAAGAACACTAAGTTTTAATATTAAAGTCAAAAGCGGAGATATAAAGATCATTAAAACAGATGCAAAAGATGGAACCAGATTAAATGGTGCTAAATTTAAAATATCAAGTACTAAGTCTGATTGTAGTGATACATCTACAATTTATACTACTGCTAATGATGGAACTGTTACAATAAGTAATCTAAAATCTAATTTTGGTACTACATCTCTTCCTACAAATAATAAAAAAGATCTTGGTATAGGTATTAGTGTAAACGCAGTATTAAATGGCAACAGTCTAAATAAAACAGATTCAAGTTTAACCCCAATACTTAAATATAATAATTCAGATTATTATGTATGTGAAGTTGAAGCTCCAACTGGTTATAAGATAAATAATAGTTCTAAAAAAATCAGTGTTATTAGTGGTACTGTTACTCCTATAACAATTGAGGATGCAAGAGAAACGGGAACTATTAAGATTGAAAAAGTTGATAGTGTTACAAAAGCTAAAATAAGTGGGGCAGTATTTGGGCTTAAAAAATGTACCTCATCTGAAAAGAGTAGTTGTGAAAGTTCATACGTCAGTGGTTATGAATCATTTGAAATAATAAATGGTGAAAAGGAAATAATTGTTGAACCTGGATACTATATGCTTGAAGAATTAAAAGCTCCATCAGGATATACAATTACTGATACTTCTTACCAAATAAAAAAGATTACAAGTAAAAATACTACAACTTATTCATTTAAAAATGTTCCTTACGGATCAATTGTAATCTCTAAGATCGATAAAGATACAAGTAACGCTTTAAAAGGTGCTCAATTTGAACTTTACAAATGTGACCCTAATAATAATTGTGATGAGATTGTAACTAAAGATATTTATGGCAATCCAATTGCAAAAAAAGCAACTGTTGCTGGTAACATTTATTACTATTTATGTACTGATTCATCTTGTTCTAGTACTGGTACAAATCAAAATGGATTAATTACAATTGATAATTTAGAACAAGGAAATTATAAAATTAAAGAAGTAGTTGCACCAGTTGATGGAAAACAAGGTTACAAGCTTCTTGATAATCCAGTATCAATAAAATTATCTATGAATGGAACTTGTTCACTTGTTACTAAGAATAATCCATGTATTGAAGTTACTATCTCCGATGAACCAATTGCTATAAGAATAGTAAAAGGTGCAATGGATAATTCATTAAAGAAACTCGATAAGAAGTTAGTAGGAGCAATCTTTAGAGTAAAAGAATATAATTCTTCTGATAACATTTATGATGATATTACTATATCTGATAAATCTGGTATAAAAGTTGGCATCAAACCTGGAAAGTATGAAGTTATTGAAGTTTTATCACCAGAAGGATATGCTCTTATGGAAGAAAAAGTAATTATCACATTTGATAAATATGGAAATATTAATTTAAGTAATAGCAAATATACTACTATATCTGATTCAACTATAACTTTCTATGATAAACCATCTAATTTAATAGTTAGTAAACTTGATTCTTCTACTAAAAAACCATTAGAAGGAGTAGAACTTAATATCAAATGTGATGATGGATATGAAATTACCTGGAAGACTACAACAGAAGATGTAGAAATAGGTATAAACGATAATGCAAAATGTGTTATTAAAGAAGTTAATACACCAGATGGTTATGAAAAAGAGTTAACAGAACTTAACTTCACAATTGATGAAGATGGAAGCATCGTCCTTGATAAAAAACTTGATGCAAACAGTAACTGGAAAACAGAAAAAAATAAAATAACTTTATATAACGGATTCAAAGTTCCTGCAACAGCATCTCTTATATCTATTATTACTATTATATTAGGAATTGGTATAATTGGTGGAGGAATTGCCTTTGTCATTGTTGCATCTAAGAAAAAAGGAACTAATAAATAAAAGGTCTTTAAAGACCTTTTTTGTTTTATTATTTTAAATTCTTCATAAAATATAATTAGTAGTTAAATTTTGTTTGACTATTTATACATTGTATGATAAAATCTATTTGTTTGAAGCCTCAGCTTTAAACCACATTGAAGAGGTTAGAAATCCTATATGGTACCTCAAGAGTGAGTCTTAGGTTAAAAAAGGAGGTATATATGAAAGCAATTATTAAAACTGGTGGTAAACAATATTTAGTTGAAGAAGGTTCAGTTATTTATGTTGAAAAGCTAGATACTGAAGAAGGAAAAGAAGTTTCTTTTGATGAAGTATTAATGCTTGATGGTCAAGTTGGATCACCACTTGTTAAAGATGCAAAAGTTACTGGTAAAGTTTTAAAGCATGGTAAAAATAAGAAAATTAGAATTTTCCATTATGTAAATAAACAAAAGAGTACAAGAAAGCATCAAGGACATCGTCAACCATATACTAAGGTTGAAATTACTAAGATTGGGTAATTATGATAAAAATTAGTATAAAATATGAAGAAAATAAAATAAAAGAAGTTTTAATAAAGGGACATGCTCTATACGATGATTATGGTAAAGATATAGTTTGTGCAGCTGTTAGTTCTATTGTAATAACTACAATTAATGCTATATTATCAATTAATAAAGATTCTATCACTTTTGATGAATCTGTGATGATTAAAGTAATTAAGAATGACGAAATTACTGATAAATTACTTATTAATATGATAAACTTACTTAAAGAATTAGAACATGATTATCCTAATAATATTAAATTTTTATAGGAGGATTAATTTATGATGAAATTAAATATCCAATTATTTGCTCATAAAAAAGGTGGTGGATCATCTACAAATGGTAGAGATTCAGCAGGACGTAGATTAGGTGCTAAAGTTGCTGATGGAGAATTCGCAACAGCTGGTTCTATTATTTACCGTCAAAGAGGAACTAAAATTTATCCAGGAGTAAATGTTGGTATGGGTAATGATCATACTTTATATGCTAAAATCGATGGTATCATTAAGTATGAAAGATTAGGAAAAGATAAAAAACAAGTTTGTGTTTATGAAAAGTAGAAGTTAAACTTCTATTTTTTTTGGTATGTTTTGGAAATTCAGCTTTTTACTTTCATTTTTTTCTTATTTTTAATATAATATATATTTGTCAGGGGAGATTATATGAAAATATTAGAAACTATTATAGCTATAGGTGTATTATCACTTTCACTATTTAATAATAATTTAAATATTGAAAAAACAAAAGAGGTTGAAAGAGTTGAAGTAGCACAAGTATCAAATACTCAAGATACACTATCTAGTTTTACTGGTACCGTTTCTGCTTATACACCATATTGTGATGGATGTATTGGTATTACTGCTTCATCTTATAATGTATTAAATACAATGTATTATAATGATCAAACCTATGGTACTTTAAGAATAATAGCAGCAGATCAATCAATACCATTTGGTACAATAATTAAAATGTCTGGAGATGGATTTGACCCAATTATATCAATTGTACTTGACAGGGGAAGCGCTATTGGAAACAATAAAAGAGTTCAAGCAGACCTTTTATTCAGCGACTATAGTGATGCTATTAATTTTGGTATTAAAAACAATGTATTATTTGAAGTATTAAGATATGGATATTAAAAGAACAAATGTTCTTTTTTCTTTTAAAAAAACTTTCTTTATTCTCTTTTATTTTATATAATAAATATGGTGACTAAAATGAATGAGAATATAGTAAACGATATAGCAAACAACCTAAATATTAAAAAAACTCAAGTAATTAACACTTTATCTTTACTTGAAGATGGAAATACAATTCCATTTATTTCAAGATATAGAAAAGAAGCAACTGGTGGATTAAATGAGGTTCAAATAAAAGAAATTTTTGATGTATATAACTATCAAGTTAACTTACTTAAAAGAAAAGAAGATGTAATAAGACTAATTGATGAAAAAGGTTTATTAACTGATGAATTAAAATCAAAAATTTTATCATGTGAAAAATTAATTGATGTTGAAGACTTATATAGGCCATATAAAGAAAAGAAAAAAACTAAAGCAAGTGATGCTATTGCTAAAGGATTAGAAGGACTTGCTAAGATTATTATGTCTTTTCCTCTTAACAAAACTCCTTTAGAACTTGCTAAGTCCTTCAAATGTGATAAAGAAACTGATGACAATAAAAAACTAGAGGGGGCTTCATATATTATTGCTGAATATATTTCCGATAATGCAAGTTTTAGAAAATATATAAGAAATTACATCCTTAAAAATGGTACAATTATATCTAAAGTTAAGAAAAATTGTAATGATGATAATAAAACATATGAAATGTATTATGATTACAGTGAAAAAGTAAGCAGTATAAAACCTCATCGTATTTTAGCCTTAAATAGAGGAGAAAAAGAAGGAATTTTAAATGTATCAATTGATATAGACGATGATTATATTTTGAATTATTTATCTAAAAAAGTTATTAAAAATGAATCATCTTTAGTTAAAGATTTTGTTTTATCCGCAATAAATGATAGTTATAAAAGACTTATTTTCCCATCAATTGAAAGAGAAATTAGATCAATTCTTAGTTTAGATGGTGAAGATGCTGCTGTAAAGAATTTTTCTTTAAATGTTGGTAATCTTCTTATGACACCTCCTTTAAAAGATGTTGTTGTTTTAGGATTCGATCCAGCTTTTCGTACTGGTTGTAAACTAGCTGTTTTAGATAAACAAGGTAACGTCTTACATATAGATAAAATATATCCGCATGAACCTGTTAATGATAAAATAAATAGTAAAAATAAGGTGTTATCACTTATTGATAAATATAATATAGATGTAATAGCAATAGGAAATGGTACTGCATCACGTGAAAGTGAGCTATTTATATCAGATGTATTAAAAGAATGTAATAAACCTTGTAAATATATAATCGTAAGTGAAGCTGGTGCATCTATTTACTCAGCATCAAAATTAGCCATCGATGAATTTCCAAATCTTGATGTATCTGAAAGAAGTGCAATATCCATTGGAAGAAGATTACAAGATCCTTTATCAGAACTTGTAAAAATTGATCCAAAAGGTATTGGAGTTGGTCTTTATCAACATGATGTTCCTTCTAAAAAATTAGATGAATCATTAAGTTTTGAAATATCTAATATAGTAAACAATATTGGAGTTTCAATAAATACAGCATCTTCTGCAATATTATCATATATATCAGGTCTTACAAAAAGTAGTATTGAAAAAATGCTAAGTAAAAGAAAAGAAATCGGAAAATTTTCATCAAGAGATGAACTAAGAAAAATAAAAGGCATATCAGATAAAGTATATGAACAATCAATTGGGTTTATAAGAATTATTGATGGAACAAATCCACTTGATAAGACAAATATCCACCCAGAAAGCTATGAAAAAACCTATAGATTACTTAATAAACTTAATTTAAGTGTTAATGATTTAGGAAAAGAAAACTTAAAAAATGCCCTAGAAAAAATCAATATAGATAGTCTATCTAACGAACTTGATATAGATAAATTTACTCTTGAAGATATAATTAGCTCTTTAAAAAAACCAGTTATAGACCCAAGAGATTCAATTGAAAAGCCAATACTTAGAAGTGATATCTTAACAATTGATGATTTAAGTGTTGGTATGAAATTACAAGGAACAGTAAGAAATGTTGTTGATTTTGGAGCATTTGTAGATATCGGGCTTCATGATGATGGTTTAATTCATATATCTAAAATGAGTGATGGTTTTATAAAACACCCACTTGATATATTAAGTGTTGGAGATATTATTGATTGCTATGTTATTGATATAGATAAAAATAAAAATAGAGTTTCTTTATCATTAAAAGAACTATAGGAGGTTTTATGGACTTTATAAAAGGTGTTTTTAAAAAATATATTTTTAAATCTGATAAAGGTTATGTAATTGGTCTATTTAAAGTCCTAGATTGTTCAGATAATGTTATTTCTTATAAAGATCGCATTATTACTTTTACTGGATACTTTCATGAACTAAATGAAAATGATACATATATTTTTAATGGTAATTTAGTTTACCATGAAAGATATGGAGAACAGTTTAATGTAGTATCTTATTCAATTGTATTACCAGAAGCAAAAGATAACATTGTTGAATTCTTATCAAGTGATTTGTTTTCTGGTATAGGAAAGAAAAAAGCAGAAAAAATAGTCAGAGTTTTAGGAGATAATGCTTTAGATGTTATCATTAATACACCAGATAATTTACTTTTAGTTCCAGGTATTACAACAAGACAAAAAGATATAATATATAATGGATTAAAAAAATATCAAAGTAGTTTTGATATAATTATTAATTTAACAAAATTAGGTTTTAGTACTAAAGACGCACTTTTAATATATAACTTTTATAAAGAAAAAACACTTGATATTATAAATTCTAATCCTTATAAAGTTACATATGATTTAGATTTCATTAATTTTACTAAAATAGAAAAAATAAAAAGAAATTTAGGAATAGAAGAAAATAATATTGAAAGAATTAAAGCTTCAATTAGATATGTTATAGATTCTTATCAGTTTGAAAGTGGTAATACATCTTTTACTCATGATGAAATAATATTTTTAGTTAAAAAGAAAATATTTTTCTATGATGAATCTGTTATAGATGAAGCTATTTCATCGCTTCTAGATATGGAAGTATTAGTTTCATGTGATAACTATTATTATCTTTTTGACACATTTATAGCTGAAAAATATATAGCATCAAGACTTTATAACTTAGCAAGTGAGACTTGTGATCTAAAAAAAGAAATAAATTTTAAAAGTTTAGAAGAATATTTTAATATTAAATATGATGATATTCAGATAAAAGCAATTACAAGTGCTTTAAAAGATAATGTACTTGTTATAACTGGAGGGCCTGGAACAGGTAAAACAACAATCATTAAAGGTATTTGTAAATGTTATCAAGATTATTATAATTTAACTGATAAAGACCTAATAAAAAAAGTTGCATTACTTGCCCCAACAGGAAGAGCTTCTAAAAGAATTTCTGAACAAACAAATCTTCCAGCTTATACTATCCATAGATTTTTAAAATGGAACAAAGAAGATAATTCATTTAGAATAAACGAAGATAATCCAAGTGATGTTGAAATGGTTATAGTAGATGAAGCAAGTATGATTGATACTATGCTTTTCTATAATTTATTATGTGGTATTAACCCATGGTGTAAAGTTATAATAATTGGTGATTATAATCAGTTACCTTCTATTGGATCAGGACAAGTTTTAAAAGACATTATTGAAAGCGATATAATTGACGTAATTGAACTTAAAAATCTTTACAGGCAATGTGAAAACTCTAATATCAATATCTTTGCACATAATATTATAAATAATGTATACGACGAATTTCTTTTTAATGTAGATGATGATTTAACATTTATACCTTGTAGTGCCAAAGAAGTAAAAGAAAAATTAAAAGAGTTCATAATTACATATAAAGACTTAGATTATAATAAACTTCAAGTTATGGCTCCCATATATAAGGGAGAAAATGGTATTGATGATTTAAATACATTTATCCAAGGCATTTTAAATGAAAAAAAAGCTACCAAAAATGAAATAAGTATAAATGGTACAACATTTAGAGAAAATGATAAAGTATTACAATTAAATAATATGTTTGATGAAAATGTTTTTAATGGTGATATTGGTACTATTAATGAAATAAATAATAATTCTAAAGAAATTAGTATTGACTATTATAATTCTTTAATTAAATTCTCATCTAATGATTTTAGTTCATTTACTTTAGGTTATGCAATTAGTATTCATAAATCACAAGGTTCTGAATTTGATATTGTTATTATACCTGTTTTAAATTCATATTATGGTATGCTTTATAAAAAGCTTATTTATACTGCTATTACTAGAGCTAGAAAAAGACTAATTCTAATTGGTGAAGAAAGTGCATTAAAAAAAGCTATTTCAAATAATAAAGATGATTCTAAAAGAACAAGTCTAAAAAAATTCTTATATTCGTGTATTAAAAACGACTTATAGTTAATACTATAAACGAGGTGAATATAATGAATAAATTCAAAAAAGCAATGGCATATGTTGTTGGAGCAACTGTTATAGCTGCCTCTTCTGCATATTTTGCTATGCCAAAAGAAGCAAGACAAAATTTAAAAGATATGATCTGTAATCTTTCTAAGAAAAAGAAGGATAACTGTTCTTGTAATAGTTGCGAATAACCCTTAAAATTAGGGTTTTTTTTTAGAGTAAACTCTGATATAATATAAAGCGATGGTGATATTTATGTTTAATAAAAAAAGCAATATTGACTACGAAAACTTAAATGAAGTTATTAAACTTTCTAAAAAAATATTGAAAGTAGTTTTTACTATACTTATTTTATCCATTATTTTAATAGGACTTGTTATTTTTGATAAATTAAATGTACTATCAATAATTAAAAATATAATCAGTGTTATAACACCATTCTTTATTGGAATAATAATTGCATGGTTATTTGACCCTTTAGTATCGTTTTTACAAAAAAAGAAAATTAAAAGAGGACTTGGTTCTGTTATTGTAATTGTCCTTTTTGTAGCTATATTATTCTTACTATTTAAAACTCTTATACCACTTTTAATTAAGCAATTTAACGACTTTTTAAAAAGTGTTCCTGGCCTAATGGAAGAAATATCAAATTTTGTTAAGCAGATATTTTCTAAGTTTTCAAGATTTGGTCTTAACTTTAGTGATGTTGAATCTTATATCTATAAAGCTTTTGAAGCATTCACATCTAATCTTACAACAACTCTCCCTAAAAATATAATTAATGTTTCAACATCAATTATATCTGTTGTAATTAAAATTGTTCTTGGTATAATGGTTGGTTTTTATTTACTTATTGATTTTGATGGTGTTAAACGTGTTTTTGATTTTGTACCAGACAAATATTATGACAGCTTTATTGCTTTAATGAGAAAATTAAATACTACTTTTAGAGACTTTGTACAAGGAACTTTATTCATTGCTCTTGTTGTGGCTTTAATCTCAACTTTAGGATATACACTTGTTGGGCTTCCATCACCATTATTATTTGGTGTATTATGTGGTATCACCAATATGATTCCATACGTTGGACCTTGGATTGGTGGAGCACTATGTGTTATAGTTGGATTTAGTGTCAGTCCTTTAGTTGGTATTTTAGCACTTGTTGTTGCTGTTTTAGTCCAACAAATTGACAATATGTTCTTACAACCTCTTATCATGGGAAAAACAATGAAACTTCATCCAGTAACAATCATGGTTGGGTTACTTTTATTCGGATACTTATTTGGAGTTATGGGTACTATTTTTGCAACTCCAATTATGGCAGCACTTAAAATTATTATTTTACATTTCAATGAAAAATATGGTTTCTTAAGTAGATTAAAAAATGATAAAAATGTGGAAAGGGTTTCAAATGAAAAGAGTAGTAATAGCGATTGATGGTCCAAGTGGTAGTGGAAAGGGTACAGTATCTAAAATATTAAAAGAAAAACTTAATTTACTTTATATAGATACTGGTGCTATGTACAGATGTATAGCATTAAAAGCACTAAAAAATAATATGGATTTAAAGGATAACGAATCCTTAATCGATATGGCAAGAAAATGTGATATATCTTTTTCTTCAGATAGTGTTTTTCTAGATGGAGAAGATGTAAGCTTAGATATAAGAAATGAAGAAGTATCAACTGCAGCATCAATTGTATCTAGAATAAAAGAAATAAGAGAAATAATGGTTCATAAGCAAAGAGAATTTGCAAAAGATAATAACATTATTATGGAAGGAAGAGATATTACAACTGTTGTTTTACCAGATGCCTTATATAAGTTTTATCTAGATGCTTCATTAGAAGTACGTGCTAAAAGAAGATATGAACAGAATAAGGAAAAAAATATTGATTCTTCATATGAGGAAGTTCTTGAAAATATGAGGCAGAGGGATTACAATGATATGCATAGAGATGTTGGAGCTTTAAAAGTAGGTGATGGTGTTACCTATATAGATTCAACTAATATGACTATTTCAGATGTAGTTGACAAGATTATAAATATTGTAGGAAGTGGTAGTAATGAATCTTAAGGATTTATATATTAATTTTTTTGTAAGTAAAGGACATAAACAAATACCTAGTGCTCCAGTAGTACCAGAAAATGACCCAACTGTTTTATTTAATACAGCTGGTATGCAACCTTTAATACCTTATTTAATGGGTGAAAAACATCCTTATGGAACTAGACTTTGCGATTACCAAAAATGTATTCGTACTAATGATTTGGATGTTATTGGTGATAGTTACCACCATACTTTCTTTGAAATGCTTGGTAACTGGAGTTTAGGTGATTATTTCAAAAAAGAATCTATTTCTTGGAGCTTTGAATTTTTAACTAAAGTTTTAAATATTCCTAAAGAACGTCTTGCTGTTACTGTTTTTAAAGGTAATGACATATTAGAAAAAGATTACGAAGCTATTGAAATATGGAAATCTTTAGGAATTAAAGAAGAAAGAATTTATGAAACTATCTTAGATAATTTTTGGATAGCAGGGGAAGTTGGTCCTTGTGGAACTGATACTGAGATATTCTATTTCAGAAGTGATGACGAAATTCCAATAAAATTTGATCCAGAAGATGAAAGATGGGTTGAAATTTGGAATAATGTTTTTATGCAATACTATAAAGATAAAGATGGTAAAATTACAAATCTTCCTAAAAAGAATGTAGATACAGGTATGGGAGTAGAAAGAGTTACTGCTATTTTAGAAGGTGTAAATGATAATTATATGTCTTCAATCTGGAAAGATGTAATTGAAAAAATTGAAGAAATATCTGGACTATCATATTCTGATAATGAAAAAAGTATGAGAATTATTGCAGATCACTTAAGAACTGCAGTATTCATATCATGCGATAATGCAGGTATAAAACCATCAAATACTGATCAAGGATATATTTTAAGAAGATTAATAAGAAGAGCAATAAGGCACGCTAAAAAATTAAATATAGACATAAATAGTGACTTTGATACTGTTATTGCTAATTTAATTATTGATAAATATAAGAAGTATTACAGTGAACTTGAAACTAATAGAAATGTTGCAATAGAAGTTTTAAAAAATGAAAAAATAAAATTTAACCGTACTTTAGAAAAAGGATTAAGAGAATTTGAAAAAATTACTTCTAACATTAATGACAACGTTTTAAATAAAGATTTAGCATTTAAACTTTATGATACTTATGGATTTCCAATTGAACTTACTGTAGAGCTTGCCAATGAGCTTGGAATAAGTGTTGATGTTGATGGCTTCTATGAAAAATTCAAAGCCCATCAAGAGCTTTCAAGAACTGCATCAAGTGGTAAATTTAAAGGTGGCCTTGCAAGTGGTTCTGATATTGAAATTAAATATCACACTGCTACACATCTTTTAAATGCAGCTCTAAAAGTTGTAGTATCAAAAGATGTTCATCAAAAAGGATCTAATATCACAGATGAAAGAATGAGATTTGATTTTTCTTGTGATCATAAATTAACTGATGAAGAAAAGAAAGAAACTGAGGATTTAGTAAATAAATGGATTAGTGAAGGACTTACTGTAACAAAAGAAGAAATGAGTAAAGAAGACGCTATAAATTCTGGAGCAGAATGCATGTTTATTGAAAAATATCCAGATATTGTCACTGTATATAAAATAGGGGATGTATCAAAAGAATTATGCGGTGGACCACACGTTTCTAATACTAAAGAACTAGGTAAGTTTAAGATTGTAAAAGAAGAAGCATCATCCGCTGGTATAAGAAGAATTAAAGCTATTTTAGAATAACAAAAAAAGCATTAGAGATTAATAAATCTAATGCTTTTACTTTTATTTATATTTATCATAAATTCTATGGATAGTACTTTCTAAATAATCTTTTTTCTTTTCTATTTTTCTTACAAGTTCAATTTGATTTCTTGTTCTTACCAAGTTATGATCAGTATATGTAGTCCTAAAATATGTATCCCCATTTATATAGTCATTATAAAATCTTAATGCTAATTCTAGTGTCATTATTTTTATACTATTTGCCATATTATCTACTTCTTTTTCTTTTAACACCTTAGCAACTTCACTTAAGAACCCTTCAGTATATGCTTCAAACAATTTATTATCTATATCAACATTACTAATATCTTTACTATCTTCAACACGAGTTGCACATGATGATCTTACACCATCTCCATAATCATAAAGAATAGAACCAGGCATTACAGTATCTAAGTCAATTACTGCTATATAGTCATTACTATTTTTATCTAACATAACATTATTTATTTTCGTATCATTATGAGTAACTCTTATTGGTATTTCACCGTTTTTAATTTTATCATAAATTAAACCATATTCTTCTTTTTTACTTTTGAAAAATTCAATTTCTTCTTTCGTATTTTTAGACCTTTTGGCAGCATCAATTTCTAAATCTTGTAAAAACTTTTTATATCTAAGTGGTGTATTATGAAAGTTTTCTATTGTCTCTTCAACAAGATCAGTTGGATATCCATTTAGTGCTCTTGAAAATGACCCGAAAGCCTTTCCAGCAGTCTTGATAATAGCATCATCATCAGTTTTATCATAAGAAACTGAATTATCAATGTAATTATATACCCTAAAGAATTCATTATCACCTAAAGCATTTTTTGTAATATATAAAGGTGAACCAGTTGTTGTAGGTATTACCTCTAATGTTTTATGCTTTGAATCTCCATTATTTTTATAGTAATTGCTAATATATGTAGTTACATTTTGAATGTTTCTCATAAGTGAGAATGGTTTTGTAAACACTTTAGTATTCACTCTTTGACACAAGTATTTTTTTTCGTCTTTTCCTTTTTTTAATATAATAACAAAAGTATTATTAATGTTTCCTTTTTCTATTTCTTTTATATTAATTTCATCATATGTAAAACCATATTGATCTGCTATATCTTTTGCATCTATTTCAAATGTTTTCATAAATATACCTCCATACATTAATACCACTTTAACATTTAGCAATCATTTTAGCAAATTATTTGACTTCATTTTACAGTTTTTTTATATTGTTTCTTGCTTTTTACGCATTTTGGATGTATAGTATTATTAATGTTTGTTAGAGGAGTACTTAATTACTTCTAAAAGAGAGATAACTAATTGGTGTGATGTTATTTAGTAAGTTTTTTAGGAAGACACTAACTATAAGACAATCGTTTTATTTGCGTTAAAAATAAGAGTGCATGATTAATCATGAATTAAGGTGGTACCGCGAATGTTTCGTCCTTAGGTTTATGATTTTTTTTGTTTTAAGGAGGAATTTTTATGAAAAAAAATATGAATGCATCATTTAATGAAAATAATGTTGGAGAAAATATTGAATTATATGGTTGGGTTTCTAGAGTAAGAAACCTTGGAGGATTAATTTTTATCGATTTAAGAGATAGAAGCGGTATTATTCAACTCGTTGTTGATCCATCGAATAAATACTATGATATTGCAAATTCTTTAAAATCAGAATATGTTATTAAAGCAATTGGAGATGTAGTTTTAAGATCTAACCCAAATAATAATATACCTACTGGAAAAATTGAAGTTAATGTAAGTTATCTTGAGCTTTTAAACACATCATTAGATGTACCATTTGCTATTAGTGATAATTGTACTGCAACCGAAGATACAAGATTAAAGTATAGATATTTGGATATAAGAAGAGATGAAATTAAAAATAGATTAATTGAAAGAAGTAAAATATGTTTTGCTATCAGAGATTTTCTAAACAGTAATGATTTCATTGAAGTTGAAACACCAATTTTATGTAAATCAACACCAGAAGGAGCAAGAGATTACTTAGTTCCATCAAGAATATTTAATGGATCATTCTTCGCACTTCCTCAATCACCACAACTTTTTAAACAACTACTTATGGTCGGTGGTATTGAAAGATATTATCAAATTGCCAGATGCTTTAGAGATGAAGATTTAAGAGCTGACAGACAACCAGAATTTACTCAGGTCGATGTTGAGATGAGTTTTGTATCAGAAGATGATGTTATGGAAGTAGGGGAGAAACTAATCGCTTCAGTATTTAAGAAAATTAAAGATATAGATATAAAACTTCCTTTAGATAGAATGAAATATGATGATGCTATAAACAATTATGGATCTGATAAACCAGATTTAAGATTTGACCTTAAGATAAATGATATTACAAATATTTTTGAAAATACTAATATTGTCTTTTATAAAGATGCTATTTCAAATAACGGTATAGTAAATGCCATAGTTGTTAAAGACAATGAATCATACTTTACTAGAAAAGTTTTTGATTATTTAAGTGAATTTGTAAAAAAATATAAACTTGGTGGAATATCATATTTAAAGTTTGGTGATGAGATATCTGGAAGCATTTCTAAACTAATTAGTGAAAATGAACTAGCCGCATTAAAGAAAAAATTGAATATATCACAAGGAGACGTTGTATTAATTTGTTGTGGTAAAAAACAATTAGTAAAACAAGCTCTTGGTGCTTTAAGATGCTATCTAGCTCGTGAACTAAATTTAATTAAAGAAGATGAATATAAATTACTATGGGTAGTAGATTTCCCAACATTCGAGTGGAGTGATACTGAGCAAAGATTCATGTCAATGCATCATCCATTTACTGCTATAAAAGACACTGATATTGAAAAGTTAGAAAATGACAAAGCAAATTGTTATTCTAAAGCATATGATATTGTAATAAACGGATATGAAGCTGGTGGTGGATCAATTCGTATTCATGATCAAGAAGTTCAGAAGAAAGTATTTGAGGCTTTAAATCTAAGTGATGATGAAATAAAAGAAAAATTTGGATTCTTTGTAGATGCCTTAAAATATGGAACCCCTCCTCATGGTGGATTTGCACTTGGACTTGACAGATTAGTTATGATATTAACTAATACAACTAATATTAGAGATGTTATTGCATTTCCTAAAACTGCATCTAGTTCTTGTTTAATGAGTGAATGCCCAAATACCGTAAGTAAAGATCAACTAGATGATTTAGGAATTAGTATCAATAAAAAATAATTACTATAAATAAAAACCTGTACGTTATTGTACAGGTTTTTTAAAACTATTCATTTTCACTTTGATTAATTTCATCATCTTTTTTATCCTCTTTTGTCTCATCTTTATTTGTCTCATCTTTGTTTGTATCTTGTTCATCTTTTTTAGAGTCATTATTTTTATCTTCTTGCTTAGATTCAGTATTATTATCTTTTATATCATCTAGTGTTTCATCTTTTTTGTCTTCTTTTTCAGTATCTTTTTGTTCTTTATCTATTTTTCCATCATATTTTTTATCTTCGTTTTTATCTTCAGTTTTGTTATCATTTTTATCATCTTTTACTTCATTTATAACTGGTGTTATAACAGGTTGTGGAGCACTTCTTTTTGTTGGACTAGAAACATTTGTTGCATCACTATAACTTGCATCAAGCATTTCACCATTTAAAGTTTTATTTATTAAATCTTTTGCCTGTTGTACACTTTCTTCATTTGGAATCATAACATACAACTTTTGGCTTTGATAAGAATATGTATATTCATATCCGTTTGAACCAGTTACAACATTTGAAGTGATATTCCATTTAGGCATTTTATCAATTTGATTCTTAATAAGATATGTTATTTTATCAGTACTCATATTAGTTCTAAAACTTGAAGATAATGAATTTAATATATTTGTATATTTGGTAATTATTTGTGGACTAGTAACTTTTTTTATTACTCCATCAATAATAGCTTGTTGATTCTTAATTCTATCATTATCACCATTTGGTAACGTCATTCGTGTTCTTGCAAACTCTAAAGCTTGTTCACCATTTAAATGAACATATCCTTCTGGGAAATAAGTATATAAATGACCGGTAAATGATCTTTCATTATACACATCAATTCCACCAATTGCATCAATTAAACTAACTACAGTAGTAAAGTTTGCTTTTACATAATAATTAATATCTATATCAAATAAATTTTCTATTGTACCTACAGATGACTCAACACCATAGATTCCAGCATGAGTTAATTTATCTTTATATCCTGTTGTATCTTTTAGTTGTACATAATAATCTCTTGGAATAGAAGTAAGTAATACTTGATTAGTATTTGGATTAACTGTAATTACCATATTAACATCACTTCTTGATACAATATCAATTGATCCATAATTATCAAGACCAGTAACATAAATATTAAATGGTTCATTATTCTTTGTATTTTTTACTATATTATTTGTTTCTATTTTTATTTCAAAGGTATATAATACTTTTGCTTTTTCACTTAGTTGTGGATACTTTTCAAGCAATATATTATAGTTTGTTTCTTCAGTTAATATAGCATCCGTTTTTTTATTGTATAAATTATTTACTAGTGCATCATCATCACTAATTTCAATTGCTTTTGCACTTGTTAACTTACCTAATTCTTCTAAAGCATTATCATAATGCAAACTTTTTTTACTAATATATTCAATACTATTTTTTATATCTGCTACTGATTTATAATTACTATCTTTTAATACAATAACATTATACTTTTCTTTTTTATGATTTAAGTCATCTATCTTTGACATAAATGTATTTGTTTTATATAAATAGAAGAAACCTACCGTTAAAGCTACTGTTGCTATAGTTATTATAATTGCCCATAACACTTTTAAAAACTTCAATTTCTTCTTTTTAAAGAATATGAATATTGATAAAAATATTAATAAAACAGAAAGTAGTGAATACAGCAATATATATTTAAGCGGTATTATATTTAACTTATATATTAATACAAAGTTTGCACAACATACTATAGTTATTAACAATGTTATAAGTAATTGATATTTTTTAAATTTACTTATTTTCCTTTTCTTTTCATTATTGTCTCTTAACTTCATAAAAATCACCAATAACATTATAGCATGTATTACAAATAAATAATGTTTATCTAGTGTTATTTGTCTTTATTTTACACATTTATGTTAAGTATTTAAATACTTTTTAATTACTATTATATGTTCTACAATAGTATAAATACTTGAAAATAACGTCGCTATTAATAACGAGTACATCCCTATATCCAAAAACGTCAAACCAATCAATACTACAGTTTTTATTATCATACTTATAGTTGTTGTTTTCATAATTGTTTTTGATTTATTTATAGCTTGTAAACAAGATATTATTGGAGCTTGAATATATGTTATTAAAAATATTAATGATGCTACTTTTAAGTAATTTGCACCAAGTGTTTCTTTAAAAACTAAATTTAAACATTCTTTTGGAAATAAAAATAAAAGAATTGTAAAAGGAACTCCAATTATTAAAGATACTGTTATTGCTTGGATAAGTTTATTTTTTAATTTCACTTTATTTTTTAATACATTATACTTAGTAAGAACAGGAAGCAAAGCACTAGATATAGCTCCGCTTAAAAATGATGGCAAAGATACAATAGGAATTACATATCCAGATATAATGCCATATTCATTTGTTATATAGCTATTTGAATGACCAATAAAGGTAAGAATAAATGTTAAAATTATTGGTTCTAAGAATATTCCAATTGAGCTCACTATTCTACTTAATGTATTTGGTATTGATATTGATGCAATATTTCTAAAATTATCATATTCAAATCTAAAATATTCTTTTTTTATAGTAAATTTTTGTGGTAAAAATAATAATAATATAATTATTGAAGATAATTCACTAATTATATTTATCAAAATTAATACAGTAACAGAATATATAACATTATATTTTAAAACTTTAGGTAAGAACACTACAATAATACTTATTCTCACTATTTGTTCTACTATATTAGATATTACATGAGGTAACATTCTTTGTTTTCCAAAAAAATATCCCTTAGCAATTCCAGATATAGTTATAAAAGGTAATGTTAAACCAATTGACATTATAGGAATAGTTAAATTCTCATTTTTTAAAAAGAATGTAGCAAATGGTTTTGCAATTAGAAATATAAAAATTATTATTAGTAGATTAAAAAATAATGCAATTGGAACTGATCCAAAAATAACTTCCTTATTATTACGTGTATTTTCTGATACTATTTTTGACAAAGATAATGGAAGTGATAATGTAGCAATAGTTATAAATAAATTAAAACTTGGCATCACCATAGTATAAAGTCCAATTCCTTCTAAACCAATAATTCTTGTTGTAATTATTTTAATTATCATCCCTAGTATTTTAGTTATTAATCCACCAATTACTAATATTAAAGTTGATTTTATGAATTTCTCTTTCAATTTTTTCACCTATATAATTCTATGTTTTTTACACTTTTAAAATATATTTAATGATTTGACTTTTTATGACATTTAGTATATAATAGGTGCTACGCAATAAGGAGATCAAAAATATGATAGTTACTAAGATATTACCTGTAGAGGTATCAGTTATAAATAGAAATAATGAGTTAATTTATGCAGAAAAAAGAGTAAATGGCGATAATATTAATTATGTTATATATAGTAAAGAAAAAGATAAACTCATAAGAGAAAATCTTACTGAAGATGTATTTTTTGATACGTATTTGGCAGATTCTAGAATGACTTTATATAAAGCATTATTATTAATGGAAAAAGACCTATATAACTATTATGGTGAACAAGGAGTTTCAGTCCTTCTTACTTATATAAATTACATAAAAAGACATAGTGGAGCTTATTCTAAAAAGTATGGTGCTATGAAAGAATTCCGTGTAAGTCCTAATATGAGAGATATGGTAGTTGATGTTATAGATAGATATAATAACTTTTATCGAAATGTTAATTCTAAATACGATTTACCTAGAGTATGCTTCGATAGTTCTTTAGAATATGCAAATGATGAATTTGAATTTTTAAATGGTAAAAACTTAGTAGAATCTATTAGTGAACAAGTAAGTGAAGATAAAAAAGTTGATGAAGTAAAATCACATAATAATGAGTTTTTAATTGATGATATTTCTAGGACAAGAAAGTATAATGAAGCTATGTAACAATAGCTTTTTTACTTGTTTTTTTTATTATAATAAAGTATTATATATTTAGTAAAAGGGAGGATTTTTATGATTACAAAACAAAAAGGAACTTATGATGTATATGGTAAAAAAGGAAGAGATATTTTAGCACTAAGAAATATATTTGAAGATCTTATGACTAATTATAATTATGAGTATTTTAGAACTCCGGTTTTTGAATCTTCTAGTTTATTCCATAGAGGAGTTGGAGAAACAACAGATATAGTTAGTAAAGAAACTTATGATTTTAAAGATAGGGGAGGCAGAGATTTAACTCTAAGGCCTGAAAGTACTGCTGCAATTGTTAGAAGTTATATTGAAAATAAATTATATACTGACCCTAACTCACCAAAAAAATGTTGGTTTTTTGAACCTATGTATAGATATGAAAGACCTCAATCTGGTAGAATGAGAGAGCATTTTCAATTTGGTGCTGAAGCATTTGGTAGTGATGATCCACTTATGGATGCTGAAGTTATTAGTATTCCAGTTAATTTTTATAGATTATTAGGTCTAAAAGGTGTAACAGTTCACATTAATTCTTTAGGAGATAAAAAAACAAGAGATGACTATAGAAGTGCTTTAGTTGAGTATTTGACACCACATATTAATGAATTATGTCCTGATTGTCAAAATAGATTCTTAAAAAACCCTCTTAGAATAATTGATTGTAAAGTTGATAAGGATAGTGAAATATTAAAAAACGTACCTAGTATTTTAGATTATCAAAGTGAAGAAGCAAAAAAACACTTTAATTTAGTCTTAAAATATTTAGATGCATTAGAAATTCCTTATGAAATAGACCCTAAAATAGTTAGAGGGCTAGATTATTATACAAATACTGTATTTGAAGTTATTGCAGATATTAAAGAATTTGGTGCTCAAAATGTCATGTGTGCAGGTGGTAGATATAATAATTTAGTTAAAACACTTGATGGGCCAGATGTTCCAGCTGTTGGATTCGGTATGGGAATAGAAAGACTTATGATGGCATTAGAATATGAAAATATCGATGTATCTGGAGATAATAGTATTAACTGTTATATCGCTCCAATTGGTGATGAAGCAAAAGATTTCTCTTTAGCATTATGCAATACACTTAGAATTTTAGGTTTAAAAAGTGACATGGATTACTTAAATAGAACATTAAAATCTAATTTTAAACAAGCTGAAAGACTTGGAGCTAAATTCATGATAATTGTTGGTGATGAAGAAATTGATACTGGAGTTTTAACAGTTAGAAATATGAAAACCAAAACTGAAGAAAAAGTAGATAATGCAATGATTATTGATTATCTTGTTTCAGAGCTTGAATCATTAGAGGATGATTGTTGTGATGATGGTTGTTCTTGTGATGACTGTAGTTGTGATGACTGTAGTGGAGAATGTCACTGTAAAGATTAAGAAGCGATTATTCGCTTTTTATTTTACAGTTTTTTTGTAAAAGTAATATTTATTTTTAAATAGTTAAAGACAAATAAAATATTATATGATATATTAATATTACCAGATGATACATTTAGTAAAAAACCTTACAAGCTATAATAAGGGAATCAAAATATAGATATTTGGTGTTGAATACTTACTAGTTAAGGATCCTAAAGAATATCAAGAGATGCCCACCTGTAATTAAACAGGTTTTTATAAGCAGTATCACTGGTTTTTATTTACAATTTTTTAGTTTATATATATAATAAAGAAGAAAAAGGAGATATATATGAGAAGTCGTAGTGAATTAAGAGATATTATAGTTAAAGTCTTATATCAAGAATATATTTATGATAGTAATAATATTAAATATGATATAAAAAAAATAATTAAAGACAATATTAAAGAAGATAATGAATTTGTTTGTGGTTGTATTAATGGAATAATTGATAACGAAAAAGCATTAACAGATTTAGCTAATAAGTACTTAAAAAATTGGAATGTTGATAGATTAGGCAAAGTAGATAAAGCAATACTACTTCTTGGAATATATGAAATTGTTTATACAGATACTCCTGATATTGTTTGTATTAATGAAGCTTTGGAACTATCTAAAAAATATAGTGATGAAAAAGTTAGTAGTATGATTAATGCTACATTAGATAAAATTTTACACGATGAATTAGGAAGATAAGAAGTTTATACTTCTTTTTCTTTTGGAAAAGGATAAATATATGATATAATTATTTTATCGAAGATAGAGGTTATAATATGAATGATAAGTATTTAACAGTTACACAAATTAATAAATATATAAAATATAAGTTTGATAATGATCAAAATTTAAATATAGTTTATTTAAAGGGTGAAATATCAAATTTCAAGAGTCATTCATCAGGTCATTTATATTTTACTATTAAAGATGAATCATCAAGAATTATGGCAGTTATGTTTAGAAATAATGCTATGAAAATTAATTTTAAACCAAATGATGGAGATAAAGTTTTAGTAGTTGGTAAAATTGGTGTCTATGAAGCTAATGGAAATTACCAAATATACGTAGAAGAAATGGCTCTTGACGGTGTAGGAAATCTCTATTTAGAATTTGAAAAACTAAAGAAAAAATTAGAACTTGAAGGATTATTTGATCAAAAATATAAAAAACCAATTCCTAAATACCCCAAAAATATTGGTGTTATAACTGCTACTACTGGAGCCGCTATTAGGGATATTATTACAACAATTAATCGTAGATATAAACTCGTAAATGTATCAATTTTTCCTTGCTTAGTACAAGGCGAAGGCGCTAAAGAAGATATTGTAAGAAATCTAAAAAGAGCACAAAACTATGATTTAGATGTTATTATTCTCGGGCGTGGTGGTGGATCTATTGAAGATTTATGGGCATTTAACGAAGAATGCGTTGCTCGAGCTATATTTGATAGCAAAATACCAATTATATCTGGAGTAGGGCATGAAATAGACTTTACAATAAGTGATTTTGTTTCTGATCTTAGAGCGCCAACACCTACCGCTGCAGCAGAACTTGCAGTACCGAGTACACTTGAACTAATAAATGCATTAAACCAATTGAATATAAGATGTAATAAATCAGTACGTAACTTACTCGATATGAAAAAACAGCAATTAAAAAAATTGACTGATTCATATATCTTGAAAAATCCAAAGAGCATGTATGAAGTTAAAATGCAAAAGATAGATGGACTAGTAGAAAAAGTATTATACCTATTAAAATATAAAGTTAATGAAAGCAATAATAAGTTACTTAATATCGATAATAGATTAAAAATATCTATTGGGAAGACTGTGGATCTAAAAAATAATAAATTTTTAAATATTATTACTAAACTTGAAACACTAAATCCAATTAATACCATTAAAAGAGGTTACACAATAACTAAAAATAAAGAAAAATGTATAAACAACATAAATAACGTTAAGATTGGAGATATTATAGAAACTGAACTAGTAAACGGAAAATTATTTTCTGAAGTTAAAAATGTGGAGGTAAAAGAATGAGTAAAGAATTAAGCTTTGAAGAAAAATTAAATAATCTAGAAAAAATAGTTAAAGAATTAGAACAAGGAGATGTACCACTTGATAATGCAATCGAAAAATTTAATGAAGCAATGAAACTATCTAGTGAATTAAATAAAAAGCTAAATGAAGCAACTGAAACCATTAATAAAGTTATTAATAATGATGGAAGTAGAGAAGACTTTAAAATTAACGAATAATTTTTTCCATTTTTTGTTTAATATATATTAAAAGGAAATAGACATAATAATAATGTAGTTTATTAAGGAGTTGATTTTATGACTTTTAAAAAAATAAATTACAAATTGTTCTTATTCCTTTTTTTAATTTCTATTTTTATTATGCCATTTAATGCTTATGCTTATACGAATAAAGTGATTCTTGGAGGAGAAAACGTTGGAATTGAAGTACATAGTAAAGGAATTTTAGTGGTTGGTTTTTATAATGTTTCAACATCCAGTCCAGGAAAAGATGCAGGATTACAATTAGGTGATTTAATTGTAAAGATAGATGATACCGCTATTTCCACAATAGCTGATCTAACTAATTATATAAATGATTCAAGCAATAAGCTTACCTTAACCTATCAAAGAGGTTCTAAAACATATACAACAGATCTAACTCTAGCATATGATGATGGTATATATAAAACAGGTATTTATGTTAAGGATTCTATTATTGGAATAGGCACTCTCACATTTATAAATCCTGTTACAAGCATGTATGGTGCTTTAGGTCATGAAATAGATGAATCTACAACTGGAATGAAATTTGAAATAAAAGATGGGAAGATATTCAAAAGTGATGTAATTGATATAAAAAAATCTAACCGAAATGATCCAGGAGAAAAAAGAGCAAATTACTATTCTAATATAGAATATGGTACAATACTTAAAAATACCGAAGTAGGAATCTTTGGTAAATATATTGGTGATATTAATAATGATAAATTAATTGATGTTGCAAATACGGGAGAAATAACTACTGGAGAAGCTTATATTTACACTGTTGTTTCTAATTCTTTAATAGAAAAATTTAAAATAAATATTTTAAGTATAAACAACAATTCTATAAAAAACATTTTATTTGAAGTAGTTGATGAAAACTTATTAAATAAAACAAACGGTATTGTTCAAGGAATGAGCGGCTCTCCAATTGTTCAAAATGGTAAATTAGTCGGTGCAGTTACACACGTTGTTCTAGATAATCCTGCAAAAGGATATGGTATATTAATAGAAAATATGTTAAAGGAAACAGATTAAATAGGGGAAACCCTATTTTTTAAAATAAAAAAAGGCCAAATGCCTTTATCTTAAAAGATATATAGCTACACTTGCAACAGCAGAACCAATCATTGCTATAAGCATTAATATAACTACTAACTTTGTTACTTTCTTATTCATGTTTACCTCCGAACTGTATTAATTATATCATATTATAGAATTTTGTCATATAAAAAACTTAATATTCTTTCATTCCCATTAATATTATTTAGTGGTGATAATATGAGAATGAAACTTAAAAGTCCTAGATTTAAATTTAAAAAAATAGATTTTAAAAAATATTTAAATTATAAGACTTTTTTTATATTTCTTGTATTCTTCTTTATTGTAGCTTTTATATATGGAATTATATCATTCACCACTTTAAATGATGGTGACAAAGCAGCAGCTTTATTGAAAGTAAAAAATTATTTCACTATACCTAATTCTTATAATTATTTTAAACTTTTTAAAAGCGATATCCTATCTAATACCTTTAATGTATTTATTATGTGGATTTTAGGTATAAGCGCTATAGGACTTATAGTATTATTATTTCTATTTTTTTCAGAAGGATTTAGTGTTGGGTTTACTATATCATCTATTATTTATACTTTTAAATATAAAGGAGTCGGTCTTTCATTAGTTTATTTAATTCCAGTTAAAATACTATATATCCTAATCATGTTTTTGATAACATTTTTTGCTTGTAAATTCAGTTATAAATTAATTATGCATATATTTTTTAAAAAAGAGATGGATCTAAATGAAGTTTATAAAAGATACTTTAAAATATTTATCTTATCTTTTATATTTATTATTTTATATAGCTTTCTAAATATATTTTTATCTCCTTTTTTAATAAAAACTTTTACTTTTTTGACAAAATAAGTTATAATTAGCTTGGTGATTTTATGGAGAAAGTTATTATTGGTATGTCAGGTGGAGTAGATTCCTCTGTTGCTGCAATATTACTTAAAAACCAAGGATATAATGTTGAAGGTTTATTCATGCGTAACTGGGATAGTTTAATTAATAACGATATTAAAGGTAATGACACTTTAAATAATAATATATGTACACAAGAACAAGATTACAATGATGCTTTAGAAGTATGTAATAAAATTGGAATTAAACTTCACAGAATTGATTTTGTAAAAGAATATTGGGATTATGTCTTTACATACTTTTTAGATGAATTAAAAAAAGGTAGAACTCCTAATCCTGATGTAATGTGTAATAAATATATTAAGTTCGATCTATTCGTAAAAGAAGCTAAAAGATTAGGAGCTAAATATATTGCTACAGGTCACTATGCTAGATTAATTAATGGAAATTTATATAAAGCACTTGATGAAAATAAAGATCAAAGTTATTTCTTGGCGCAACTTAGTAATAAACAACTTGAAAATGTTTTATTTCCAATTGGAGACTTAGCAAAACCCGAAGTAAGAAAAATAGCATTAGAAAATGATTTAATTACTGCCAAGAAAAAAGATTCAACTGGTATATGTTTTATTGGGGAAAGACATTTTAGAGAATTTTTAGAAAACTACTTACCTAATAAAGAAGGAGATATAGTTGATATTGATACAGGAAAAGTAATCGGCCACCATATAGGTCTTATGTATTATACTATAGGTCAAAGAAGAGGACTTGACATCGGAGGAAATGATTTACGTCAATTTGTAGTAGGTAAAAACTTAGAAAAAAACGTATTATACACAGCCTTTGGTGAAGATAATAAATATTTATATAGTGATAGTTGTATTATTGATACATTAAATTTAAATACTGATGAAAAAATTAAGGAATGTTATGCAAAATTTAGATATAGAAGCAAAGATGTAAAAGTCACTTTAGAATATATAAATGATAATGAAATTTTAGTAAGATATGACAACGTAAAGTCAGTGACTCCTGGACAATTATGTGCTTTATATGCTTCTGATGGTAGATGCTATGGAAGTGGTATTATTAAAGAAGTAAGAAAAGATAATAAAAAACTTTGGTATTTATTATAAGATAGAATTATCTATCTTTTTTTATTTTATTTACTTGTCAATACTTGACATATTTTACATAAATGATAAAATTAAATTACATGGTAGGAGATGATTTTATGAAAGAAGTAAACAGAATTATTAATGAAAGTGGAGTATCAAAAGTTAAAATCGCTAAATATTTAGGAGTATCAAGACAAATGCTTTATAATTATTTATCATTAAAAAGCTTTAATGATCTTCCAAAAGAAAAACAAAACAAATTACTTTCTTTATTTAAAGTTTCTAGTAGTAAAGAACTTGCATCAGTAAAGGTAGATGATGCTTTTATTGAAGGACTAGAGAATGATATCAACACTGTAATGCTTGGCTCTATTAACAAAGAAAGCATTGCTAATTTAAAGGGATTAAATAAAAAAGAACAAGAACTTCTTACTGATATATTTAATTTATTAAAAGAAAAAATAGTAGAAAAACAAGATAATGCATATATTACTCTTAAATACTTATATCATTATTTACAAGCTATGGAACAAGTTCCAGAACTTAAATACATACTTGCATATGTGTCTAAATCTAATGTAATGACTCCAGTTATGGAATTTGCTTATGATGAAGATAAACAATATACTTTTGAGGGTATTTTATATACTGCTATGACTTTATACACTAATGGTAGTGCTAGTAAATCTAAGGTTTCTGAATCACATAAAAAATGGGAAAAAAGTATTAACTCTAAAAAAGAAGATGCACTATCCAGAACTCAAGAATTAAATTCATTTAAAAATCTTGCTTTAAGTGAACTTGGTTATACTGCTATAAATGAATCTAATGCAAAAGAAGTATTTGAAAAAATTGCAGAAATCATGTCAAGAAAGTTCTAGGTGATTAATTTGTATAGGAAAACTTATAAAGAAATTAATTTAGATAATCTTTCTTTTAACGTACACAATATATTAAAAAAATATAATAATTATAAATACTATATTGGTATGGTAAAAGCTGATGCTTATGGACATGGAATGTATATCGTTAATACACTTATTAAAGCTGGTATTAATTATTTAGCAGTAAGTTCTATTAATGAAGCAATGGATATCAGAAAATATAACAAAGAAATTCCAATTTTATGCACTGAGGTTATTGAATATGACCTTATTTCTTTGGCAGAAGAAAATAATATTACTATTACTGTTACCAATTTAGATTATATTAAAAACATAGTAAAAAATATAAAAACAAAATTAACTATACATATTAAAATTGATTCTGGTATGAATAGACTTGGTGTTAAAGATAAAGAATCATTTAATGATATGTACAACTATATAAATAAAAATTCAAAATTATATCTTGAAGGAATATATACTCATTTTGCTACTACAGGTTTACATGATAAGTATTATGATTATCAAGTAGAAAACTTTAAAAATATTACTAGTGATATAAATATTCTAGATATTCCAATTGTACACCTTAGTAGTAGTGTTATAGTACTTGCTCATCCAAAACTTGATTTTTGTAATGCAATTAGAATTGGTACAATTATGTATGGATATGATATTGCACCAAGATCATACGGCAGAGGCCTAAAAGATACACTTAGAAAGATAAGAGATTCATACTATATTAAAAAATACAATATTAGTAAAACTTATAAAGATGTCATAATTCCATTAAAACCAGCCTTAAAAATAAAGACTAACGTTATTGAAATTAAAGACGTAAAATGTGGTGAATTTATCGGATATGGTGCATCTTTTATAGCACCAAAAGATATGAGAATTGCTATTCTTCCAATCGGATATCATGACGGTATTGGAACAAATTGTGATTCTAGATATGTCATTATTAATGGTAATAGATATAAAACTGTTGGCAGTTTATCAATGTGTATGATGACTGTACTTATTGATGATAAAGTTTCACTATTTGATTCAGTTACAATTTTAGGTGATGGTATAACTTTAGGAATGATAAGCAGAATAAATAATACAGATATACATGATACACTTGCTAATATAGGCAAAAATTTAGATAGAGTTTATATATTAAATGAAAAAGGTAGAAAGAAGGAAATAGAAATATGTCAGTAAAAAGTATGATGGTTGCTAAAATCAAAGAGATCAATTACGATAAATTAAATAAATTAGCTTCTGATATAGCAAAAAGAAATGGTAAAACAAAAGGATATGTAAAAAGAGATATGTTTTGGAACTTCTTAAGATATGGTATTGGTTATACTGACTATCTTAAAGGTGATTACATAAATCTTACTAGTAAGCAAAAAAAAGGATATGTTACTACTAAGTCATATTATAAATTACTTAAATATTTAAACAAAGAAACATATATTGCTACAATGGCAGATAAACTAGTATTTAATAAGATATTTAAAGACTATCTCGGACGTGAATTTATCGATCTTAGAACTACTTCACTAGATGACTTTAAAAAGTTCTTAAAAGGCAAAAAAACAGTCTTTGCTAAACCTCCTACAGATTTTGGTGGACATGGAATTAGAAAGATTGCTGTTAAAGACATAAAATCAGTAGAAGACTTATATAACGAATTAAAAGAAAAAGATATTAATCTTATTGAAGAAGCAATAATTCAACATAAGGAATTAGATAAATTAAATCCATATGCAGTCAATTCTTTTAGAATTGTAACTCTTGTTAAAGATAATAAAGCATACATAGTTGGTAATGCATTAAGAATCAATCTTGATGATGCTGTTGCTATAGGTTGCCAAGATGCTTATATGAGACTTGGTGAAGATGGGAAAATAGTTAGTAGAGTTATTGACGATGTTGCTAATGTTTATGAAGAACATCCAATTGCTAAAATAAAATTCTCTACAGTTAAAATTCCATTTGTAAAAGAGGCATACGATATGGCACTAAAAGCTGCAATGGAAGTTCCAGAAATAAGATATGTCGGTTGGGATATTGCAATTACTGAAAACGGGCCAGTCATTATGGAAGGAAATGAATATCCAAGTTACGGATTGGTTCAATACTATTTATTTAATGATGAACATGAAGGACATCTTGATACTATCGCTAAAATTTTAGGCGATGAGATGAAGAATATTAAACTATAGGTGTGAAATGAAGAAAAACACATTTATACAAGGAACAATTATTACATCTTTATCTTTAATATTTATTAAAGTTCTAGGTGCTTTATATGTTATACCATTTTATAAAATAATAGGGGAAGATGGCGGAACATTATATAGTTATGCCTATAATATATACAATTTATTTCTAAATATTACCTCAGTCGGTATTCCAATTGCTATATCAATGATTATTAGCGAATACCATACTTTAAAAATGTATGATGCAAAAGAAAGAGCATATAGAGTAGGGAAAAGAACCGTTACATTACTTGCTATACTATCATTTTTAACAATATTTATATTTGCACCTACCATTGCTAAATTCTTAATTTCTGATATATCTGGTGGCAGCAGTATTAGTGATATAGTCCTTGCTATTCGTGCTATTTCATTCTGCTTATTAATTATTCCATTCTTAAGTATTTTAAGAGGGTATTTACAAGGAAATAAATTCATCGCACCAACCTCAATAAGTCAAGTAATTGAGCAAGTTGTTCGTATTGCCGTTGTACTTGTTGGTGCATATCTTGCAATTAGAATATTTAAATTACCAATTGCAGTAGGTGTAGCCATATCATTACTGGGAGCCTTCTTCGGAGGACTTGCAGCATTTATCTACTTAAAAATTAAAGTTATAAAAAACAAAGATCAATTTCCTACATCTAAAGAAAAAAACGATATAAGTAATAAAGCATTATTCTTTAAAATTATCAAATACTGCATTCCTTTAATCATAATCTCAGTTGTTAATGATTTATATACTATTATAGATATTAAACTTATCATTAAAGGTTTACATATGCTTGGATATTCAGTCAAAGTAGGGGAGATTGTATCAAGTATTGTCGCAACATGGGCTCCAAAGATTTGTACAATCATAATTACAATTGCTACTGCTCTTACTACTAATATAATTCCACACATGGTATCTAGTTTCGTTAAAAAAGATATGGAAACTACAAATAAAAGATTTAACCAAGCTATATCAACCATGCTATATATAACTGTACCAATGGCTATATTACTATTCTTACTTGCTGATAAAGTTTACTTCTTATTCTATGGTGTTAGTGATTATGGACCAATAATATTAAAATTTTCTGCTATTAGCCATATCTTTGTAGGAGTATGGACAATAATCAATACATGCTTACAAAGTATGAAACACTTTAAAATAATATATATCAATTCAATTGCAGGACTTTTAACAAATGCTCTTCTAGATATCCCTCTTATATTATTATTTGATAGGGTAGGGTTCTCCCCTTTCGTTGCAGCAGTTGTTTCAACTTGTATAGGTTGTATAGTATCAATTACAATAGTATTAATTTATTTACATAAAAAAGAAAAATTTAATTACAAATTTATTCTAAGTATATTTGGCAAATTATTAATTCCAAGTTTAGCAATAATTTTACCAGTTGCAATTTGTAATCATTTTATAAAATTTGATTATAATTACATAAATGTTATTTTATCTTTATGTATATATGGATTATATGGAGTATTAGTTTATGCCATTTTAACCTATAAGAATAAATTAATAGATAATGTATTCGGTGAAGATGCAATTAATAAAATAATTAGTAAATTCAAGAAAAAAAAGACTTCATAATTTAAATCGAGAATTTAAAAGATAGATAAGTGTTAAGCTCGATTTAAAATAGAAATAGATAATTTATAAGAATTATTAAAGAAATTAAATAAAACTAAACAAAATAAAAATAGAGTAAGTTTTTAACCTTAAAACACTCTATTTTTTAATATTATACAAACTTCCTATAATTGATATTATGTTAAGTTCCTATTAAAGATATTTTATATCTGATGATGTAATAGTAAATTTAATATTATTCTCTACTACACCTGAATAAAAATAAATTGAATATATTTTTTTATCTTCTATCTTATATTGTAATGTATAATTTAATTTATTTTCTTTTTTAATTATATTTGTATTATTATCATAGATATTATTTAATAATAATTGATTGTCATAAAACTTAAAGTTATTATCCGGATCAATTGTTATAGTAGATCCCCTATTGTTTTCTATTTCAAATATAAATTCAATAACATCTTGTTCTTTATAAACTTCTTTTAATGTAATATTAATATTATCTATAGTAGCTTGTTCGTTTATATTATATTCAGTTTTTAAAATCTTTGGAGAAATATTATCTTTTTTACAAGCTACAAGAAGTAGGGTAAGTGGGATTATAAATATTAGATTTAATATTTTTTTCAAATTTTTCTCCCCTTCCCTTTTATTTTAATTTATCTAAAAAGCTTGTTCCAATTTCTGGCTTTTCTACACCAAAGTTATCTGCAATTGTTGCACCAATATCAGCAAATGTTTCAAGAATTGGTAATATTTTAGGTTCTTTAAATAGTCTATTATAAATTATTACTGGAACATTTTCTCTTGTGTGATCACTACCTTTATAAGTTGGATCATTTCCATGATCTGCTGTAATAATTAATAAATCGTCATTCTTAAGCTTATTTAGAATAATAGGTATTTCTACATCTAACGCTTCAATTGCTTCTTTATAGCCTTCTTTATTTCTTCTATGACCATATAGTGTATCAAAGTCATTTAGGTTTGCAAAACATAAACCACTAAATTTCTTATCCATTATATCTAATAACTTATCTACGCCTTCCTTATTAGTTCCAGAAGTAATTTTTTTAGTTATTCCACATCCATTAAAAATATCATATATTTTACCGATTGAAATAACATTATAATTAGATTCTTTTAAACTATCAAGTACTGATTTTGAAGGTGGATCAAGAGCATAATCATGCCTATTAGTTGTTCTTTTAAATTCATCTTTAGTATTACCTATAAATGGTCTTGCAATTATTCTACCAACACGCCATTCTTTTTTCTTAGTAAGTTCTCTTATTATTTCACAATCTTTATATAATTCTTGTAAAGGAATTATCTTTTCATGCGCTGCAACTTGTAATACAGAATCAGCTGATGTATAAATAATCAAAGCACCAGTTTTAGCTTGTTCCATACCTAATGTTTTAATTATCTCTGTTCCACTTGCTGCAACATTACCTATTACTTTTCTTCCTGTTTTTTCTTCAATTTCTTTTATTAATTCTTCTGGAAAACCAGTTTCAGTAAATGTCTTGTATGGTACAACATTTTTTACACCCATTATTTCATAGTGACCTGCTAATGTATCCTTTCCAGCATTAGTAGGCCTTGCTATAGTGTAATATGCCTCAGTCTCCTTATTTTCAGTCATATCAAGTACATTTAAAAACCCTAACTTTTTAAGATTTGGTACAAATAAATTACATTGCTCATTTATATGACCAAGAGTTGATGCACCAACCGAATCGTAATCAATTGCATCTTTTGCTTCCCCTGCTCCTAAAGAATCACATACTATCAAAAATACTCTGTTAAATTTCATAAATTCCTCCTATCAATTTCTTGGATGATATTCCTTATAATCGTTAATTATTTTTTCATTACTTATATGTGTATATATCTTTGTTGTTGTTATATCGCTATGACCTAGAAGCATCTGAATACTTCTTAAGTCAGCTCCTCCATTTAAAAGATGTGTTGCAAAAGAATGCCTTAAAGTATGAGGAGTTATTTTTTTATTTATTTTTTTCTGATCTAAAATCTTATTTAAATTTAGTTCAAAACCTTGTCTTGTCATCTTTTTACCATGGTTATTTAAAAATAAATAGTCATTTTTATCATTTTTTAAAAGTAAGTCTCTTTTATCTAAATATAATTTTAAATAATAAATCTCATAATCATTAATTGGTACAATTCTTTCCTTTGAACCTTTTCCGATACATCTAACATATGAGTTTAAAAAATCTATATCTCTCGTTGTAAGATTTATTACTTCCCCTACTCTTAACCCTGTTGCATACATTAATTCTAACATAGCTTTATTTCTATAGTCAAATACTGTGTCAAGCTTAATGTCAAGTAGATTATCAACTTCTTCAACTGATAAAGTATTAGGTAATCTTTTTTTTAGTTTTGGACGATCAATCGAATCACATGGATTAGAAGTTACAACTTTTTCTATTATTAAATATTTATAAAAGTTTTTAATTGCAGTTAGATTTCTTGCTACTGATGATGAATCTAAATAGCCATTTAAATATTTAATATAACTAGTGATAATATTAGTATTTACATCTTTCGGATTTTTTATATTTTTAGTTTTTAAATACTCATTAAATTTATTTAAATCATAATTATAGTTTTTTGATGTTTCTTTACTCAGTCGTCTTACAAGATTCAAATAATCTATATAATCATTTATATAATCATTCATATTATCACCAATATTATTATACATAAATGTACTTTAAATTTCAAATATGATAAAATATATTTGGTGGTAATTATGAATAAACCTTTAGCATACATGTTATGCCCTAAAACTTTAAATGATGTAGTTGGTCAAGATCATTTAATTGGTAATGGAAAAATATTATCTAATTTAGTAAAAAATAAAAAAGTCTTTTCAATGATTTTATATGGAAATCCAGGTATTGGTAAAACATCTATTGCAAAAGCACTTGTAAATGATCTAGGGCTTGAATATAGATTTTTAAATGCTACAGTAAATAATAAGAAAGACTTTGATATTGTATTTGAAGAAGCTAAAATGCATGATGGACTAATTCTTATAGTAGATGAAATTCATAGATTAAATAAAGATAAACAAGATCTATTACTTCCTTGTGTAGAAAGTGGTTTAATTACATTAATCGGACTTACTACAAGTAATCCATATCACGCAATTAATTCTGCCATTAGAAGTAGATGTCAAATATTTAAATTAGAAGATTTATCTTATGATGCAATTCTTAAAGTCTTAAAAAAAGCATGTAAATCAGAATACTTAGAAGGAATTAAAATTTCAAATGATGCACTTTCACTAATTTCTAAAATGTCTAAATCAGATTTAAGATATGCATATAATTTACTTGAGGTATGCTATTACGTAAATGATGATCATAAAATTGATGTTGATGTTGTAAAAAACTTAGGTAATGAAGTAAGTTTTGCAAGTGATAAAGATGGAGATGAATATTATAACTGCTTATCTGGTTTACAAAAATCTATTCGTGGTAGTGATGTTGATGCAAGTTTGTTTTATTATGCTAAGCTTCTAGAAAGTGGTGATTTAGAAAGCATAGAAAGAAGACTATCAGTAATTCTATATGAAGATATTGGCCTAGCTAATCCGGCTTTAGGTCCTAAACTTAATGCTAGTATAAACGCTGCAAACTTTGTTGGATTACCTGAAGCTAGAATCGTACTAGCACCAATTATAATAGAAATGGCTTTATCCCCTAAATCTAACACTGCAACAATCGCTATAGAGCACGCCATAGAAGACGTAAAAACAAAAAGATTAGGAAATATACCAGATTGTATAAAAAGCCCTTATATTGGATATTTATATCCTCATAACTATAAAAATTCAATTGTAAAACAAACATATTTGCCAAGTGGACTTGTTAATGAAAAATATTATATTCCAAAAGAAAGCTCCACATATGAAAAAGCCTTAAAAACACAAAAAGAAAAGATAGAAGCAATTAAAAAATAACGCTCTATCTTTTTTTAATACCATCACTAATATCTTCTACTTCATTTTTTAAGTTCTTTTCAATTCTTTTATTTGGGTTATTAATATCTTTTAAATATGGAAAATAAATATCTTTATTTTTAAAAGCTTTATCTATTCTTTTAGAATAACTGTCTAATTCTTCACTACTATATATTCCAAGCTTTACCTCAATACTTAATAAAGCCTTTTTAATAGTTTCATCACTTATTTTTTTATTAACTTTATTAAATAATTTACATTCTAATTCAGTAAAATAATCATAATATGCTTGTTTATTCTTATTTACTTCTTCAATAAAATACTTATCCGTTAATTTTTTAAATAAATCCTTATCTAAACAAGATAAAAACTTTAATGAATATAAATACATTTCTCTTAAAGCAACTATTTCATCTTGATTTTCTCTTAATGATCTATCTAAATAAATATTAAACTTTTCATTAAATTCTTCCATATTATGAACATTAAATATAAAATCCTCTCTTGATAGTTTAAACATATCATACTCTAATTCTTCTTCATCATGACATATTAAATTATAGTATATATATGGATTCTTCGTTAAAGTACCATTTTCTTTAACATTATTATCCCATGTTGGATCAGCAATATAATATCCATTAATATTATAATCTTTATCAACAATATGAGTCATAATTCTTACATGAGCATCAAGCTTTATAAATCTTAATTCTTCATCATTATTTTGAGTCTTTCTTGGTACTATTACACATTCTATATTAACTCTTTCTAACAATTCTTCAAAAACTCTAGTAAACCCTAAACAATTAATATAATTATTATCTAAAACTGATTTTAATTCAGTTGCTTCACTATAATCGCATTCATCATTATAATTTTTAAAACTCTTTACTACATCATAAAAATATAAATATGTCTCAAATGGAGTTAAATCATGTAATATAACTGGTTGTACAATTTCATTTATTTTATTATTAAAACTAATAAACTCATTAATAGTAAAAGTATTTTTCTTATATAAAACTTTTACATTATCTAAACCATCTAATGCTTTAAGCTTATTAATTTTTTCATCTGTTACAGGAGATACTACCCTAATCTTTAAAACTGTATCTGGTTTTTCCTTTTTTACTTTTAATGCATATAAATATAAATTACTTACATCATTAAGTTCATTTTCAGATATAATCTTTTTAATTTTTAAATCCTTAATATTATCAAAGTCTAGCATTATTATCCCCCAATATATTTCTTATTATATAACTTGTTATTAAAAGCCCTGCAGATGAAGGTACAAACGAATTAGAAGAAATAGTTTTATTATCACTTTTAATTGGTTGCTCCTTTGAACAACAACAAATTATTCTTTTATTTATTTTGTTTTTATTTATAAATTCCCTTAATTTTTTAGCTATTGGATCATAAGAAGTTTTCTTTAAATCTTGTATTTCTATTTTAGAAGGATCAAGTCTTCTTCCCATTCCACAACAAGTTATAAATTTTATTCTTTTTTCTAAACACTTTAAAATAACCGCTTCTTTTGTTTTAATACTATCACAGCAATCAATAAAATAATCTATATCATCAAGAAATATATTATCTATATTCTCTGGCGTAATAAAATCTTTTATTTTCTTAATCTTTATATTTTTATTAATTTTTAATGCTCTTTTTTCTATTTCATCAACCTTAGATTTCCCTATATTATCTAAATTAGTCATTAATTGTCTATTAAGATTTGTTATATCAATCACATCAAAATCTATTATCGTAATTTTTTCTACTCCAGAGCGCACTAAAGATTCAACAACAAAAGACCCTACTCCACCAACACCTAATACTACAATTCTTTGGTTTTTAATTTTATCAAAGCTTTCATTCCCTATTAATAATTTAAATCTTTCAAATTGATCCATTTAATTCACCAAGTATATTGTATCATTTTAAAAATAAAAAAGCTATTAGTAACTACTAATAACTATTCTTCCATATTATGATATACTTCTTGAACATCATCTAAATCTTCTAATGTTTCAATAAGTGAATATATTTTTTCTTTTTTTTCTTCAGGTAATTCTACAGTATTATTTGGAATAAATCTAACTTCATTCATAATAAAGTTTTCAACTCCATTTTCTTTTAAAACATTATTTACCGCTATAAAGTTCTCTGGTGTTGTATATATTTCATATGAATCATCATTTTCAATAAAATCTAATGCATCATTTTCTAGTGCAATATTCATTATTTCATCACTATCATATTCATTCGGTAATATAATTACACCTTTTTTAGAAAACATATAAGATACAGAACCATCAGTACCAAGATTTCCACCTCTTTTAGTAAAAGTACTTCTAACTTCACTAGCAGTTCTATTTCTATTATCAGTTAAACAATCAACCATTACTGCTACACCATTTGGTCCATACCCTTCATACCTTACATTATCATATGTTTCACCATTATCCTTAGAATGAGCTTTATTTATTGCAGCTTCTATTCTATCTTTTGGCATATTAGCAGCCTTAGCTTTATCAATAACCATTCTAAGCGATGAATTATTTACTGGATCCTTATCACCAAGTTTTGCTGCTACAAAGATTTCTTTAGCAAGTTTTTGAAATACTTTTGATCTTTGTGCATCTATTTCTCCTTTTTTTCTTTTAATTGTTGCCCATTTTGAATGTCCACTCATATTTATCCTCCTAACTTAAAAGTTGTATTAACATTGGGCCTAATAACATTGCTAGAAGAAGTGGTATAAAAAATAATATTGATATAACACTTATTTTAACTGGCATCTTACTAATTCTTGCTTTTTCTTCTAGTAACTTTCTTTCCCTTATATACTCAATTTGATTATATAAAGCCGAAATTATATTATTACCAAATATATTTGTTTCTTTGATATTTAATATTATATTATTAATATTATCAGATGGAATTCTTTCTCTTAAATCATTTAATGCATCATTTAAACTTTTACCAAAATTCATATCTTTTAATACCTTCTTAAACTCACTAGATAACTCAGAATCAACATTAAGAGTTGTAACTTCAATTGCAGTCTTAATATTTCTTCCAGCTTCAAGAGAAAGCGCTAACACTTCAAAAAAGTATAAAGATTCCTTTTCTAGTTTTTTTGATCTAGCATTTATTTTTGTATCTATAAATATCTTGAAAAAGAATAAAAAATAGATTGCTGTAATACCAAGAGATATAATAATATATTCAAAGTTCGTTAAATATAATAACACACCTAAGAGTAAAAGTGAAGTTAAAAGTCTTACATTTAATAAATCTATTGCAGTATATTTATAATTTGTACCTAGTAACATTACTTTTTTATTTATTTTATTTATAGTTCTATTTGAATAAAAATTTTTCATAATATTATTTTTCTTCATAATACTACCTCTTTAACTTAGTTATCTTTTTTACTACCAATATATATAGTACATACACAACAACTATAACAAATAGAAGTAATCTTCCTATATGTGTTGTTATAAATGGTACAAAATAATTACTATTTATCATGTATATAACCACAAATAAAGCAATTGGTATAACAACCAATATTCTAAATACTAAATTTGACATAGCAGTTGCACTTCTTAATTCATCTTCAAGTTTTTTTCTTTCAAAAAATGAATTTTGAATAGATGCAAAAACCTTAACAATATCTCCACCAGTTTTATTAATTATTACCAGTGATGATGCCATGTAATATGCTTCTTCAAGATTTACTCTTTTAGCAAATCTTTCAAAAGCAACCTCAAGATTTAAACCATATGTCAAATCAATAAACATCTTTTTAAACTCATAACCCATAGGACCTTTTAATTCTTCAGTTACAAGTTCTATTGCTTGTATAATACTTCTGTTTGACTTAAAAGCATTATCCATTATAATAACTGCTTTCAACAAATCATTTTCTAATGCCTTCTTATATCTTTTTTTATTAATAACAAGAATTATATCAGTAAGTAAGAATCCCACTATAGCATAAGCTATTAAAACAAATGGATTAAACATTCTTTTAGTTACTAATGTTGATATTACATAAAGTAGTATGAATAATATACATATAACAAATTTAATTGATATAAAAAACATTCCATCTACTTCTTTATCCCTATATTGTTCATATTTTTTAGCATATGAATCAAAGATTTTTAATTTTCTTAAAAAATCACTATTTTTATTTATTAAATTTCTAAAGAAGTTTAACAACATCGTTGTAAATGATTCATCTTTTTCTATAGAGTTACTAAATGAAAACTTAGTAACTCTTTTCACTTTTTGATAAGATATAATCATACTTATAAGTATATATAATAATAAGATAGCAATAAAACACATTGTTAAAAATAATATATAATGAAATTTTAACTTGTCCATTTTATCGCCTTCTTTCTTATTTATTCTTTTTTTACTTTTGTATTACTTATTTAGTTTTAAAATCAAATATATCATCAATTGTATCTATTCCGATACTTTTTAGCTTTTCATAAACTTTTGGTATATATTTATAAAGTATAAATGCACCATCAACTTCTTTATTTTCAGTTAATCCTCTTTGTTTAAATGCAAATATTTCTTTTAACTTAATAACACCTTTTTCCATTCCAACCACTTCACAAATACTAGTGATTTTTCTTTTACCATCTGATAAACGTTCAATATTTACAACCAAATCAATAGCTTTCTCTATATATTCGCGAAGAGCTAAAACTGGAATTTCTATACCACTCATTAATACCATTGTCTCAAGTCTATTTAAAGCATCAAGAGGTCCATTTGCATGTAATGTAGATAACGATCCATCATGACCAGTATTCATCGCTTGTAACATATCAAAAGCCTCTTTACCACGAACTTCTCCAACAATTATTCTATCCGGTCTCATACGAAGAGAGTTTCTAACTAAATCTCTTATAGTTACTTCTCCTTCTTTTTCATAATTCATATTTCTAGTTTCTAGTGTTACAACATTTTTCTGACTTAAATGAAGTTCAGCTGCATCCTCAATTGTTATAATTCTTTCATCCTCTGGAATAAAAGAAGATAGAATATTTAGAATTGTAGTTTTACCACTACCAGTACCACCACATACCAAAATATTTAATTTTCCAACTACTGCAGCCTCTAAAAATCTAGCCATATATGGAGTAAGTGTACCATTTCTTATTAAATCATCTATTGTATTTAAATTTTTCTTAAACTTTCTTATTGTAATAACAGGTCCATTTAATGATAATGGAGGAATAATTGCATTAATTCTTGATCCATCTTTCAATCTTGAATCAACCATTGGATTTGAAACATCAATTGTTCTACCAAGAGGTTGAATAAGTCTTTGAATTGTTCTTGTTATATGTTCTTCATTAATAAAAGATACAGTCTCATCTTTTATAACCTTACCATCTATTTCAATATATATTTCATTAGGTGAATTAACCATTATTTCAGTTATATTCTCATCATCCAAAAGTTCAGTTAAAGGTCCATAACCAGATATTTCATTTTCAATTAAGTTATAAATATGATTTCTTTCTAAATTTGTAAGATCATACCCTTCAATTGTAGTATCTATCTCATTATTAATATATTCATCTAAAAATTTGCTATCTGGTATATTATTATCAATTATATTTTGAATTATCTTATTTCTTAATGTATCAAGTAAAGCCTTATCTTCAAAAATTGAATAGTCATCAGTTATATAATTATTTACCTTATTCTTCTTATCTACTTCAAAAAGGTCTTGTAATGTTTTCTTCATATTACTTTCCCCCTTCGATCAATACTTTAGCTATATTCTCAAAAGTATCTAAATCTTTCTTTGAAGTTATCATTTTATTAAGAAGTAAAACCTTGCCTTCCATAAGATAACTATCAATTCCCTTTATATACATACTTTTTGGTATTTCAAAATCAATATTTCTACCAATAATATTCTTAATATCATATAACGTAAAATAATTTTTATTAGGGTCTACAGAATTATTTAACACAGTATAAATATTCTTAATACCAATTTCTTCAATTACTGAGAAAAATGATTTTGTATTTTTAAGTGCAAAAATATCATTATTTAATACAAATAACTTCTTATCACTATTATCAAGTAACATTAAGTTTATTTCATTAAGTACATGTGTCGTATCAATTAAAATAACATCATATTTATACACCACATTATTTAAAATTAATGGAATGTATTTTGAATCAATTTTATATGCTTGCTTTGGATTTCTTGGTGCTGATATAATTGATATATTTTCATTATAATTATAAATATAATTATTTATATCTTTATATCTATTATGAGTTATATCCTCAACTAAATTATAAATAGTTTTATCATTGTATGAATTAATATATGTAGCAATTGCTCCTCCAAATAAATCAAAATCAATTACTAATACTTTCAATTTCATCATGCTAAAAACTCCTGCCAAATTCATCGTTAAAATGGATTTGCCAACTCCTCCTTTACATGATGTAACTGTTATTATTTTCCCCTTTTTACTGTGCATTTTATTGCCTCTTTTCTTAACTTTTAATAGTGTAAGATTCATATCCCACTATCTTACCAAATGTACTTTTTAATTCTTTTTTTAATTTTATTTCATTGTCTTTAATAGTTACTTCTATTTCATTATCATTATTTTTTATTATTTCTTTAATAGTATCTATATCTTTTCCTTCTTTTAAGTACTTATTTGCAGATTTACTAATATTTTCGATTTTTTTATTTTCAATCATTATCATACCTGTATCAAAGACATAACAGAATATAAACAAAAACACAGGTATTAATACTACAAACAATGCTAAAGTTTGACCTTTATTATTCATTAATAATAGTCCTTTCTGTTTTGATTGTGTATGGATTTTTTAAAAATAAATCAGCAACTGGTGTAATTAATTTAACATCTTTTGATACTACTATAGTTTTTTTATTATCATTAACCCTAATTTCATATTTTTCATCATCAATAACAGCAGATATTTGAGATTCCTTAGAATTTTCAACTAAATCAACTATCTCATCAAGTGTACCCTCTAAATGATTTTTATTATAAAATACATTAGCAAAATCAATAATAATAAATAAAATCATCAAAAAAATAGGTAGTAATATAACAAATTCAACCAATGCTTGAGCTTTATTGTTTCGCTTCACAAGTACCTTCACCAGGTTTTGCTCCCTTAACATATACTTCATCAACTAAGTCACATGAAGATTTAGTGATTGCATCTTTTAAACGTCCCCCAAAAACGCTAACTAAATAAATTGCTAGCCCGGAAACAAGCACAATTATTAATACATACTCAACTAACGCTTGAGCCTTATTATTTAGCCCTTTCATATAATCACCTATTTTTCTACTTTAATTTTATAAGAAAAAGAGATAAAAATCAAGACTATTAGAATACTATTTATAAAAAATATAAAAGTATGGTAAAATTAAATTGGTGATAATATGTACTATAATAATGTCTTAATTATTGATGCAAAAAGCTTTATAAAAAAACTAATTGGACTTAGTTTTAAAAAAAATATCAATTATGGTATGAGATTTAAAACACATGCCATCCACACCTTCTTTATGTCATCTCCCATTGATATCATTATTACAGATAAAAACAATATTATTTTAGAAAAAATAAATACCTTTAAAAGAGGTAAAATCCTCATAAGAAAAAATGCTTTCTACATCTATGAAATGCCTATTGGATTTAATAAAAATATTAAAATAGGAAAAGAATTAAAAATAGATTAATATAAAAACACTAATTATAAATTAAAATTAGTGTTTTTATTTTTACTTTTTCCTTCTATTTCAACACATAAACCAAAAAGAACTCCATAATCTATTATTAAATAGAGAATGGAGTTTGATATTGACTTAGGGCTTCTAAAGTTTCCTAAATACTAATCATTACTATTATACATAGCTTTATATACTATCAAACAAAGATAACTGACTTGATTCTGGTAAATGTTTTAATATTCCCATAAGGCGCATTTTTTCGATAGTAGTTGATGATAATTTACCACGTTTTTGTAAATCTTCTATACTTAAAAACGCTCCCTTATTTCTTTCTTCAATAATATTTTTTGCAACAGTATCCCCAAGTCCATCTATTGCTCTAAATGGTGGAATCAAAGTCTTTCTATCATCATCTATAACAAAGTATCTTGCATCAGACTTTTCAAGATCTATTCCACCAAATTTAAATCCTCTAGCTGTCATTTCTAGCGCTACTTCAAGAGTAGTTATTAAATCTTGCTCTTTTACTGATAAAGAATACTTATCTTCTTTTAATGCAGTTACTCTTTCTTTTATTTTATCATATCCCATTTCCATAGTTTCTAAATCAAATGAGAAACATTTAATTGAGAAGAATGTAGCATAATACTCAATTGGTCTATGAATTTTAAACCACCCTATTCTCCAAGCTGCAGTTACATATGCTGTTGCATGAGCTTTTGGGAACATGTATTTAATTTTTCCACAAGATTCTATAAACCAATCTTCTATTTTAGCTTCCTTAAGTATATTTTTAAATTCTATCCATTTTTCAGGATCCTTAGAAGCCTTACCTTTACGTACAAATTCCATTATTTTAAATGAAGTTAAAGGCTCTAAACCATGATTCATTAAATATACCATGATATCGTCACGACATCCGATTACCTCTTTAAATGGAACAATATTATTTCTTACTATATCTTGTGCATTACCATTCCATACATCTGTTCCGTGTGATAAACCAGATATTTTTACTAACTCTGCAAATGTTGTAGGATGAGTTTCTTCAACTATTGTCATAACAAATTTTGTAAATTCTGGAAGCGCCAAACAACCAATACTACACTGAATTTGATCTGCTGTTACACCAAGTGCCTTTGGAGATGTAAACAAACTCATAACTTCTTTATCATCCATAGGAATATCTTCTGGTTTTATCCCGGTTAACTCTTCTAACATTTTAAATATAGTGGGGTTATCATGCCCAAGTATATCAAGTTTAAGTAAACATGATTCAATATCATGATAATTAAAGTGAGTAGTTCTCCAAGCAGCATTTACATCATCTGCCGGAAATTGATATGGTGTAAAATCATACACTTCTTTATAATCTGGAACAACAACAATTCCCCCTGGATGCTGCCCAGTTGATCTTTTTACCCCAGTAACACCAATAGCTAATCTTTCAATTTCAAGAGGTTTTATTCCAGTTATTTCTTTATCTTCAAAATATCCTTTAACAAATCCATACGCAGTTTTTTCAGCAACTGTTCCTATAGTTCCAGCTCTATAAACATTATCTGCACCAAATAATACTTTTGTATATTCATGTGCTCTTGGTTGATAGTCTCCTGAGAAGTTAAGATCTATATCTGGAACTTTATCAGCATTAAATCCTAAGAAGGTTGCAAACGGCATGTCTTGTCCGTCTTTTCTAAATTTTGTTCCACATTCACAAACCCTATCAGGGAGATCAAATCCTGATGCATAATTTATATTATAAGGAACACCATTTTCATCATTAAAAATACTTTTCTTACAGTTTGGACATATATAATGTGCTGGAAGAGGATTTACTTCTGAAACATTTAACATTGTCGCAACAAAACTTGAACCAACTGAACCACGCGAACCTACACTATAACCATCTTCATTACTATGTTCTACAAGCCTTTGAGCAATTAGATAAATTGTATCAAATCCACCTTTTAAAATACCTTTTAACTCGCTTTGAATACGATTTTCTATTATTTTTGGTAAATCTTCACCATATATCTCATGAGCCTTTTTATAAACTCTATCTTTTATTTCCTGTTCACTATTTGGAAACTTTGGAGAAAAAGGAATTCCCTTTGTATCAGGTATTATTTCAACATCCTCAATTGAATCCGCAATAATATTAGTATTTTTAACAACTATATCCTTAGCTACTTCATCACCTAAAAATTCAAAATCTTGAAGCATTTCTTTAGTAGTTCTAAAATGTTGAGATGGAATCTCTTTTATTTCTTTTTTATTTAAAGGATGCCTTCCACCACCAGGAACTTTTTGGTTAACTATTATTTCACGATATATTTTATCTTTTCTATCTAAATGATGTACATCACCAGTTGCTACTATAATTTTGTTTTTAGAATTTGCAATATCAACTATCTTCTTAATGTTTTCTTTTAGTTCATATTCATTTTTAAAGTCATCTAAATCAATTAAATAACTATAAACCTCTGGTGGCTGAACCTCTATATAATCATAAAAATTCATTAGATCGCTTACCTCTTCATTACTCTTACTTCTTGCCAACTTAAATATTTCACCATTTGCACATGAAGAGCCAACTAATATACCTGATCTTAATTTTTCTACTTCACTTCTTAAGATTCTTGGAGTCTTATATAGATATTTTGTATTTGCTAAAGATACTAATTTAAATAGATTTTTTAAACCTTCTTGATTTTTTACAAGTAATGTTATGTGATATAACTCTCCAAATTTATGTATTTCATCTTTAGATACTAGTGTATTTACTTGATTCATTTTTTTAATTTGTTTTGATTCTAAACGTTTTAACATTTTAGCAAATATATATGCAGTTCCCTCTGAATCGTAATCAGCTCTATGATGAGCATCTTCATCCCAAGGTACTTCATATCTTTTTACTAATGCAGATAAAGAATGTCTTCCAACATCTGGATCCAATGCTCTAGATATTTGAAGAGTATCAAGAAGAGGATTTTTATATTCACCTAAATTATATTTTTTATAAGCCATACTTAAGAATGATGCATCAAATTTAGCATTATGTGCAACCATTGGTAAATCTCCAACCCACTCTATAAATCTCTTAATAACTGTTTCTTCATCATCACAATCTTTTACCATTTCATTTGTAATATTAGTTATTTTTTCAATATGTTCTGGTATTTCAAAACCTGGATTTATAAGCTCATCAAATCTATCAATTATCTCACCATTGTATAGCTTTACAGCACCTGCTTCAATTATCTTATCTCCATTTGCAGCATTAAAACCAGTTGTTTCAAAGTCAAAAACAACATAAGTATTTTGAGATAGTAATGAATCATCAGCTCTAAATGTCAAATCAATATCATCATCAATCATTGCAAGCTCAACACCATATAATATCTTTATATCATTTTTATAATGTGAAAAACATTCTGGAAATGTTTGAATAGCATTATGATCAGTTATTGCTATAGCTTTATGTCCCCAAGATATTGCTCTTTTTATTAAATCTCCAACTTCAACTACTCCATCCATTTGACTCATCATTGTATGAGTATGAAGTTCAACTCTTTTTTCGCTTTCATCATCAGTTATAGCTTTTTCTTCTTTTTCAAGTTTTTCTATATACCTTGCATTAAGAATAAAATCATTATAATATGTATTATTTTTTACATACCCATTTATTTTAAGCCACATTCCTGGTTTAAAGTTCTTAATTATCTTATCATATTCTTCTTCACTATTTAAAAATACTCTTGCCCTCATACTTGTTGTAAAATCAGTAATTTTTAACGAAAACGAATTAAAACCTTTCTTTGTAGAAGGTTCTATACCAAATACATTAACCTCAACAGTTACATTATCCATCTCATATGTAATATCAGATAACTTAGTTAATTCATCCATCTTTCTTGGAGTTCTTCCATATAATGTATTAGGATTCTGAGATTGTTTTAAATCCTTTTTTGGATATTTACTTTCATATTTATTTTCTTCTATTTTCTTTGCAATAGAATCCTTTGCAGACTTTAAAATATCAGCTGATACTTTTAAATCATAACTTATTGATTTTTTTATTTCTTTTTGTTTTTCCAAATTTAATTTAATATCAATATTTGTATTAAATCCATATTGATTGATTTTCTTATTTATATTATCTATTAATTTAGAAATTATATTTTTTTCAATATTATTATATACCTCAATATAATATTTATCTTCACTAATTAATCTATCAAAAAACATATCATAATACATAGTATTGTTATTTAAATCTTTTAATATTGCTTTATAATAATCATATATATAATCATAATTTATATTTTCTGCTTTTATAAATATATTATAAATATATTTATTTTCTACATATGAAGATAACTTTTTATTCAATAAATCTACTATTTCATATGGTATAGAATCTTTAATAGACAAATACACATTCCAAACATTAGAATTCTCATGCACTAATATTTTATCTATTTTTGCATCTATAAAATAATTAAATTTATCTTCATTAAAAGATATTTTAGTTAATAATTCTTTAAGTTTCATATTCATAAATGCAAAATCCTTCCTATATTTTTTCTAATTCTTCTATTTCATTTCTTAATTTTAAAATTTGTTTTTTATTTTTAATGATATAACTTATAAATGTAAATATATCAACATTTTTTAATTGTTCATTATAATTTATTTTATTTATATCAAAATATATATTATCTCTTGTCATATATTTATCTAATTTTTCCTTAGGTACACCTAAAAACATTAACCAGAATGGATATATTGACTTCTTTATATCTCTTAATTCTTTCTTACCTAAATCATATTTTGATTTACCAGTTAATCTTGTATATAATTCATTCGTTGCAATAAGTTCGATAATAGTATACACAATATCTTTTTCTTCGTTTTTAATATTTAAAAAGTCATTTTTTAATATTTTATAAAAAAGATATGTAAAAAAATCAGTTGAATCATTCATAGACAATTTTTTACCCATTGTAATTACTTTTCTTTTACAATCAACTTCCGCTACATTTAAACTCGGGTGAACAACACACAAAGTATATTCTGGAGAAAATTCATATTTTATTATTTTATTCAATTCTCTTAAATATAGTTTCTTATTTTTATCCCATATTTCAAGAAGAGAAAGACGAGTCCTATTAGTTTCTTGTTTTAATTTTTTATATGACTCAGTTTTACTTACAGCATCAAAAAGATAATCATCATCTGGAATATAATTATCAAGGTTTTCTAATATAACTTCACGTTCTTTATTTAATTTTATATATTGATCTTTCTTTTTTTTATATAGATCTTGTTTCAATTTATGAATCTCATCATTAACTGATGGAGAAAAAAGTAAATACCAGATTAAAATATATTTGTTTACTATTATATTAAGTTTCATACTACCACCCTATAGATATAATAACATACTTTTTATATTTTAATAAGACAAATTATGATATTATATGACATTTTTATATGAAAGTATATTTTCAATTATAATTATAGTTGGAACTGCAAGAATAAAACCTACTGCACCAAAGATTAAATTTAATAAAATTGATACTAAAATTATTTTAATTGGGTTAATTTTAAGAGTTGATTTAATAATTTTAGGATCTACTACATAAGCATCTAATATTGGTAATAAAAGTGTTACAGCAACCGTTAATATAAAACATATTCTACTTATTCTTAATGAAAAAAGAATTGAAAAAATATTTACCATAGTATTACCTAAATATGGTATTAATGATGAAATAGACATAAGAAGCCCTAATAACAAATAATTTTCATGTCCAATTATAAAAAAGACAAAAGTATATTCAACAAATTCAATAATCATTATTATCCCTAAACTTTCAAAATACTTTGATATATCTAATATTATATTTTTAATTAAACATTCATATTTTGTTTTTTTAAGTAATAAATATAATTTTTCTTTAATCTTATCCATCCCAATAAAAATAAATATACTTAATGTTATAACAAATATCACTGTTTTTATTGTATTAATAGATTTTAATATTACATCACTAGTAATTTTATATATATTATTACTTATATTTGATAATGATTTTTCAAGATATATACTTATATTATTAGAAACATTTATTCTTTTTGGTATATTCTTAGTAATATAATTAACCATATCTGCCAAAAATGTAAGTTCTTTTTTCAATATAGGAATTAATTTAAAAACAAATACAATTGTTACTATTAATAATACAAATAATACTATTAATACTTTTATGTTTTTATTTATTTTATTTGGAAGAAATTTATAAATTAGATATAACATATAAGATATCAAAAAAGATATTAATATTGGTGTTATTATTGGACTTATATATTCAAATAAACCTATACTTTCTGGTATTAATTTTAATATTAAAAAAAAAGATGCAATAGCAAGAAACAAATTAACTAATTTATAGTTTAATTTGATCAATACTATCATCACCTTTCTATGATAATTGTAACTGGTCCATCATTTAATAATGATACTTTCATATCTGCTCCAAATATTCCGGTACTTATAGGTATATTAGTAGATTTTAACTCTTCATTGAATAAATTATATAGTTTTTCTGCTTCATCATATTTCATTGAATCAACAAATGACGGCCTGTTACCATTTTTTGTATCAGCGTATAAAGTAAATTGAGAAACTAATAACATACTTCCACCAACATCATTTATATTAAGATTCATATTACCATTTTCATCATCAAATATACGTAAATTTTTAAGCTTTTTTACAATATATTTTATGTTATCTATACCATCATTATGAGTAAAACCAACTAATACCAAAAAACCTTTATCAATCTTTGCAATTAATTTATTATCTACTTTAACACTTGCTTCTTTAACCCTTTGAACTACTATCTTCATTATTTTAAAGTCCTTTCTACATTAGTAACTGACTTTATCTTCATTACATTCTTAATAAATTTTTCAATATCATCTTTATTATTTACTAAAACAACTGCTGAATATATAGTATTTTCGCTTTTATTTATAATATTAATGCTATCAGTTTGAAGATTAGAATTTACTGCAGCAGTAACTATATCTAGAATTATATTTTGATAAGAATTTGTATATATTATTACCTCAGATTGATATTTTGATTTATTATTTTCAGTCCATCTAACTTTTATAACTTTTTCATCATTTATATTTATATTCTGACATACTTTCCTGTGAATACTTATACCACTATTTTTAGTAATATAACCAATTATTTCATCTCCAGGAACAGGAAGACAACAAAGAGCAATATGAGTTTTAATACCAAGTTCATCACCTATTAAAATATCACTTGTTTTATTCTTGGTTTTATCTTTAATTTCTCTATCAATTTCCTCTTCAATCTTCTTATCTTCAGTTTCATTTTTAATAATACTTTTTGCAGAAAATTTATTATTACCAATATTTAAATACATATCTTGAAGATCTTTTAATTTAAATTCTTTTAATATTTTATCAATATTTTCTTTATCATAAAATTCTGTAATAGAAACTTTATTTTTTCTTAATTCTTTTTCTAATATATCTTTACCATTAGTTATATATTCTTCCTTATTAAATTTATTAAAAAATGATTTAATCTTATTCTTAGCACTAATAGTATGTGCCATATTAATCCACTCATAATTTGGACCCGTCGAATTTTTATTTGTAATTATTTTTACAATATCACCATTTTTCAACTTATGATTTAAAGGGACAATATTATCATTTACTATTGCACCAGTCATAGTATCCCCAACTTTTGAATGTACTCTATATGCAAAATCAATTGGAGTAGACCCTTTTGGTAATTCTATAACATCTCCTTTTGGCGTATATAAATAAATATTACTCTTTAAAACATCTTTTTTAACTGTATCAACAAACTCTTTATTGCTCATTTGATCATTATTCAATTCAATAATTGATTTATAAAATTGTAATTTTTGTTCAGTAATATTTTGTATTTCTAAAGAAGCATTCTTATTTTCTTTATATGCCCAATGAGAAGCAACACCATTTTCTGCAATTTCATCCATTTCATAAGTTCTAATTTGAATTTCATAAAGATTTCCATTTAATCCAAAAACAGTAGTATGTAAACTTTGATAAAGATTTGTTTTTGGCATAGCAATATAATCTTTAAATCTTTTTGGAACAGGTTTATATTTTGAATGAATAAGTCCTAAAACTTGATAACAAGTTGGTTCTTCATCAACAAAAATACGCATTGCAAAAATATCATATATATTATTAAAACTCTTACCCTTATCCAGTTTTTTATAAATACTATATATGCTCTTAACCCTTCCCTTAATTTCAAATTTTATATCATTTTCCTTTAGTAAATTACTTACATCATCCATCATCTTATTTACTAACTCTTCACGTTCAATTTTAGTATTATTTAATTTTTCTACTATGTCAAAATAAACATTTGGTTTTAAATATCTAAGAGATAAATCTTCAAGCTCGCTTTTAATCTTATTCATACCAAGACGATGTGCAATTGGTGTTAAAATTTCTAATGTTTCCTTTGCTTTTGCTTTTTGTGCTTTCATCGGAAGTGCATATAATGTTCGCATATTGTGAAGTCGATCCGCAAGCTTTATTATAATAACCCTTACGTCTTCACTCATTCCAACAATTATCTTTTTATAATATGATGTTAAATATTCATTATCTGTAGATATCTTAATATTATTTATTTTTGTTACACCATCAACAAGTTTTGCAACAACTGGACCAAATTCCTTTTCAATATCATCTTTTGTTATCTCAGTATCTTCTATTACATCATGCAAAAGAGCCGCACAAATAGTATTTACATCAGCTTTTATAGTAGTAAGAATCATAGCTACATTAAGCGGATGAACTATAAAAGGTTCTTTAGTAATACGGTACTGATCCTCATGGTATTTAGACGCAAAAAGATAAGCTTTTTTTACATCTTCTATTTCAGATTCATTTAAATATGTAAGTTTTTCTATCAAGTCATCTATTGTAACCATTTTATATTACTCCTTATAAGTTAAAATTTAAAATATCATTCACTATTTCATCTAATGACAAATTAGTAGTTAATTTCCACTTTGGTAATAAACAATCCCATATTTCTTGTTCAGAAATATTTATATTTTGTATCTTTAATTCGTTTACTCTTGTTGTAAGAGCCGGAAGTACTCTTTCTTTTAATTCATTTATATTTCTAAATTCCATACAATCACCTTTAATATTATAATATATTATCAATAAATAATAAATGGTAGCATTTTATTTTTTTCTTTATTATATACATACAATGCCACATTCTCATTATTATGTTTATAAAGTACCATATCATCATTTTCATATTCCAACATATTACCATTAATTATTTTCTTATATAAGTCTCCTGTTTCCTTCACATTAACATTAAGTATATCTTCAATATCTAATAATTTATAGTTACCTTCTTCTATATCCTTTAAAGTGTATGAATCTTCAATTTTAAATATATCCTGCCTAGTTCTTAATAACTTAGACATAGTAAGAGGAATTCCTAAATATAACGAAACATCATTAATTAAACTTCTGATATATGTTCCTTTTGATACAGTAGTTTTAAATGTAAAATAGTATGTATCTTCTTTTACTATTGATAAAAGTTCTATATCTTTTATAGTAACTTCTTTCTTTGGAAGATTTATTGATTCGCCATTTCTCGCATATTGATAAAGTTTCTTACCATTTACTTTTACTGCTGAATATATTGGTACTTCTTGCATGTATGTACCTTTAAAATGATTAAGAGCATTCTTTAATACATCTTCATCTAGAAATTCTATTGTTTTCTCCTCTATTACATTACCAGTTATATCATAAGTATCTGTTTTTACACCAACTTTTACTACAGCAACATATTCCTTATCATCATATGGTAAAAGATTTAAAAGTTTTGTATACTTTCCTATTCCAAGAACTAAAACACCTTCTGCAAGAGGATCAAGTGTTCCAAAATGTCCAATCTTTTTAGTTCCTAATTTCTTTGAAACAATATTTACAACATCCCTTGATGTATAATCCTTTTCTTTGTTTATTATTAAAATTTTATTCATGCTATCACCATAAACCAAGTTAATTATACCATGAATTTTTAATACTTTTCAATTTAATATTATGTATTTTATAGTATTAAAAAAGAAGATATGTTCTTCTTTATTCTGAGATATTTTGTGCTAATTCTAGTGCTAAAGTCATTACTTGTTTTTTCTTATCAATATTAGACAAACCCCTAATACTTCTTTCTTCCCATTCAGCAGCATCAAGATTATCACCTGCATAATAAAATGTAAAATAATCAAGTTTTTTTCTTTCACATACTGCTGCAATTGCACTTCCTTCCATTTCTACACATATAGCACCATTTTCTTTAAAATAATCAATCTTTTCTTTTGTTTCTCTATAAAAAGCATCAGTTGTCCAAGTAAAACCTTTAGTATAAGAAAAATCATATTTTTTTAATATTTCTATAAATTTTTCTTGATATTTACTACTTATATCAATCATATCACTAGGTTCTACATAATGATAACTTATACCCTCATCTCTAAATGCCTTAGTAGGTATTATAATACTACAATCTTCAATTGTTTTATCAAGAACTCCACAATTACCAAATATTATAAATGTTTTAACACCGTTATATGACAAATCTTCAATATCACCCGCTATTATAGGAGAACTAACTCCTGCCTTCGTAAATGTTATTTCCTTATCTTTATATTTCAAAATATATACATTCTTTTCTTGATCAGCTTTTGCAATATAACCTACTTCCTTACATTGATACTTTTCAATAACGTCTTCATAAAGATGACGTGAAAATACCAAAACAGCTACACTAGGCAAAACTATATTTTCATCCTGACCATCTCTAAATTTTATTCCTTTTGTTTTAATAAAACCTTCTTCATCACTATATTTTATCATTTATATCACTCCTTATAGTTTTTTTATATCTATTATACCTCTTGTATGGTAACCTTGTTTTTCATAGAAATTTATAGCATTTAAATTATATGCAAAAACATCTATAAAAACATATTCACAACCAATCGACTTAAAATATTTTTCCATCTTATTCATAAGAATCTTACCAAGTCCTTTTCCCCTTGCAGATTTCGATATTATAAGTTCTGATACTTCACCACTTTTAGGACACTTATAATCCAAATAATCAAACTTCTCATAGCATCTTTCATAGCCCATGATTAGCCCAATTGCTTTACCATCTTCTACTGCTAGATAACATTTACCATTATTGTTTTTTACTTCTTCTAAATCTACATAAGCCATCTTATCCCTGTAATCTGGGTGTAACTGATCAAGACAATCTTTATCTATAGTAAGTATATATTCTTCTAATTAAACCAATAAATCCTTTACATCATTTAAATATTTATCCTCATATTCAATTACTTTCATTCTTAAAATAATCCTCACTCTTCAATTCATATTCAGAGAATATTAACATACCATCATAAAAAGTATATAAAAAAGCCTTTTTTACATCTCTTAATTTAGTAAAACCAAGTTTTTCAAATATTTTACAAGACGCTACATTTTCTTTTACAGCACCAGATGATATTTTTTTAATTCCTGTTTTTCTAAACATATAATCAATCATTGCTTTAGCAGCTTCTGTAGCATATCCTTTATTCTGATAATTTAAATCAATATACCATCCAACATCACGAACATCAATATCACTACCACTTTCCTGTGCAGTAACTTGACCAATAACCTCTTCGTTGCCACTATTTGAATATTGTGGTTTTAAAAATATACTCCAACAAAACACATCATCATTATTAGCTTTATCAACCTTAGATCTATAGAATTTTTCTTGCTCTTCCCAAGTCCAATGTTTTACATCTTTAGCGTACTTTTTTACCAGATGTTAAATAAAATCTATTTATTTCTGGCATCATTAATATTTCCCATAATCTTTTTTGCTCTTTCATTTTAGAACTTCTTAAAATAAGTCTTTCAGTTTCAATTGTTCTACTTCCAATTAACTTCATAATTATCTTTCCCTAACCTTAGAAATTTTACCAAAACTTCCCTTTTCTAATCTTTCATTCTCTACTATATAGTAATCTCCAATAAATTCTATATTTTTATTTTTTATTCTTATAAAAGAAGGATTAGGTAGCGCTATTACCTTAGTTATTTTACTAACTCGGTATAACTCTTCCATATATTTTTGATTATCAAACTCTAAATGAGGATAAATAACTGTATCAAAAAATCCTAATCCTTCATAATTTTCTATAGGCATTTCATCTTCATATTCACCTTCATATATTACCCTTTTTGTTTGATTCATGCTTCCAGCACTAACCCCTAAAATAAAATCTTTTTTACATAAATCTTCTTTTATACCATATTCATTTATTGATTTCATTTGATTAGTTGGGCTTCCACCAAGTAAAAATACAATATCTGATTTTCTTATAATCTCTTTAGTATCATCATAAGAAACAGTATTATCAATTATATTTACTTCTTTAAAATTAATATTAATATTTTTAAACATATTTAAAATTCTTTTTGTATTAAATTCTGTTTTTTCATGGTCTTTAAATAATGACGCAATAAATACTATATTACTATTTTCTTTAATGTCTTCTCTTAAACATTCAGCTTGTTCACTTGTAAATCCTTTTTCTTTGTCTAACCAACTAAATAAATAATTAATTCTCATTTTACATATCTCCTCTTTATGAATTTAAAGATTCCGTTTCATATAGATTCTTATAAATTTCATTTGTTTTTAATAATTTTTCATGTGTATCCGATCCAACAACCTTACCCTTATCAATTACATGTATAATATCTGCATCTTTTATAGTAGATAACCTATGCGCTACTATTACTACCGTATGATCTTTAACCAAATTATCAATAGATTTCTTTATATATTCTTGTGATTCATTATCAAGTGCACTTGTTGCTTCATCAAAAAGAATTACTTTGCTCTTTTTAGATAATGTTCTTGCTATTGATAATCTTTGCTTTTGACCACCCGATAGATTTATACCACTTTCTCCTAAAATTGTATTATACTTTTTAGGTAAGGACATTATATAATCATCAATATAAGCTTGTTTACAATAATTTCTTATTTCTTTTAAAGTAATATTGCTATCTACTATTTTAAAATTTTCTTTTATTGTTTGATTAAATATGAATGGATCTTGTCTAATTATTGATATATTTTTTCTTAAAGATTCTTCATCTAAATCTCTTATATCATAACCATCTAATGTAACACTTCCTTTATTTACATCAAATATTCTTGTTATCAAGTTAAATAATGTTGATTTACCTTGACCTGATCTTCCCACTATAGCAATTTTTTTATTTGGTGTAATAGTTAAATTAAATTTCTTAAGTGTATTTTTCTCATTTGGATATCCAAATGTTACATTATTAAACTTAATATTTCCATCAACATCATCTAAACTTACTTCACCAAATTTTTCATCTTCATACATTCTGTTAGTTAAAATATCATTTACTCTTGATATACTTACCATTGTCTTTTGATAAGTCTTAGTAAGTTCATTAATATCTTCAATTAACCATGTATATCTATAGATGTAATATGTCATTGCTATAAAAAAAGTTAGTGTAATTTTATTATAATATAATAATATAATACATGTTATAAATGTACCAACTTCTAAAGTTGATCTAAATATTTTTGTTACATCATCAAACGATTTTCTAATATCAATTTCTTTTTCTGATTTTTTAAATATCTGTTTTATTATATCAGACATGTTATTTATTAAATTATTTTTTATTCCTAATGTTTTTATTTCTCTTATGCCTCTAATAGATTCTGTTACTAATGAGGTAAATTTATCTTGTTCATGCTTTCTTTCTTTATGAGTTTCTTTTAATTTTGGATTATATTTTTTTAGTACTAACAATAATAAACTTAAAAATACTAATATTTCTATTCCTATTATTCTAGAATTTATAAATACATACACTATTACTATCACTGACCCAATCAAATCAGACACCATCTTAAGTAATCTTCCAAATGAAAAACTCAATGTATCTGCATCTTGTGTTATTCTATTTATTATTTCTCCTGATGATTTTTCTTCGTACGCAACCGGTGGCATATTAAGTGATTTCTTATAAGTATTAAAACCCAGTTTTCTTGTTAGCGAACTTTCCAATCTTTCTAAACTAGCGCTACCCATATTTTTAATAAACCCATCAAAAGTTATTTCAATAAAGAAATAAATTAATAAGTATACTAATGCTTTCTTTAATTCTCCCTTTGTAATTGCTTCTACTGCTAAACCATTTAAAAGTCCAGTAAATATACTAGAAATTCCTGATAAAAACATTAATATACTAGACAAGATAAATTTTTTCTTTTCTTTTTTAGATATCAGTTTCATTAGAGGCTTGAATTCTTTAAAGTTTTTCATATTCTTACCTCTTTTCTTATAAAAAAGACTACATTTAATGTAGTCTTTTATCAATTATAGTTTTATTTTATCGAGTGAAAAAACAAAGAAGTTCCTCCATATCGACGTTACTATATTTCTCAAAAACTACACTTTTCTTATCAAAAACATTTAATCTATTGAATCTAAACTTCTTCATTTTTCTCACTCCTTTCTCTTTAAATTCACCTTGATAGTAACATTAAGCTAACTTTTATGTCAACCATTTTTATAAATAAAATAAAAAAAATAGGTATTTTTTCCTATTTTTTATCATTTTCTCTTTGCTTAATCTCTGCAATCTTTTCATCAATTGCTTTTCCATATTCACTTGAATTATCATAATGGAAACTAATTTGAGGCATCTTTCTAATATCTATTTTCTTAGATAAAGATATTTCAATATAATTAGCAGCTTTGTTTAATGCTTTTGTTGTTTCATCTAAATATTCTTTTTTTAAAGTTGTAAAATATACCTTTGCATAAGATAAATCATTAGTAACATCACAACCAGTTAAAGTAACAAATCTTATATTAGGATCTTTTATCTCTTCATGAATTATTAAACTTATTTCACGAACAAAACTTTTTCCGATCTTTTCAGTTTTTAAACTCATCTTTTAATTTCCTCCATAGTATAAGCTTCAATAATATCTTGTTCTTTGAAATCACTAAAGTTATCAAATGTTATACCACACTCAATTCCTTTCTTAACTTCATTTGCTTTATCTTTTCCTCTTTGAATTGATGCGATTACTCCATCATGAACTACAATACCATCTCTTATTACTCTAGCTTTATCTTTAAGTTTAATAACACCATCTGTTACTAAAACTCCTGCTATCATACCTACTTTAGAGAATTTAAACAATTGTCTTATTTCAGCAGTTCCAAGAATTTTTTCTTCGTAAATTGGATCAAGTAATCCTTTTATTGCTTGTTCTATTTCTTCAATAATTTTGTAAATTACATTATATAATCTTATATCAACATTATATTCCTTTGCAACATCTAAAGTTTTACTACTAGGTCTTACATTAAAACCAATAATTATTGCATTAGAAGCATTTGCTAAAACTATATCACTTTCAGTTATCGTTCCAACACTACTTCTAATTACATCTACTTTAACACCTTCAATATTTATTTTTTGAAGTGCTGCTTTAATAGCTTCTTCTGATCCTTTAACATCAGTTTTTAATACAACACTTAACTTCTTTGTACCTTCTTGCACTTTATTAAATAAATCATCAAGTGTCATACCAGTACGATTTGTATTGGCTTCTTTACTTCTTAATAATCTTTTTTCTGCAATATGTCTTGCTTCTTTTTCTGTTTCAAATGCCATAAATAAATCTCCTGCAGTTGGAACATCATTTAAACCAGTTATTTCTACTGGAGTAGAAGGTTCAGCAGTTAAAATATTTTTTCCTTGATCATTCTTTAAAGTTCTAACCTTTCCATAACAAGTTCCTACAACTATTGGATCTCCAAGTCTTAATGTACCATTATTTATTAATAATGTACAAACAGAACCAACATTTTTATCTACTCTTGCTTCTAATACTGAACCAGTAGCATATCTTTTCTTATTTGCTTTTAAATCCTTTAAATCTGCCACAAGTAATACGTTTTCTAATAATTCATTAATTCCAGCTTTTGTCTTAGCTGAGATTCTGTTTACTAATGTATCTCCACCCCATTCTTCAGGAGTAAGTCCATATTCAGTTAATTCTTGTAATACACGTTCTGGATTTGCATTTGGTAAATCCATTTTATTTACTGCAACAATTATTGGAACATTTGCAGCTTTAGCATGATCAATTGCTTCTTTAGTTTGTGGCATTATACCATCTTCTGCTGATACTACAATAATAACTATATCAGTAATACTAGCTCCTCTTGCACGCATTTCTGTAAATGCTTCATGTCCAGGAGTATCAATAAATGTTATCTTTCTACCATTAATTTCTACTTGATATGCTCCGATTGCTTGAGTAATACCACCAGCTTCTTTACTTACTACATTACTATCTCTTATTGCATCAAGAAGAGAAGTCTTACCATGATCAACATGACCCATTACAGTTACTACTGGAGGACGAGGTTCTAGGTCTTCTTCTTTATCAATAATTTCATATTCTTCAAAATTTACTATATCTCTTGTTTCTTCTTTTTTTAATTCTTTATTATAATCAACAGTAATCATTTCTACAGTTGAAAAATCAAGAGCTAAATTTATATTAGCCATTACACCTAAATTTAATAATTTCTTTAGTATTTCAGTTGAACTAATTCCTAATTCATCAGCTAAATCTTTAACTGTCATACCTTCTTTATATAAAATTATATTAGTATCATTATTATCATTAGTAGATAATTTTTCTTTATGTTTATACATAGCTTTTTTTGCTTTTAGATACTTAGTATTATCCTCTTTTTTAATAACTTGTTGCTTTTTCATTTTAACTTCAGATTTATCTTTGATCTCTGTATCAATTCTTAAGTCTTGTTCTAACTCATCATCATCAACATATTCATCATTATAAGCTTCATCTGAATTAGCTGATATAAAACTATCTAACATTGTTATCTCATCTTGATCTAATGAATAGTTCCCATCAGTTGCATTTATATTAAGTTTTTTACAATAACTTAATACTTCTTCTATACTTAAATTCATGTCAATTGCGTATTCGCTAACACTCATCATCAGTAATCACCTCACTATTATTTTATATATTTTTTTACCTCTTCATAAAATTCATCAGGAATAGATGTATTTAAGCTTCTTTCTAAAACTCTACTTTTTTTTGCTTGTTCTAATACATCATTATCTTTCTTTATATAAGCTCCACGTCCATTTTGTTTTCCTGTTTCATCTACGAATAATTCTCCTATATTATTTCTTACAATTCTAAGTAAATCTTTTTTTTCTAATTTTTCATGTGTTACTACACACGTTCTCATAGGGATTTTCTTTACCTTCAAGATTATTCACCTACTCTTATGTTTATTCCAAGATCACGTGCTTGTTCACTTGTTTTAACATCGATTTTATATTTTGTAAGGCGTGATGCAAGTTTTACATTTTGACCTTTTTTGCCTAAAGCTAAAGAGAAATCATCGCCATCAGCAATTACTAATGCTTCTTGTTTTTTTGGATCTAAAATAAATACTCCAATATTTTTAGCAGGTGCTAAAGCATTCTTAATAAATACTTCTTTATTTTCATCGTATTTTATTATATCTAATTTTTCACCATTAAGTTCTGTAATTATTCTTCCGATTCTTGAACCCTTCTCACCAATACAACAACCAATTGGATCAATATTTGCATATTCAGAATAAACTGCAACCTTACTACGAACACCTGGATCTCTTGCAACTCCCATTATCATTACAGATCCATCTGATAATTCTGGAATTTCAAGTTCAAACAATCTCTTAACAAAATTATAATGATTTCTTGATAAATGAATTGTTGTTTGCTTTCCATTATTCTCAACTTTTGTAACATATGCCTTAACTGTTGAACCCATCTCTATTTTTTCGTTTCCAATAAGTTCAGATTTAGGTAATATACCATTTGTTCTTCCAAGATCTATATAATAATTTCTTTCATCTTCTAATTCTGCAATTCCTGAAACTAATTCTCCTTCTTTATCTTGAAATTCATCTAAAATACTATTTCTTTCTGCTTCTCTAATCTTTTGAATTACAACTTGTTTTGCAGTTGAAGCTGCTACTCTACCAAAATTTTGTGGAGTAACTTCAGTATCAATAGTATCTCCAATTTCTTTTGTTTTATCGATTTTTTTAGCATCTTCTAAAGATATTTCTAATTCTTTATCTTCAACTTCTGGTACTATTACAAGATATGAATAAATCTTAAATTCCCCAGTTTCTTCATTAAATGTTACTTTTGCATTCTCCTTATATTCATTTTTTTTATATGCAGAAAGTAAAGCATTTTTCATTGCGTCAATAATTATTTCTTTATCTATATGCTTTTCTTTTTCTAATACTTCCATTGCTTTTAAAAATTCTTTACCGTTCATTTTATTTCACTCCTTTTTCTTTACTTGATACATCAAGCACATAACTTTCTTTTATGAAATCTTTTTCATCAATTATTGGTGATATTACTTTAGTAGCTTTAACAATTGTATCAATATCTATCACATCATCGCTATCTAATACAATACTTAATGTCTTATTTTCATAAGTTATATCATCAACCCATAAACCCATATCTTGTAATGGTTTTTCAATAAACTTCTTAATCTCTTTCATAATCACTCCCTAAAAAATATAAAAAGTGGGTATTCCCACTTCGTTGCTACAAGTATTATACCATTATATATTTTATTTGTAAAACTTTTTTTAATCTTTAATGTAAAGAATTTTATTTTTATTTTCTATAAATTTACACAAAGTATTTTTCATGTTATAATTTTTGATAGAATTGGTGGTTATTATATGAAAAAAATTATAAACATTTTATTATTTGTTGCACTATTTTTTACAGAAACATTTTTAAATTCAATTATATTTTACTCATTATATAGATTAGGAATAAATATTGATTCAATATATTTAAGACTTATAATTACTGTTATAAGTTGGATAGTATTTATGGTATTTATATTCCTTATATATCGTAAAAGTTTAATTGAAGAATTTAAACTATACAAAAATAATTTTAAAAATTTCTTTATTTTTGGACTTAAAATATGGTTTATAGGTCTTACTATGATGGTTGTATCTAATATATTAATATCATTTGTATATAGTAATAATTCCGCTAACGAAGAAGTAGTTCAATCCTACTTAGTTAAATATCCAATATATACTACTATTTCAACTCTTATATATGCTCCATTTGTAGAAGAAATCATTTTTAGAAAAAGTTTAAAAGGTATTTTCGATAATAAAGCGTTATATATACTAATATCCGGTTTAATATTTGGACTTTGTCATGTAGTTGCAGGAATTGATAATACTATGGAACTATTATACTTAATACCTTACGGTATAATGGGTGCAAGTTTTGCTTATATTTATAGTAAGACTGATAGTATTTTCGTATCAATGTCCATGCACTTTATACATAACTTAATTACACTTATAATATCTACTCTTCCTTATATAATTGGAGGTTTAGTATGAAAAAGACAAGAACCAAAAAATTAGAAGAACAAGAAAAAGTATTAAAAAAAGAAAAAAGAAAGAAAGGTTTAAAAAAAATGCTTATTATACTATTAATAATTATTGTTTTAGGTTCTCTATATATGTTTTTTGTTGAACCGAAACTACTTGTTATTCATGAAAACAACTTAATAACAGATAAAATAGATAACTCTCTTCATGGACTTAAAATCGTACAATTTAGTGATGTTCATTTTGGTACTTCTGTTAATGAAAAAAATATAAAAAAGTTAGTTAAAAAAATCAATAAAACTAAACCAGATATAGTAATATTTAACGGTGATTTAACAAATAATAATTTTACAAAAGAACAAGTTGATATTATAACTAGTGCTTTTAAAGAAATAACTGCTACACTAGGTAAATATGCTGTATATGGTAATCATGACTATATGTATGGTTTACTATCTTACAATAATATAATGGAAGATTCAGGATTTAAAATTTTAAAAAATGAATATGATCTTGTATATAAAGATTCCTCTACTCCAATTCTAATATATGGAGTTGATGATGTCTTAGAAGGTACACCAGATATGAGTAAATTAAACGAATATCAAAATAATGTATATAAAATAGTAGTTGTACATGAACCAGACTATATAGATAACTTTGATGTAAATAGTGTTGACCTAGTACTTTCAGGTCACTCACATAACGGTCAAGTAAATATTCCACTATTAAAAAAATTAGTTCTTCCAAAAGGATCAAAAAATTATTATGAACCACATTATCTAATCAATAATACAGAAGTCTATATAAGTAATGGATGTGGATGCGGATTAATTTCAATGAGGTTATTTAACTTACCATCAATTAACTTATTTAGAATAATTAAAAAGTAGAATTCTTAATTCTACTTTTTAGTTTCTATACTCAAATTCATAATCAAGTATTTTTATAATATCACCTTGTTTGGCCCCCATTTTTTCTAATTCATCATCTACTCCAAATTTAGTAAGCTTTTTAGCAAATCTTAAGATTCCTTCTTCTGTTGTAAACTTAGTCATTCTAAATAATTTCTCAATTTGATCACCCTTTACAACGTACACATCATTTTCTTTTGTAATTGTAAATGGTTTTTCTTTTTTATACTTAAATAATACATAATCTACTGTATCATCTTCTACTAAAGGTTCTTCTTTAATTCCATCTAATAAATCTGCTAAATAAGTTAAAATATCATTAAAATCAGTACCATTTTGTGCACTTACTGGGAATATTTTTATATCTTCATTATTTAGTTTTTTTCTGAATATTTTTAGATTTTCTTCTGCTTGTGACATATCCATTTTATTAGCGATTATTACTTGCTTCTTTGTAGATAATTTTTCACTAAAGTTCTTTAACTCATTACAAATAATTTCATAATCATTAAAAGGATCTCTGCCTTCAAAACCAGACATATCTATTACATGTAATATTACTCTTGTTCTTTCAATATGTTTTAAAAATTTATCTCCTAATCCTTCCCCTTTAGATGCTCCTTCAATTAAACCAGGAAGATCAGCCATTACAAAACTTCTTCCATCTTTAGTTTTGCATACACCTAAATTTGGATTTAATGTTGTAAAGTGATATGCAGCAATTTTAGGGGTACTTCTTGATACTTTTGATAAGAATGTACTCTTACCAACACTTGGGAAACCTACAAGTCCAACATCAGCAAGTAATTTTAATTCAACTTTTAGATTTCTTTCTTCTCCAGGTTCACCTTTTTCAGAAAAGTTTGGTGCAGTATTAAATCTTGTTTTAAATGCTGTATTTCCTCTTCCCCCACGTCCACCATATGCAACAACGAACCTATCTTTATGATTCTTTAAATCACATATTAATACATTTGTAGTAGCATCAGTTACAACTGTTCCAGGAGGAACTTTAATTACTATATCTTTAGCGTTTTTACCATTCTTGTTTTTACCTTCACCATGTTCTCCACGTTCACCCTTAATTATTTTGTTAAAACGTAAATCAATTAATGTTCTAAGTCCTTCATCAACCTCAAAGATAATATCTGAACCTTTACCACCATTACCTCCAAAAGGACCACCCATTTCAACGTATTTTTCACGTCTAAAGGCTGTACATCCATCTCCACCATTACCAGCAATGACTTTAATGTATACTTCATCTAAAAACATAATATCACCTCTTTTTTTATAAGTTCAAAAATTTTTCTTCTATTATAATATCATATATTTTATTTTTTTCTAGATTTTTATCTATCTTTAAATATAAATAATTTGAAGTATGTCCATATGAATATGTACCATCATTTTCTTCAATTAATACTTTTTCTTTCTTACCAACACACCCTAATTTATATTCATGTTCCATTTTATTAGATAACTCAATTAACTTTTTATTTCTTTTTTTCTTTACTTCATTACTTAAATGATTTGGTATCGTACAAGCTCTTGTATTTTCCCTCCTTGAATAAGGGAAAGCATGCACTTTAGAAAAATTTACCTTTTCAATAAAACTTAATGAATCATAAAAGTCTTCTTCAGTTTCATCAGGGAACCCTACTATTACATCAGTTGTAACACTTATATTTCCTCTTATACTTCTTATTTTTTCTATAGTTTTATAAAAAAAATCAGTATCATACTTTCTGTTCATTAATTTTAAAGTTTTGTCACAGCCACTTTGTAATGGTATATGTAAATGATTACATATCTTTTCATTTTTTAAAAGTTCAAAGAACTTATCATCTAATTCAGTTATTTCAATTGAAGAAATTCTTATTCTTTCTAAACCATCAATTTCTAATATTTCCTCTAAAAGATTAGAAAATGTAGTATTAATATCCTTTCCATAATTACCAGTATGAATTCCTGTTAATACAATTTCTTTATAACCTTTTTTTACAAGATTGCTTATTTCCTCTAATACAAGATCTTTATTCTTTGATCTAGAATGTCCTCTTACAAAAGGAATAACACAATAACTGCAATAATTATCACAACCATCTTGAATCTTTACAAACGCTCTTGTGTGTTCATTAAAATCGTTAATTTCCATATTATCAAAAGGACATTTCATAATATTTTCTCTAACATCTAATTGCTTTTTGTCCTTAAAATATTCATCTATCAAGCTTACAATCTTTGATTTATTATGATTTCCTATTATTATGTCAACATCTTTAAAATCATAATTTTTATTGCTCTCTACAAAACATCCACAAACTACCAAACAAGCATCTTTATTTAAACTTCTTGCATGATGAATCATCTTTCTTGATTTAGCATCACTATTATTTGTAACTGTACATGTATTAATTACATATATATCATTTTTATTATTAAAGTCACCAATTTCATAACCAGCTTCTTTTAATTTACTTGTTATATACTCACTCTCATAGATGTTTACTTTACACCCCAAAGTGCATAATCCAACCTTCATTTCTAACTCCCTAATTAAGTTTGTTTTTAATTTCTTTTAATTGTTCTAAGAACTCTTCTGTCTTTTTAATTTCATTTTCAATATCTTTTAAATCCATAGTATTATAGAATTTATCTACACTATAATTAGTATAATTCTTATTATACACTCCATAAACAGGTGAAATTACCTCTGATTTTTTAAATTTACTTACCTGTTCAACAGTTTCAGCAAATATAGGATTTTCAAGTTCATCCTTACTACCTTCTTGTTCTTGTTCATGTAAAATATAAAGTTCTTCTATAGTAATAGGTTCATTCCCTTGATCTTCTAATAATTCATCATTTACATCATCAATATTAGCTTTAGCTTTTTTTAATTCTTCATAACTAATAATTGAATTTTGTTCTTGAGTTTTCTCAAAATCAGTATGACTTACTGGTTCATCATAATATTCTTCTATCTTTTTCTTTCTTAACTCTTCTTCTTTTTTAGCTAACTTTGTTGCTGTATCCTCTAATGCTTTTTTAGCTAATTCCTTTTCATCTTTTTTCTCGATATACACCACTTCATCAACAACTGGTTCTTCCTTTAATTCATCAAGTTTTTCACTTTCTTCTTTTACTTCTTTTTCTTCCTTTACTTCTTCTTTTTCATAATCATTCTTTGGAGATTCAACATAATATTCTTTAAAATCATTAGATTTTTCTTTTCTCTTACTTGATAATTTATCCACTATAAATAATACTCCTAAAAGCACAACTATTACTCCTACAACTATTATTAAAATAATAAAATTTCTATATCCTATTGCATCTATAAATTCATTCATACTACTTCACCTTCGTAAATAATATTTTAGCATATTAAACAAATAAAAAAAATAGTAATTTATAATTTTTAACTTAAATCACTATTTTTTATTATATATAAATTATTATCCTTATAAATACTCAAAAATATATTGTCTATATCAGTGTCAAGTTTATCATATAACCATTTCTTATCCTTATTTAACATAGTTAAATTATTATAATTTATCTTTCCATTTGACACTAATACTAAAGTTTTATATGTATCTTCTTCTAATATAATATTTAATTTATTATCTTTTATATAAGCCTTCTCAATATTCTTTATTAAAACATCTTGCTTATTCAATTCTCTATAAAGAGTTTCAATACTATAATTACTTTTAATTAAGTTTACCATCTTTATCCTACCATTTTTTATTATTAATAATTCATCTTTTCCATCTAGTTTTTCTATTATAATAGCTATATTTATTATAAATACTATAATAAAATAAAATATATTTTTTATTGATGTGAATGCATCATTACTTATAATTCTATAAGATATATAGCCTATAAAAAATACAGTTAATATATCAAGTATATTAAAATCCTTTATTTTCTTTTTTAATACCAACTTAAAATAAATAAAAGTAACTAAATAAATTATGCATATCTTAATCATAAAAACTATCATATTCATAAGTATCACCAATAATATAATGATTTAATTAATATTTTTTTATTCTTATCATATAAGATATTAGGTGATGTTTTTTGAAAAAATATAAAAATTATTTAATATCTCTAGGTATTGCATTCTTAATTATTATTACCCTTGCCCTTTTAAATACAATTTTCTCATCATTTAATATCTTACCAAGTGGTATATCTACTGTCCTAAAAGTTATAATACCTATTATTGCTATTTTTATATCAGGTATATTTATTGGTTCTAAAACAAAAGAAAAAGGTTATTTAGAAGGTTTAAAAATTGGTATTATTTATGTAATATTAATATTTATATTTACTCTATTTTTCTCAAAAATAAAACTTATTAATTTTTTAAACTATATAATTATAATACTATCTTCTAGTATAGGTTCAATGATTGGTATAAATAAAAAGAAAGAAAACTAATCAATAAAGTCTTCTAATATACAATTTGATATATATAAATTATCTTCACTTATAAAATAATAATTATTTTTATATTCTAAATTCTTAGTATTAAATACATCCTTAATATGACAATTATACTTTTTATAAAAAGTATTATCATTAACACCAATTAATTTTCTAAGTCCTAAAATCATTTCATTTTCCATATTTGTCTTTTTAGTCATTTTATCTTTTTCAAGAATATAATCATGTTTTATGTACTTGTTTATATTCCTAGTATTAGTGTATCTATAATTTTTTATAAAACCAGATGCCCCAAGACCAAATCCATAGTATTTATCATTATTCCAATATGCTAAATTATGCATAGATTGATAACCATCTTTTGAAAAATTACTTATTTCATAATGAATAAAACCATGTTTCTTTAAATATTTACATATAAAATCATACATTTTTCTATCAAGGTTATCATCAATTTCTTTGTAGTTATTTACTTTAAGAGATGTATGATCCTCTAAAATTAAAGAATATATTGAGATATGATTCATATTAAGTTTTATAAAACTTTTTAAATCATTTCTTAAAATTCTTAAAGTTTCAGTATTTACTCCATACATTAAATCAATATTTATATTATTAAAATATTGTTTTACTAGTTCTATTTTCTCTTCTATAGAAAAGTCATAACTTCTATTTAATATTTTTAGTATTTTCTTATCAAATGATTCAACACCTATACTAATACGATTTACTTTATTATTTTTTAAAGTTTTTAATAAAGCAATATTAATATCTTCAATATTACATTCAAACGTAAATTCATAATTTCTATCTAATTTTATAACCTTAATTATTTGAAATAACTTATTTAATGATTCTTTATTTAATGAAGATGGGGTTCCACCTCCTATATATAAAGTTTTTATCTTTTCATGTTTATAATTCTTATCTATTTCATATTTTAATGATTCTAAATATTCATTTACTAATTCTTCTTTATAATATAGTTTTGCAAAATCACAATAAGAACAAATATTTTTACAAAATGGAATATGAATATAAATACTCTTAATGTCTTCTTGAAGAACTTTCCCCATACTTTTCTCCAACTAAATTTACACTATATCGTGCTACTGATTTATTATAATTAAAAATCATCCTTACTTTTTCTAACTTTTCTTTATCTAAGTATTTCATAAATAGTTCATATATAGTTGAAGTTGGAATATTGTATTTTGCTTCTAAATCCTTTAATGTCTTAACTTGCATATTACTATCACTCATTACTTCATAACTTGCTATCATATCATCAGCCATAAGATTAACTAAATCCATATCATAAGAAGTTGTTTTTTTACCTATCGTTCCACCAACTTTTTGTCTTTCTGTGGTAATTTTTGCTAAATGCTCCCTTACCATCTGATAACGATTTAGGTCAATATCTTTTAATTTTTCATTTATATGTATTTGCAACGTTCTTATATTAATCTTTAGTGCATCAGCTACTTCTGGCATTGTTCTTTTACCATGAAGTATAAAATCAGCCTCATATATTATCTTTTCTTCCACTTTAATCATCCACCTTTAATATTGATAAAAATGCATCTGGTGGTAATTCTACACTACCAATCATTTTCATCTTCTTTTTTCCTTCTTTTTGTTTTTCTAATAGCTTTCTTTTTCTTGATACGTCCCCACCATAGCATTTTGCTAATACATCTTTTCTCATGGCTTTAACAGTTTCTCTTGCTATTACTTTTGATCCAATACTTGCTTGAATTGGTACTTCAAACATCTGACGAGGTATTATTTCTTTTAAATTTTCACATATCACTTTTCCTCTTTGATATGCAAAATCTTTATGTACTATAACTGATAAAGCATCAACCACTTCCTGATTAAGTAATATATCCATCTTAACTAAATTAGATGGCTTATAACCAATCATTTCATAATCAAATGATGCATAACCCTTAGTAGCACTTTTTAATTTATTAAAGAAATCATAAACTATTTCTGATAATGGTAACTCATAATGAATTGTTGCCCTTGTTTTATTAATATATTCGATACCTAAATAATTTCCTCTTTTATTTTGGCACAACTCCATTACTGAGCCAATATATGAAGATGGAACATATATATTTGCTTTTATATATGGTTCCTTTATTTCTTTAATCAATGTTTGATGAGGTAATTTAGAAGGTGAATCTATTTCTACTGTTGTACCATCTGTTTTTACAACCTCATATATAACTGATGGTGACGTTGCAATTAAATCTATTTTAAATTCTCTTTCAATTCTTTCTCTTGTTATATCCATATGAAGAAGGCCAAGAAAACCACATCTAAATCCAAATCCTAGAGCTTTTGATGTCTCTGGAACAAAACTAAGTGATGCATCATTTAACTTTAATTTTAATAATGCTTCCTTTAAATCTTCATATTTTTTAGAATCAATCGGATATATTCCAGTATATACAAATGGTTTTATTTCTTTATATCCATGAAGTGCTTCTTTACAAGGCTTATTTGCTAAAGTTATTGTATCTCCTACATGAACATCACTTATTGATTTAATTGATGCAGTTATATAACCAACTTCACCTGCTCCTAACTTTTCAACTTGTTTTTCGAATGGATTATTTATATACATTGATATTATTTCATAAGTTGCATCTGTTTGAAACATTTTTATAATATCTTTTTTCTTTAACTCCCCATCTACCACTCTTACTGATATTATTATTCCTTTATAAGGATCATAAACAGAATCAAAAATAAGAGCTTTCGTCTCGTTAGAATTACTAACTGGAGCTGGAATTTTTTCAATTACTGCTTCTAGTAACTCTTTTATTCCTATACCCATCTTAGCACTACATAATATTATTTCATCTTCTTTAAAACCAAGTGTATCAACAATTTCTTGCTTTACACGATCAACCTCTGCATTAGGCAAATCTATTTTATTAATTATTGGAATTATCTCAAGATTATTTTCAAGTGCCAAATAAAAATTAGCTAATGTTTGAGCTTCTATCCCTTGTGTTGCATCAACAACAAGTATTGCCCCCTCACATGCTGCTAATGATCTTGACACTTCATATGTAAAATCTACGTGTCCTGGAGTATCTATTAAATTAAGCAAATACTCTTCGTTATTATATTCATAACTTAAAGATACTGCATTAAGTTTTATTGTAATTCCTCTTTCTCTTTCCAAGTCCATATTATCAAGAATTTGATCTTTCATCTCTCTTTTACTAATTGCTTTTGTTTCTTCCAAGATTCTATCAGCAATAGTTGATTTTCCATGATCTATATGAGCTATTATTGAGAAATTTCTTATGTTTTTCTGTTGCATGTAAATCACCTGTTTTAATTTTACCATAATTATAGGTTTTTTTCTTGTTTTATTTTTATTTTTTATTTATAATTTTATTATAGGAGGAAAGTAAATGAAAAGGGATAAGAAATATTATTATTTTTTAGCTATGATATGCTTCATAGTTTGCTACATAATTTCTTTTATTTTATCAGGTAGCAATATTAAAGTTGGAAGGATGCTAGCAACTGGAGGTGTTTTAATATATCCAGTTACATACTTCATTTCTACACTATTTAGTGATAGATACGGAAGAAGACATTCACTTATAATGATTACTTATACAGTATTTGCATTTTTATTTGCTACAGTATTAATATTTGTAGCTAGTCTATTACCATTCTACAGTATTAGTAATACTTATAATTTGACTTTAAATATGATGATTGCAAATCTAGCCGGATTTGTAGTTGGTCAAACTTTAAATCTTTATATTTATTATTATCTTGGTGAAAGAAGCGGATTCAGTTATCTTATTTCATCTGTTATAGCTATTACAGTTGACAGCTTAATATTTACTTCTATTGCTTTTATAGGTGTTTATCCTTTAAAAACAATTATTAATATCTTTACTGGTCAATATGTTATTAGTGTAATTATAACTCTTTTCTACTCATTATGCTTTGCATATCTCGCACCAGCTATGAAAAAAAGAAAAGATAAAATAGATCAAGAAAAAGCTTTACAAATAGCTAGAGAAACCGAACTTAAAATTAAAGAAGAAAAAGACGCTTCTAAAAAAACAGCATCTAAAAAGACAACAACTAAAAAAACTGCTACTAAGAAAACTACAACAAAGAAAATAACTACTAAAAAAGAAACAAAATAAAAAACTTCTTACGAAGTTTTTTTATTTATTATATTTTTCCATTTGTTTCATCATTTGATTAACTTGTTTTTGAGTTGGTGTTCTTCCCATACCACTCATTAACATTTTTATCATTTCTTCATTAACTGGTGGATTTTTCTTTAAATACTTTTTCATAACTAATCTAGCTACTACAAAACCAATTACTGCACCAATTACAATTCCAATTAGAATCATCAATATATCTTGTAACATATTTATTACCTCCACTTGTTATTTTATATGATATTTTATGTTTTAACAAGGTATTTTATTAATTTTTATATCTCTTCTTCGTAAAAAGAAATAGTCTTGATTTTTAAAATCGCAGAAAAAAAGATTTCCATCAAACTGTTTTAAATCCAAAAGAAAACTAGAAGCATCTGTATTAGTTTGTAATCTTAAATTAGATGGTTTTACTTTTAAAACACTTATTTCATTTAAGAATAAATTATTTATAATATGTTCATCCTTTATATATGAATAAACCATTCTTCCTTCATACTTTTCTTTTATGAATTTATTTACTTTTTCCTTATCAAAAAAGTTACTTATCTGTTCAAATAAATTATATCCATAATCTTTATCAATTTCCTTCATATAATATATTCTATTAAAAATAGAAAATAGTTCACTCGGTTTATCTTTATATAACATTGCAAACTCCTTCTTTAAGTTAAAAATATAGTATTCTCTCATAATTCATCCTCCTAATATGTATTTAGTATATCTATTTGGAATGATGAATTTTGTTGAAAAAGAGTAAGAATTTACTTTTTAAAAGCGAACTCTTACTCTTTTATTTTCATACTTATCTAAATAATATCTAATCTGATCATAATACTCTTCATCAGCAGGTTTTTCTAATTCATGTAAACTCCTAAACAATCTAGTCAACTGCTTTGCTATTATAAAATTTTTTCTTTCTATTATATGAAACTTTGTATGTGATGATATCGTAAGAGGTGCACCATTTGTAATAATAGTTGTCCCTCCTTCTCTTTTTGGTTTAATATGATGAAATGTTAAAGGATCTTCTTTACTTATCTCATAATTTAACCAATCAACATCATATACTTCAAATTTTTCAATAATTATTTCTAAACACTTATGCTCTCTAGTTTCTTTTCCCATAATCCCCTACTGCTAATTAATTAAAATTTTATCGCATTATTTATATAGTCAATTAATTCATCAACATTTAATACTATTTGTTCCATAGTATCTCTATTTCTTAAAGTAACTGTATTATTTTCTAACGTATTATCATCTACTGTTATTGCAAATGGTGTTCCAATTGCATCACATCTTCTATATCTTTTACCAATATTTCCTGATGCATCATATGATGTCATAAATTCACTACTTAATTTTTTATATATTTCTAGTGCTTTATCATTGTGTAATTTCTTTACAAGTGGTAATACCGCTACTTTGTATGGTGCTAAAAATGGATGAAGTTTCAATACATCTCTTGTATCATTTTCTAATTGTTCTTTGTTATATGCACTACAAAGTACTGTTAAAAATAAACGTTCAACTCCAAGTGATGGTTCTACTACATATGGAATATATTTTTCATTTGTATCTGGATCTAAATATTCTTGTTTTACATTAGAATATTTTTGGTGTTGTGATAAGTCATAATTAGTACGACTTGCTATTCCCCATAGTTCTCCCCAACCGAATGGAAATTTATATTCTATATCTGTTGTAGCATTACTATAAAAAGATAATTCTTCTTTAGAATGATCTCTTAATCTTAAATTTTCTTCTTTTATTCCAAGACTTAACAAGAAATCCTTACAATATTTTTTGTAATGTTTAAACCAATCAAGTTCTGTTCCTGGTTTGCAGAAGAACTCTAATTCCATTTGTTCAAATTCTCGAACTCTAAAAATAAAGTTTCCAGGTGTTATTTCATTTCTAAAACTTTTTCCTACTTGTGCAATACCAAAAGGTACTTTAAGTCTCATACTTCTTTGAACATTTAAGAAATTTGTAAATATTCCCTGCGCTGTTTCTGGTCTTAAATAAATTGTATCTTTTGCATCTTCTGTTACACCTTGGAATGTCTTAAACATTAAATTAAATTGTCTTATATCTGTAAAGTTTGACTTACCACACTTTGGACAAGGTATTTTATTTTCCTTAATAAAATTAATCATTTCCTCTTCAGTCATTGAATCTCCCACTTCAGAGTTTGTAAAATCATCAATTAACTTATCAGCACGATGTCTTGTTTTACATTCACGACAATCAATAAGTGGATCTGAGAATGTTTTAATATGACCTGATGCTTCCCATGTTTTAGGATTCATTAATATTGCAGAATCAAGTCCTACATTGTTTGGATCTTCCTGTACAAATTTTTTAATCCATGCCTTTTTGATATTATTTTTAAGTTCTGCCCCTAAAGGACCAAAATCCCAAGTATTTGCTAATCCTCCATAAATTTCACTTCCTTGGAATATAAATCCATACTGCTTACAATAGTTTACTAATTCTTCCATATTCATATTTTTTTCCTCCTTAAAAAATAAAAATCTTAAAAAAATATGTAAAGACGAATATAAATCCGCGGTTCCACTTTACTTATTCTTATTAAGAATCTCTTTTTTATCAAATGCTAAAAGTTTCCAAGCTTTATCATCGCATCAACTAACTTCATGTTAATTTTACTATATTTTCTTTTAGATGTAAATGTTTTTTTATACATAAACATTTGTTTGACAAACATATATTTTTATGCTATATTTTTCCTATAAGGAGGATCATATGGAAAAACTAACTCAAAAACAAGAAGTTGTTTTAAAAGAATTGAAAAAATTTATGGCCACAAAAGGATATCCACCTACTGTAAGAGAATTATGTGCTTTAACTAACTTAAATTCTACTGCTACTATTCAAGTTCACCTTGATAACTTAGTAGAAAAAGGTTACATCAGAAAAGAAGGAGAAAAAAATCGTACTATTGAATTATTAGTACCTAATGAATATCAAAAAGAACAAGATGGTATTATTACAGTTCCACTTTTAGGAAAAGTTACTGCTGGTACTCCAATTGAAGCGATTGAAATGCCTAATGAATACTTTGAAATACCAGTTAGTTTACTTTCTCATAAGAACAAAGAAATATTTACTTTAACCGTTAGTGGTGAATCAATGATTAATGTTGGTATATATGACGGAGACATTATCATAGTTGAAAGATGTAATACCGCTAATAATGGTGATACTGTTGTTGCTATGAATGAAAATAATGAAGCCACAGTTAAAACATTCTATAAAGAAAAAGATCATATTAGATTACAACCAGAAAATGATTATATGGAACCAATTATATTAAAAAATGTTACTATTTTAGGTAAAGTTGTTGGACTATATAGAAAGTTATAATACTTAATCTATTTATAAAAATAAAAAGACTGATTATTCAGTCTTTTTTTGTACCCTTACCATATTGCCTGATCTTGATGTTTCATTAACTCCAGCTATATAATCAATTGGATCTACTACATATTCTTTTTTAAATACTTCTTTTGTTAATACACCTATTTGTTGTGCTTTAATTAATAAATCAACTTTCTCTGATTCAGATAAACCATATCTGCCTTCATTACATAGTTGCTTTTCTTTTGAATCCAACATATCTCTTGTTATTGATAACATTACCATAAGATATGATGATGTAATATTATCTTGTGCATTCATAACTGATGTTACCTTTTTACCAGTTGATTTATTTACCTTTTCAATTATTTCGCCAGAACGATGTCCATAAAATCCAAGATATAATTTACCTAATAATTCGCCAGATATTGACTCACTATTAAATAATGTTATACCTTTTTGAGATAATACCTTAAGATATGATTTATTATACTTAGATAATTCTGAATCACCATATATACTATATTGAGATTCCTTATCAGAAGTAAATACTTTTTTTAATCTTTCATCTATACTTTTCATAACATCATTATAGAATCTATCATCACAATAAACATCTTTAAGTACTTTTGTATCAGGAAGTTTTCTTTCTATCCTATTATCTTTAATAAAAGTTAATGGAATTTTTTTTATCAATTTATAAAATTCTTCTTTTGCATATTTACCAATATTATTACCATAATCTCTAAATGCAATATTATAATCATCATAATATGAAATTATATTCTCGTATAAATTAGGATCATCTTCATTATTATAATTAAGCATTTTTTCTACTTGTTCATTTAAGAAATATAATTCTTCTGCAGACATCAAACTATAAAAATTAGTTGTCTCTAATGTGCGATTCAAACAAGCAATACTTCTTCCACTATAAAACTTAAATAGCAAACCTGCAAATAAAGAACCAATATTTTCCTTTACAGATGATATATTTAAATCTCTTGGAACACTTTTTGATTCCATTTCAAATCTTTCTTGAAGCTTTCTCTTATTTGATTTAAAAACCTCTAAAAGCTCTCTGTTTCCTAATAAACACTTAGTTCTCATACCTTACCCCCATTGTTTGGTACATTATATCATATTTTCATTATTTTTGCAAATTATCCCTCAGTTATATTACTAATTATCATCTTTTTTAATAGATTATCCATTGGATCCTTACTATTTAAAAACTCCAAAGAATCTTCTTTGACTTTTAATAAAATCTTATAATCTGATCTTATATCAGCTATTTTAAATGTCATATCTCCACTTTGTTTAGTCCCAAATAAATCTCCATGACCTCTTAACTTAAAGTCTTCTTCTGCTATTTCAAAACCATCTATAGTATTAGTCATAACTTCAAGTCTTTTTGTATCACTATCACTTATCAAAACACAATATGAATCATAAGAATTTCTTCCTACTCTTCCTCTTAATTGATGTAAAGTTGATAAACCAAATCTTGATGCGTCAAATATTACAATCATTGTAGTATTAGGAATATCAACGCCAACTTCTATAACAGTAGTACTAATAAGTATTTGAACTTTATTATCTTTAAAATCTTTCATAATCTTATCTTTTTCCGGTTGTTTTAATTTACCATGGACTACTGCAGTTTTATATTTAGTTCCAAATGCTAAATCCATCTTATCCTTTAATAGATTAACATTAGTTAAATCAAGTGTATCAGATTCCTCAATAAGTGGCGAAATCACATATATTTGGTGACCTTCTTTTAGTTCATCATACATCATTTTTAAAACATCTTTTATTTCATTATTTTTCTTTAAATATGTTTTTATAGGTCTTCTTCCATTTGGTAATGTTCTTATTGTTGAAATATCCATATCACCGTAAATAGTTAATGCATACGTTCTAGGTATTGGAGTTGCACTCATGTATAATACATCCGGCATATTACCCTTATTCATTAAATTAGTTCTTTGTAATACCCCAAATCTATGTTGTTCATCTGTTACTACAAGCCCTAAATTATTATAAAATACCTCATCTTGAATAAGTGCATGAGTACCAATTACAATATCAATACTGCCATCTTTTAACCCTTCCTTAATACTGTCTTTTTCACTTTTCTTTAAAGACCCAATTAAAAGCTTAATATTAATATTTTTATCCTTTAGAATATTTGTAACTGTATTAAAATGTTGTGTTGCAAGTATTTCAGTTGGAGCCATTAAAGCTCCTTGATAACCTGCTAAAAAGTTTGCATACATAGCAAGTATAGACACAATTGTTTTACCGCTACCAACATCACCTTGCAATAATCTGTTCATACGTTTTTTAGATTTTAAATCATTAGTTATTTCATTTAAAACTGTCATTTGATCACTAGTAAGTTCGTATGGAAGTGCCTTTATTAATGATTCTAATTTTTCATCATCATATGATTTTTCTATACCATTATCTATACTTTTATTCTTTAATTTTAAATAATTTATTCTAGTCATAAACACAAATAATTCTTCATATTTAAGTCTTATTTGTGCTTCCTTTAGCTTTTCTTTAGTAGTGGGATTATGAACTATATTTAATGCCGTTTTTTTATTTAAAAACTCATACTTTAATACATACTTTTTAGGAATATAATCCATTATACTTCCACTATATTGCATAAGACAATTGTTTATATATGTCTTTATATTTTTAGAAGATAATCCACTTGTTCCATGGTATACTGGTTCTATTTTTTCTGATTTTGGTAATAACCCAATTCTTATATCAGACGCTAAAATTATATTTTTGGCTTTATCAAGTTTTCCAAATACTGTAATACTTGTCCCAACAGTCAAATTACTCTTTAAGAAAGCACGATTAAATATTGAAACACCAATTACCTTTCCATCGCTCGTTATAAGTCTTAAATTCATCTTATTAAGATTACCTTTTAATCTTATTAAAATTGGCATTGAATCTATCTTACCATCTACTATTACCTTATCACCATCAACAGCAGCATTTAAATCACTTCTTGAAATTATTTCATATCTATATGGAAAATGCATTACTAAGTCATTTATGTTATTTATATTCATTTTTGAAAGTAGCATCATGCTTTTAGGTCCTATACCTTTTACCTTATCTACACCTATCATGTGATCACTCCCTTCGTCTTTCATATTATAACATATTTTACTTTTTTTAAAAAGAAAAAACTTCAAAATCTTGAAGTTTTTATTCTATTATAATACATCTTTTCTAGAGAAGTTAATTCTTCCTTTATTATCAGTTCCAATCATTTTTACAACTATTTCATCTCCGACTTTTACAACGTCTTCAACTTTATTTACTCTTTCCTTAGCAAGTTTTGAAATATGTACAAATCCTTCACAACCAGGCCATACTTCAACAAAACATCCAGCTTCAATAATTTTAACTACTTTTACTGTGTAAACTTGATTTAGTTCTGGTTCTCTTACTATGTCTTCAATCATCTTTCTTGTCTTATCAATAACTTCCTGATTTGTATGATAAATAATTACTTTACCATCATCTTCAAGATCAACTTTTACTGCATTAATATCACTTACTGATGTTACATTACTTGATTCAAGAATAATCTTAGTAATTGTTTCTCCACCCTTACCAATTACTTCCTTAATCTTATCTGGATTAATCATAAATATACATGTTTTTGGAGCATATTTACTTACTTCTTTTCTTGGTTCTGGAATTTGAGCTTTAATTACATCAAGAATTTGTAAACGAGCTTTTTTAGCTTGTGCTAAAGCTTTTTCTAAAATATCTTTAGTAATTCCTGTTATTTTGATGTCCATTTGAAGTGCACAAATACCATTTCTTGTACCAGCAACTTTAAAATCCATATCTCCTAAATGATCTTCCATACCTTGAATATCAGTTAAAATTGTATAATCATCACCATATGTTATAAGACCCATAGCGATACCTGCGACTGGAGCTTTAATTGGAACTCCTGCTGCCATAAGACTCATACAACCTGCACAAATTGATGCTTGTGATGATGAACCATTACTTTCTAAGATTTCTGATACAACACGAATTGTATATGGGAATTCATCTTCAGATGGTATAACTTGTGCTAAAGCTCTTTCACCTAAAGCCCCATGACCAATTTCTCTACGTCCCGGACTTCCATATCTTCCGGTTTCTCCAACTGAAAATTGAGGAAAGTTATAATGTAACATAAATCTTTTTTCTGTTTCTATATCTAATCCATCAAGAATTTGATGTTCACCTAAAGCACCAAGAGTAGTAATTGATAAGCTTTGTGTTTCTCCTCTTGTAAATAATGCTGATCCATGTGTCCTTGGTAATAAATCAATAGCAGTTGATAAAGGTCTAATTTCATCCATTGCTCTTCCATCACTACGTTTTTTCTCTTTTACCACTATTGCTCTAAATAAATCATATTCAATACTTTCAAGAACTAATTTTATTTTTGTAAGTAATATATCCAAATCTTCTTTTTCTAAAATATGTTTATTTTCATTTTCATATTTTGCTACTACTTCTGCTTTAATTTCATCTATAGCATTATATTTAGCAAGTTTTTCTTTAATATGTAATGCTTCATTTAATTTATCAGCACATAATAATGATACTTCATTCTTTAATTCTTCTGAAATATCAAGGTGTTCATATTCCATCTTTGGAACACCAATTTCATCTATTATTTCTTCTTCGAATAAACATAGTTCTTTAATTGCTTCATGACCAAACATTAAAGCTTGTAGCATATCTTCTTCACTTACTTCTTTAGCACCAGCTTCTACCATGTTGATAGCATCTTTTGTTCCTGCTAGTGTTAATTCAAGATCAGAAAGATTCATCTCTTCTACTGTTGGGTTTATTACAAACTCACCATTAACACGTCCTACTTTTACTCCTGCAACTGGTCCATTAAATGGAATCTTACTTATACTTGTTGCAAGCGATGAACCAAATAATGCTGATAATTCTGGTGAATTATCTTGATCAACACTTAAAACTGTATTTACTACTTGAACTTCATTTCTAAAGTTTTCTGGGAATAATGGACGCATAGGACGGTCAATCATTCTTGCTGCTAAAGTTGCTGCCTCAGTTGGTCTTCCTTCTCTTTTTATAAATCCTCCAGGTATTTTACCTACAGAATATAATTTTTCTTGGTATAACACCATAAGTGGAAAAAAATCAGATAAAAGGTTAGCTGTTTTACTTACTACTGCAGTAGATAGTATCACAGTATCACCATATCTTACTAAGATTGAACCATGAGCTTGTTTTGCTAATTCCCCTGTTTCAATTACTATTTTTCTTCCTCTAAAATCTTTTTCAAATACTCTTTTCATTTAATTACTCCTTATATTATATTGTTACCGCAAAGTACATAAAATAAAAGACACTAAAAAAAGTGCCTACTATTTTCTTAATCCTAATTTTTTAACAAGTTCACGATATCTTTGAATATCTGTTCTCTTTAAAAACTCAAGCATATTCTTTCTTTGTCCAACTTTCTTTAAAAGCCCACGTCTTGAATGGAAATCATGAATATGAGTTTTTAAGTGTTCAGTCAAAGCATTAATTTCTTCAGTTAGAATAGCGATTTGAACTTCTGCTGAACCAGTATCTTTTTCATCTCTTCTATACTTAGAAATTATCTCTTGTTTTTTGTCTTTTGTTAAAGCCATAATTTACCTCCTATCAATAATTCTCTAAAACCTAGATATATAAGGATTTCGTATATCCAAGAAATAGAACAAATACATTATAATACAAATTTATGAAAAAGGAAAGCAAAACTTTCCTTTTTTTATATTTTTTTAAAATTCTCTTCTACAATATGGACAAGTTTTAGCACTTTCTATAACTTTATGACCACATATCGAACATGTTTTATATGTTATCTTATTCTCATCAGATAATATATTACTATATGCATCTTCAAGTTGTTCTTTTCTTAATTCTTCCCTAGCACTTAAATTTCTATTCTCATTCATCTTATTTATTTTTAATATTATATCTTCATTTGCAGGTGTTCCATTTTTTAAATAACTATCTATTGGATCAACCATTTGTCTTTGAACATCTTCTTCATTTTTATATTCAATTGTTTTTTCTAAAGTATTATCTAATTGATCATTTACTTTATTAACCAAATCTTTCCCTCTTATTTCCTTATCTACAACCTTATCCTTTTTCTTCTTATTCTTTGATATAAATATAAATAATATAAGTGATGCTAATGCTATTGATACAATTGATATTAATAAAATAAATATCATATTTGATTTTTCAATCTTAATTTCATATGTTTCTTGTACTTCACCATCTGCACTTGTTGTAATAATTTTAATTACACTACCATTTTTTAATTTTTCATTTCCAACTATTCTTGCTGCTTTAGCATTTTCATCTTCCATTACAACATCAATATCTAATGATTTTTCATTATCTATTTTTAAAGTATAACTAAATTTATCTTTTTTAAAATCTATATCGTATCCTTTAATCTTTAAAGAACCAATATATGCATTATCTCCTAAAGTTTCTCCCTCTTTAAGACGATTAACTATTATTTTATACTCAGTAGTTGTCTTTTCATCTTCTGCTGTAACTTTTATTGTTATAGTATTTTCTCCAACAACTAATTTATCTCCACCAATTATTTCTACTTTAGCTTTTTCACTATTAGCTATTGCTTCTGCTTTTATGCTTTCCACTTCATATAACACCTTAGTTTTATACAGTGTTTTATTTTTTTCAAATTTTAATTTGCCAGCACTTAATGTAATTGATTTTAATATAGTATCATTTGACCTGTCGTCTTTTCTATTGATTTTTATATTATAATAACCTTTATCTCCAGCTTCACTTGTTACAGTAATAGTAATCTTGTTTTCACCATATGCTAATTTTATATTCTTAGCATCACCTGAAGTTGTTTGTTTATCATTATTCTTAGTCGCAACAATATCTATTACTTCAACATCTGATGGAACATCAACAGTATAATTTTTTGTATCTTTTTGAAATGCTGGTGAAAGAGTTCCTTTTGATATTGCAATATTTTTTAAATATGTATCCTTACTACATTTTCTATTTACTGTTATTGAATAATCTGTTTTTGTCCCATCCTCTGCAACACCTGTTACTGTAAAATTATTAGTACCACAGCTTACATTTTTGCTTCCAATACCTTCAATTTTAGTAGTTGCAGCTTCAGCATCAGCAGTAATAGTAAGTGATGCATTTGAAAAATTTAAACTATATGTTTTATTACTTGATGAAAAACCTTCTATAGTACTACCATCAATTTTAATCGCCTTAAGTGATGAATTATCATCTAATACCAAAACCTCAGTAGTATTAGTGTTTGATACATCTGTACCAGATAAACTTATATCCTTTACTTCTACATTACCCTTTCCACTAAGACTCTTAGATTTCAACGTAACATTTACGCTAAATACATAACTTCCATCATTTTCGGTTCCAGTAACAGTAAATGTATTTGTTGACATACTAAATTTATCATTATCATAATTTATAGTTCCAGATACTTCACTTGCCTCATCTAAACTACCACTTACTACACATGTAAATTCTTTTTCTTTAACAACACTTTTAGGGCACTTAACATCTAAACTCGTTATCTCTAAAGCTCTAACATTAAGTGGCAATATAAGCACCATAAAGAATGATAAAATTAATAACTTCTTATTTTTCATATACTCCTCCATTTTTATAATTAAAGTATAACAAAAGAAAGAAAAATAGTAAACAAATTATAAGTTTTTGATTACTAGTTTACATATCAAATTACTTGTAAAAAATTTACTATTTCTTTCTCTAAATTTTCATTTAATTTTTCTAAATCAAATAAATAATCATATCTATAAATACTAAATCCCTTATAGTTTTTAGAAGATCTACTTACCACTATTTGTTTTCTTATTATATCAGTATCATTAACCCATTCATCAACTCCATCAAGAGCATATCTATCATAAGTTCCACTCTTATACAAAGCAAGTGCAGGTATAAGACCTATATTATTATTAATTAAATCATCGAATTCATCTAAAGTACTTTTAAAAGGTTTTGATGTATTTAAAAATCCATAATATAACTGAGGCATAATAAAGTCTAAATATTTATCATTCTTTAACAAAAATGATACATCCAAATATTCCTCATTCAAATTATTAATATTATTTCCTGATGGTGATATTCCAAACAATACATTTGGCTTAATTCTTTTTATCTCATCATATGTAGTCTTAATTAAAGTATTTATATTATTAATTCTATACTCCTCTATAGTTATATTACCATTTTTAGAAACATATTCATCATACTCTTTTTTATCAATTTCCTTATTCGGATAAAAATAATCATCATATAAAATTCCATCAACATCATAATTTGAAACTATTTCCTTAATTCCATTTATAATAAGATCTAAAACCTCTCTACATGCTGGATTAAAATATATTCCTTGTTCTGATTCATATATTTTTGTTGAATTAAAAAAATTATTAAAATAAGATGACTTTGATATAGTACTCTTATCATTTGTATTTCTTATTCGATATGGGTTTATCCATGCATATAATTTTATCTTTTTATCATGAGATTTTTTAATAAAATACTCTAATACATCTAAATCAATTTCAGAATCTTCACTTTCATATACAGTAGTTGATGGTTTAAAATATATTGATTTATAAATTGCATCAGCAAATGGTCTTACCTGTAATATTATTGTATTTAACTTACTATTTGAAACATTATCTACCATATTATCAATCACTTCTTTTTTTATCTCTATACTTTTACCCTTTAACTTATCTGAATAATCAATATATGATATAAATATTGCTTTTGTTTCTATAACACCTTCTTCATTTATAACAACATTATCTAAAGTTTCCTTATCCTTAAATAAATAAAATATACAAAATGATAAAACTATAAATACTAAAAATGATAAAATTATTTTCCTCATAACTTATGTTCAAACCTTTCTTTTAAAAATGAATCTTCTGTTATATATTTATTATTAATTTTTATAACATGTCTTTTACTTTTATAAAAACTATCTTTATTCTTAATTATCTTACATCTTTTAAATTTATACTTTTCTAAATATCTTTCTAATAACAACCTATTAAATAAATAATTCTGCCTCTTTAAATATATTAATCCTTCTATAAATAATAAAATTCCAAAGAAAATAAAATTAATATTTTTTCTTTCAAAATATAATAAAAAAGCAATTATTATAATAGAAATATATACTATTAATTTATTTCCTTTTTTATATGGTAATAAATAATTAATAATACAATTTAAAATACGTCCTCCATCTAATGGATATATAGGTAATAAATTAAAACACAATAAAGTATAGTGATAGTTTTTAAATAATATATAATTACGCATTGAAATAAAGTTTAATCTAAATAAAAATGATACTAGTAAAAAAAGAATAATCTGTACAGCTGGTCCACCTAAAAGAATTAATAATTCTTCATAAATTGGTTTATTTAACTTTTCGTTAAATTTCACACATCCTCCAAAAGGATATATATCTATCTTTTCTAAATTCCACTTAAATACTTTTGATACTAAAACATGACCTAATTCATGAATAATTACAATTATAAAAATAATTAAAAATTCTTTATACATACCTGTTAAACACACTATTACTATTAGTAGTATTGTTGATAAATTAATATTAAACTTTTTTAAAGTATTCTTTATAGTTTAAATAACTTCCCTTCTTTTCAAATACTAAATATATATAATCTCCCTTAGCTTCCCCTAAAAATTCACCCTTAGAGACATAATCATATAAATCAACACTTATATTATCAATATTTCCATACCATGAAGTTACTCCATCAACCTGTTCAATCATAACTACCTTACCGTATTCTTCTTTCTCACCAATAAATACAACTACTCCACTTTCCAATACTGGAGTTAAATAATTATCAGCCACTGTAAGTTTTACACCATCTTTATAAATAGAAGCATCTTTATATGATATTTCTTCATTAAATACTTTAGTAATATTTTCCTTTGCAACATTTTCAAAAGGTAATATATTTCCCAAATACTTATGATAAAGCTTATTTATACTAGCCATGGAAATATTATGAGATTCCATAAAATTATATATTACTTTATTATGAGATTTATCATATTTAAGTACTATCAATCCAGTCAAAAATATTACAATACATACTAAAACTTTAATACCTAATTTTACTAAGAATTTTTTAAAACTAAATTTTTCTTTATTTTTACTTAAAAACTTTTCAATTGATTTGTATTCCATTTATTTCACCCATTTAAGAATATGTATCAATTGATCTAATTAATATTTATTTTATACTCCTTTTTTCGACTAATACCTTTTCTAAATATTATACATGTTAATACTATAAACACACTTATATATATGAAAATAGGTAAAACCATTTTTATAAAATGATAAATATCATATGTATGTCCTATTGCTATTTTAGCTACTATGAACATAATGAAATTATATGAAAAAGTTATAAATATACTATAAATTATTACTTCTATTACAGATAACTGTTTATTTTTTGATATCAAAAAAGTTATAAGAATAATAAAAGCTATTAATATTGTAGTAAGAAATGGTAATGATTTATCTACTAACTCATATATTAACCCAATAAAAATATACAATACGATTGGTATTGTTTTATTTTTCGATATTAAAAGAATTGTTGGAATAGAAGAGATTATAAGAGAAATCTTAAAATAAGGAAAAAATACTATACTTATACCATAAAATATTAAAGTAATAATAAAATATATAATACTCATTTTAATCTCCTTAAGATTGATACATATTTTAAATTTCCAAAATCTTCATATGGTTTAACATATAAAATTTTACTCATTCCATAACTATCTGTTTCTATTTTTGATACCACGCCTATTGGTATTTCCTCATAAGTCTTAGAAAAACCAGACGTAAAAACCTTATCATCTACTTTTATTTTGTCATAACTACTAAGTCCTGATATTACTAAATAATTATCTTTATATTCCTCTATCTTTGCTATATAATTTTCTTCACCAATTACTTTTACTGATATTTCATTATCATTTGATGTAATTAACTTAACATTACTATAATTTTTAAATACTTTAGATACTAATCCTACCATACCTTTATTTGTTAATACCAAATCATTTTCATTTATATTAAAGTCTTTCCCCTTATCAATTGTAATTTCATTAAACCAATATGTATCATTTCTTAATATTACAGTTGATGTTATAACATCATAATTAGTATATAATTCTTTTAATCCCAATAAATCTTTTAATTTTGTTATTTCATCTTCCAAACTCTTTTCTTTTTCCTTTAATGAAAGAATTACAGCATTTTCTTTTCTTAATTTATCATTTTCATTTAATATTTCTTTTTCTTCTTTGAATAATTTAAAATATTCATTTAACTTTTTAAATGGTTTTTCAATAACACTTATAACTTTTATTGATACATTATTTAAACCATCTAAAACACCAGAATTATTTTTATCTATACATAAAATCAATAAAAATACTAAAATTATAACAATTGGTATTATTATAATTTTAATTTTTTTCTTTCTTCTCGTTACTATCATCTTACATTTATACTATTTTCATAGAAACTATAATACTTATCATTTGTAAATATAATGTGATCTAATACCGGTATTTGTTGTAATTGCCCAATCTCCATTAAAGCCTTTGTAATTCTTTTGTCATCAAGTGATGGCGTTACATTTCCACTTGGATGATTATGCATACATATTATTGATGACGCTGATGATAAATACGCTCCTTTAAATATTTCTCTTGGGTGTACTGTAGATTTATTTAATGTCCCCATGAATAATAATCTCCTTTCTATCATTTCATTATTAGTATTTAAATAAATACAATAAAAATACTCCTGTTTTTTATTTAAAAATAAATGCCTGTTATATTCATATATTTTTTTAGAACTATTTAATATAACTTTTTTACTTATTTCTTTTTCTACAAATATTCTTTTTCCAAGTTCTATTGTTGAAAGAATTTCAGCAGCCTTAGCTTCTCCTATTCCTTTTATACTTAATAATTCTTTACTTGTCATATATTTTAAATTACTAATATTTTTACATTTATTTAATATTTCACTTGCTAAAGTTGTTACACTTTCTCCAATCCTACCACTTTTCAATACTATAGAAAGTAATTCTGTATTTGATAATTTTTCACTTCCATATTTTATAAGTCTTTCTCTTGGTCTTTCACTTTTTTGCATATCCTTAATTTTCATATGATTGTAATACCATCTCCTCATAATTAGCTAATACTATTTTTTCTATATTTATTAAATCCAGCTCATTTGCAATTAATAGTACTTTATCGTACTCATTTAGTACATTTATATATTCTTTATTTGCAATTCTTTTTTCACTTACACTACAATTATTACCAAGTTTTTTATAGTATTCCTTAATTCTTTCCGCAGTTTCTTTATTATTTGTAATTCCAACATATTCATGGAAACCATCATCCTCCAACTGATATATTGATCCTTCAAAATGATGTTCTTCCTTTTCATCATAAACCCCAGTTGTTATAAAATAGATACTTTCCCCTTCATAAAAAACCGATATACTATTATCTCTATTATTGGTAATTATTTTCCCTACTAAAAACCCTAATAATATTGCAGCACATAATGGAATAAAGTATCTTGTTTTCATTTACTATCACCATCTAAATTATAGAAAAAACACATTTCTAATTTTGTCGAAAAAAACAAAAAAAATAACATTTAAAAATGTTATTTAATTATTAATTATTTTTCTAAATAATCCTCACCCTTATGAGGTTCAGTCATATAAAGATTTGGATAGTTTTGTTGCCTTAATACTTCATACGTTACAATAGCAACAGCATTTGAAACATTAAGTGCTCTAACATTATTTGTCATTGGTATTCTCATACAGTAATCCAAATGATCTTTTAATATTTCTTTTGGTATCCCAGTTGATTCTTTTCCAAAAATCAAATAAATATCTTCATTTTTATCACTATAATCAAAACTTGTATGAGGTTTCTTACCGTATCTTGTAAAATAGTAAAATATTCCTTTATTATTGTCTAAAAATTCTTGATAATCTTTATAAACCCTATAATCTAATTTATCAATATAGTTTACTCCAGATCTTTTTAAATGTGCATCATCTATTTTAAAACCAAGTGGCTCGATTAAATGTAATTTCGCTCCAGTTGCCACACAAGTACGCATTATATTTCCAGTATTTTGTGGTATCTCTGGTTCATATAAAACAACATTTATCATTATAGTTCATACCCTGATAAAAAGTTCTTTATCATCTTTACAGTAATTTTTTCATTTTTATTTACTCTTAATACATTAACAATCTTACCATCTACAAATACCATTATAGTAGGATAATTAATCTTTGCAGTTGATAAATCTGCACTCTTATTTTTCAAATAAAAGTCTTGTAATCTTGAATTATTTACATACTTTTCACCAAGTTTTAAATATACCATACTATCACTTAAATCATTTTGTTTAATATAATCTTTAAACTTATATTCAAAGTTTCTACACTTATCTTCAGCTGAATAACATGCATATACAAGTAAGAAATTTCTTTCTTTCGTAATTGTACTTATATCTTCATAACTTACTTCTGTTAATGTATCAGAAATAACTGGAGTCTTAAGTTTAGTATCATTATATTGCTTATACCAAGAAAGAATATAAAATGTTATAACCAAAGTTACTAAAATAATAATAGTAAGTATTAAATAATTCTTTAATTCCGTTTTTTTCATAATCCACCTCGATTATATTTTATCATATAAATTTTTCTTTATCTACATGTAATAATTATATCTTCTTAGTTTCTATTTCATTCTTTATTAATTTGATGAATTCATCTTTAGATAATGTTGTAGTTTTTTCTTCTTTATATCTTCTGAAACTAATAGTATTATTATCTCTTTCATTATCTCCAAGTATTAAAGTTATTGGTATTTTCTTAGTAACAGCTTCTCTCATTCTGTAACCAACTTTTTCTTCTCTATCATCTAAATCAGCTCTAATATTTTGTTCTTTTAATAAATCTACTATTTCTTTTGCATATTCTAAATGATAATTATTGTTTACTGGTATTACCCTTACTTGAACAGGTGCAAGCCATAGTGGAAAAGCTCCACCAAAATGTTCTATTAAAATTCCTATAAATCTCTCAACTGATCCATATATTACCCTATGTAACATAACTGGTCTTTTCTTTGCTCCATCACTATCTACATATGTTAAATCAAATCTTTCAGGTAAATTCATATCCAATTGAATAGTACCACATTGCCATACTCTTCCTAATGAGTCTTTAATATGAAAATCAAGTTTTGGTCCATAGAAAGCGCCATCACCTGGATTAATTTTACAAGCATGACCTGCTTTTCTACAAGCTTCCTCCAAAACTTTTTCAGACCTATTCCATACTTCTATTGATCCAATATATTTTTCTTCTGGTCTTGTAGATAATTCAATATCATATGTAAGCCCAAATACTTTATACATACGATCTATAAAATTAATCAAACGAATAATTTCTTCCTCAATTTGATCTTCTCTCATAAATATATGTGCATCATCCTGAGTAAATGTACGAACTCTAAATAATCCGTTTAATGCACCACTTGCTTCATGCCTATGTACTTGTCCCAATTCTCCCATTCTTATCGGTAAATCTTTATATGAATGAAGTGAATTTTTATAAACTAGCATTCCTCCAGGACAATTCATTGGTTTTATAGCAAATATTTTATCATCAATTTCTGATGTGTACATATTTTCACGATAATTATACCAATGACCTGATAATTCCCATAATTCCTTATTTAACATTATAGGAGTTTTTACAAATTGATATCCTTCTTTAGTATGTTCTTGATACCAAAAATTTTCTAGTTCATTTCTTAGAATCATTCCATTAGGTAAAAAGAATGGAAATCCAGGACCATATTCTGAAATCATAAATAATTCAAGTTCTTTTCCTAACTTTTTATGATCACGTTTTTTAGCTTCTTCTAAAAACTCTAAATGTTTTTGTAAGTCTTCTTCTGTCTCAAAGCAAACACCATAAATTCTTTGTAACATTTTATTTTTAGATTCGCCCTTCCAATAAGCACCAGATACTTTCAAAAGCTTAAAATGTTTTAATTCTTTTACTGTGTCAACATGTGGGCCACGGCAAAGATCTGTAAAATCACCTTGTGTATAGCATGATATAACTGCAGTATCATCCATATTGTTTATTAAATCAATCTTATATGGATCATCTTTAAATTGTTCTAACGCTTCCTCTCTTGTAATTTCATGTCTTACAATTCTTTTACCATCTTTAGAAATTTTCTTCATTTCTTTTTCTATTTTTGGTAAATCTTCTTCCTTTATTACTTCATCACCAAGATCAATATCATAATAGAAACCTTCATCTATTACTGGTCCTACCCAAAACTTGGCTTGTGGGTAAAGATGTTTTACTGCTTGTGCAAGTAAATGTGCACATGAATGATTCATCATGCTTAAATGTTCATTTTCTTTAATACTTTCCATATTTATCTCTCCTTTTAATTTATACTAGTAAAATAAAAAGACGCATCCACCAAGGAGCGTCTTTCGCGGTACCATCCTACTTTATAACTTATATTTATAACGGAATTACCCGAACTTCTTTTCTAGTTTGCTCATAAGGTAGTAATTATAAATCTATTACACCAGTCTTTCAGCCCAGAACCAGTTCTCTATAGTAAATCAATTTAAAATCTTATCCTTATTCTTCGCATTACACCGTAAATATTATCACTTTAAATTTCTTCTGTCAATACTAGTTAGTTCAAGTGATGTTGTTAAGCTTTTAATTCTTTCAATTATTCTTCGAGCTTTTAACTTTTCTGACTTTGTTCCACTAAAACTTAAGTGCTCCTCAAGTTCATCAATACTCATATTTGAAGTAAAAAAAGTTGGTAAGTTTTCTTCCATTCGATATTGAAGTATTGTTCCTAATATTTCATCTCTTCCCCATGGGGTTACATTCTCAGCTCCAATATCATCAATTAACAATAATGGCGTTTTTTTTACAAATGTAAATCTCTCATTATAACTTGCAGTATCATCTTTAGAAAATGACCCTTTTAATGTTCTTAGAAATTCCGGAAAATATATAATAGTTGATTCAACATCTTTTTTAGCTAGCTCATTAAATAAAGCTGCTATTATATATGTCTTACCACTACCAAAACTACCATATAAATATAACCCTTTATCTTTATTTTCAAAGAAATTATTATAATAATTATTTATATATTTTATTATAGGTAATCTTTTTTCATCATCTGTATATATATCTTTTATCTTTGCATCCTTAAGTGATGTTGGAATATCATATAACTTAACATTTTTCTTATAAGAACTGTCTTTTAATTCTTTCTTTTTATATTTACATGGAACATATGAAAAATTCAATACATCTTCATTAACACTAGGAAAATATACATAACCAGTTAAAGCATTTTTGCAATTTTTTAATCCTTTACAATTTTTACAATTATTATACTCAATTGATGAATCTTTTAATAATGAAGTATATTTTGATAAAACTTTTTCGCTACATGGAATAGCATCACATAAATTCTTAAACTTTTCATCTTTTAGATTTAATACAAATTCATTTATCAAGTCTTGATCACTTGCTCTTTTTGAAATCATATTTTTAACAGCGTCCATTTAAATCACCTAAAAATATTATAATGTATTTTTTAAAAAAAGACTATGTTTATTTTAGAATTTATTTTTATTTAAATCCACACATTTTACCTGCTATAGTTCTCCTAAAACTACTTCCAATATTTCTTCCTACATCTAAAAGATCATCAATTGCAGATATAATTACTTTTATTAATGCAGCAGATAAATTAATGCCTCCTTTCACCTTTTTTAATTCATTACTATTTAATTTTTTCATCATCGACACCTCAAAGGTCTAGTAAAACCATCTAGTATTCCACTTCCGAAAATTATACCTGCTATAGCAGAAATTATCGTCCAAATACCTACCCCACCTCTTATACTTTTTAATTCAACTTTACTTATTTCTTTCATAAACCTCCCTTAATTCAAAAACTTTATTAAACATACAAACATTATTCTTTCTATGAGAAATTAAAATAACTGTTAAACCAGGATAGTACTTAAATATATTATTTAAAATTATCTTCTCTTCTTTTACATCTATTTCATTAAAACTTTCATCAAATATTAAGATATCTTTTACTTTAAGAAGTGCCCTTGCAATTATCATTTTCTTCCTTTCTCCTCCCGAGAAATTATTGCAATTTTCCTCTATAAAATAATCTTCATCTATTTTCTTCTTTTCTAAAATTTCATTAATCAAACAAGTTTTAAATGCTTTATTTATTTTCTTTTTATCAGATGTTATTAATTTCATATTATTAATAATTGAATCATTACAAAGCATCTCATTTTGTGAAACATAAGTAATACTATTTCTTATATACTCTAATGGCAAATACTTTATATCTATTCCATCAATTAAAATTTTACCGCCAGTTAACTTATCATATTTTAGTAAAAGTTTTATTAATGTTGATTTACCTATACCACTTTTTCCAGTTATAAATAAATGACAATCTCTATTAATTTTTAAATTTACTTTATCTAAAACAGACTTATTATTTATAACATATGTAACATCAATAAAATCAATACTTTTAATTCTCGATAGTTTTGTTTCTTTAAACTCTTCTTTTTCTATATCCAATATATCTAATATCTTATTTATAGATGATTGATATATTGTAAAATACAGTACTACATCACAAATATTTGCAATATAACTAACTCCAAAATAAAATAAACTAGAAAACAAAATCATATCATAAATACTTATTCTTTTTTTTATCACTAAATATGATGAAAATAACATAATTAAAATATAAAATATATCTATCATGTTATTTAATACAAACTTATAATTATTACTTATTTTATAATAATCCCTTGTGCTATCAGATACTTTCTTATAAGTACTACCAACTCTTTTACATATTTTATCTTCCACATGAAGACTTTTTATAGTGTTAAATGATGTAAAAAAGTTAAATATTTTCGAGTTAAAAATAATTTTATCACTCTTAAGTTTTAAATATCTACTATTAAATATATTCTGATACTTATATGAAATAAATATAAGTACAGCTATAAAAATAATATAAATAATACAGTAAACATACGAAAAACTAACCAGATATATAAGCAAACTTAAAATCACTAATATATCAATAATACACATTATTAAAAATTTTTCCGTTATAATTCTAAAATTTTCTATATCATTTATGATAGTAGATAATTCCCCAGTTGTTTTTTTATAAAAATATTTGTATGGAAGGAAAATAATATGATTAAATACTTTTTTTATCATTTTTTTATCTATCTTTATATTTAGAAATATAACTAATTTATCCTTTATAAAACCTATAACATTCTTAAATAAATAAACTAATAAATAGATAAATGATATCCTTATTAAATTTGTTAAACCATTGTCTAAAAATTTTGTTAAATTACTAAAATAATAATTTGATAATATCGATATTATTATAAATAAAAGTGAAAGACCTATAATAAGTAATATAATACTCTTATTATTTTTCAAAAGATCGATTATTACTTTCTTAAATCTTTTATCTCTATCTCTTTTTAAAATATCACTTGAAAATAATATAAATATTCCTGTAGTTTCATTCTCAAATTCCTCATATGACTTTTCACAAATACCAATTGTCGGATCCATTACAATTAGTTTTTTACTTTTTTTATTATTTCTTAAGATAACAATATAATGAAAATAGCTTTTATTTTTGATAGTATGCGCTATGACCGGATAGGTTTTATCATTTAAATCATTTATTGTTGCCTTAACTCCTTTCGCAGCAACTCCTATTACTTTACTCACCCTAATTAAATCATATGCACTAACACCATCATCAATATTAATTAGTTCTAAAATTCTTTCCCGAGATATTTTAATACCAAATTGTAAAAATATTGTTATTAAACATGCTATCCCACAATCATATTTATCTTCTTGTAAAACAAAATTATATGACTCATTCATATTATCTCCCTTCATAATAATTATTAGAGAGAAAATAAAAATAACCTACATAAGTAGATTATTATTTTTGATTTGCTAAATTATAAAGTTGTTTTACCTCTTTAATTGTTAAACTTCTATATTCTTTAGAGTTCAAGCCTTGAAGATTTAAAAATGCAATCTTTTCTCTTTTTAATTTTAATACTTCATGTGAAACCGCCTCAAACATCTTCTTAACTTGATGATTTTTTCCTTCATGAATAGTTATTTCAACTATAGAAGTATTAGTCTTCTTATTAAAACTTCTAACCTTTACCTTTGAAGCAGAAGTTTTAACATTCTCAATTAAAACTCCACTTTTTAATTTTTTTTGCTCTTCTACAGTTAAAAAACCATTTATTTTTGCAACATACACTTTATCGATATTGTTTTTTGGATGCATAAGTAAATTGGACAATTCACCATCATTAGTTAAAAGAATAAGTCCTGTTGTATCATAATCAAGTCTCCCCACTGGATATATTCTCTTATCTGTATCAATTAATGATACAACTGTTTTTCTATTTAACTCATCACTCGTTGTTGACACATATCCACGTGGTTTATTAAGTAAAAAATATACCTTTTCTTCTTTACCTAAGATTACTCCATCGATTTCTATCTTATCATTTTTATTAACCTTCGTACCAAGACTATTTACTATTACACCATTAACTTTGACTCTTGAATTTATAATTAATTCTTCTGCTTTTCTCCTAGAAGTATATCCAGAATTAGCAATAACTTTTTGAAGTCTTTCCATAATATCACCATTTTCTATTTTAGTGTTTTTAGAATTTTATTAAGAATAGAATCCTTATCAAGCTTATATTCTTTTAATAAATCATCCTTCTTACCCGATTTACCAAATATATCAATTGTAAACATATTACTTGGATTAGTAATAAATTTATACCAAGAATATGAAGAAGAATACTCTATAACATATCTCTTACAATTTTTTGGTAACACATCATATAAATATTTCTTATCTTGCATAGAGAATTTTTCAATTGAAGGCATTGAAACAACTCTAATTTTTTTACCTAATTCTTCTAATCTTTTAGCAACATACAATGCTGTTTCCACCTCAGAGCCAGTAGAAATTATACAAGCATCAAGATCTGTATTATCTTTTAAAATATATGCACCTTTTGATACAGAATTAATACTTGTATTTTCTAAAGTATTTAATTTTTCCTTACTTATAATAAGTATACTTACATGTTCTAAATCATTTATTGCAGATTTATAAGAACCAATTATTTCATTAGCATCACAGGGTCTATAAACAACAACATTTGGTATTGATCTTAAAGAAACTAGTTGTTCAACTGGTATATGTGATGAACCATCCTGTCCATTCATTAATGTATCATGAGTAAAAATATATATTACTGGTAATTTCATTAAAGCTGCAGAACGAATTGCAGGTTTTAAATAATCAGAAAAAGTTAAAAAACAACTTCCAAAACATCTAATACCACAAGCAGTAATTCCATTTAAAATTGCTCCCATTGCATGTTCTCTTACACCCATATGAATATTTCTACCACAACTACTCTTAGTAAAATCTCCCATTGATTCAATGTACGTATTACAAGATGTAAAAACATCAGCTGATGCATTTAATACTAGATTTTCATCTGTTATAATTTTTTCTAACATTTTTTTAGAAATAGCAATTCCTTTTTGTTCTTCAGTATCTTCTTTATTTAATGAAAAATCTATATTCATTTTAAAATTATTATTTTTAAGGTTTTCAAATTCAACTTTAAAATTACTTATTTTTTTATTTTTAAATTCATAAAGACTATTATATTTATCAATAATTTTATAATTTCTTTCCAATACTTCCTCAGTCATTTTATTATAACATTCTGAAACAACTGTAAATGGAATATCCCTTATTTCTAATTTTTCCTTCAATAAAGTTATATCATCTTCTTCAAGAGGTTTTCCATGAACTAAATTTGTATTTTCAAGTTTTGATCCTAAACCTAATATAGTTTTAACTTCAATTAAAGATGGCTTATCTTTTCTTGATTTTGCTTTGGAAATAGCAACATCAATTGCATTTAAATCATTACCATTAACCTGATGAACATCCCAGTTCATTGCTCTAAATCTTTCTAAAACCTTCTCATTTGATGAAGTTTCTCTTGGTCCATCAAGCGTCATATTATTTGAATCATATAATACTATTAATTTACCAAGTCCTAAAAGCCCTGCCATACTACATGCTTCATATGAAACACCTTCCATTAAATCACCATCTCCACATAAACAATAAGTATAGTGATCAATTAAACTATTCTTTTTAGTATATGAATATCTCTTGTTTAAAAACTTTTCAGCCATAGCCATACCTACTGCTGATGCAATTCCTTGACCTAACGGACCAGTTGAAAAATCAACTCCTGGCGTCTTGTCTAATACAGGATGTCCTGGTGTTTTTGAATTAATGCTTCTAAAAGCTCTTAAATCATCAATAGTTAAATTAAAACCACTCATAAAAAGTGTTGAATATAAAACTGATGAACCATGTCCTGCTGACATAACAAATCTATCTCTATTTATCCATTTATCATTTTTAGGATCAAAAACTAAATGTTTAGCATACAAAGTATAAAGTATTGGAGCACAAGACAATGCTATTCCAGGGTGACCACTTTGTGCTTCATTAATCATATCTATTGCTAAAGCTTTAATATTGTTTACAGTTTTATAATCTAAATCTGTCATTTTATTTGATAATTGTATTATTCCCATGATGTCCTCCTTGTTAAAATTTTATCATTTTTTATTAGTTATTGCAAATTCTTAAGTCTGTTTAATTGTTCCTCTATCTCAGACATTATTCTTTGCTTTTCATCTTCATCTTTATAATACTTATTATTTTCATACACTAAAATGTCCCCCTCTTCAACATTAAAATCAATTTCTGATAAATCAATTTCAACCATCGAAGTTGTATCATATATTTCACAAACTGCTACATTATCAGTGACTCTATCTACAATATATTTCATTTACTACCTCCATCTGTATTAGTATTCAAAAACTCTACCTTTAATTTTTCTCCATCACTAGATACTTTAATAGTGCCATCTTCATCTGTTCTATAAACTTTACTTCCTATGTTTTTCAATCTTTCAATAACTTCATATCTTGGGTGACCATAATTATTATTTTTTCCTACCTCTATTATTGATATTTTAGGTTCTACCTCTTTTATAAAGTCTTCACTTGTTGAATATATAGAACCATGATGTCCAACTTTTAATACATCTGATTTTAAATCTTGCAACAATATTTTTTCTTCAACTTTAGTACTAGCATCTCCCATAAATAGCATAGATATATCTTTATAAGTTAGTTTAAGAACAATAGATGTATCATTTAATTCATCATCTGAAGATACGTAGATAACTCTTATATTTACATCCCCAAAGCTTAATTCATCCCCTATTTCTGGAACATTAAACTTTATTTGTTTTCTTTCCAAAGCATCCAAAACATCTCTAAATGTCTTTGTCGTTGTTATCTTATCTGGCATATAAAACTTTCCAATTTCAAAATTATCTATAATATTATCCATTCCACCAATATGATCTTCATGAGCATGTGTACCAACTACATAATCAAATTTTTCAATGCCAATACTTTTAAAATATGATACCAAATAATCACCATCATTATTATTTCCAGCATCTATCAACATATTTTTATCTTTATTTCTTATCAGTATTGAATCTGCTTGACCAACATCTAAAAAATATACTTCTAATTCTTCATTTATATCTTCGCTAAATTTAGAAGAACCGTCTTCTAATGCAAAACTAAAATTATTATTGTTATATAAAAAATAACCGATACTAGCAAATAAAAACAATATTATAAATAGTATAGACTTTTTACTTTTCATCTACTTCATCAACTCTATTCTTACACTATTAATAATAACAAAAATAATATTTTTAGTAAAGTTAGTTTACAATCAATAGTTTATAATACAACCAACCATAACATATGTATATTAGTAAAAATGTGATGATACTATAATAAGAATTAATTTAATAAAAAAACAAACGACTTATAAAAGTCGTTTTTATTATTTTTGGTGCCTGTGGTGGGACTCGAACCCACACGATATTGCTATCACTGGATTTTGAGTCCAGCGCGTCTACCAGTTCCGCCACACAGGCATAGAAAAATTATATTTCCTCTTTATATTTTGAGTTATATAATTCAATTTCTTCTTGATCTTTCTCAATCTCTTCTATTTTAGGAAGTTCATCTCTTGAAGAAAGCCCAAAATAATCAAGAAACTGATCTGTTATTCCATATAATCTTGGTCTTCCTATCTTATCGCTTCTTCCTACCTCTTTAACAAGATCTCTTGCTATAAGACTTCTTATCATTTGTCCAGAGTTAACTTTTCTTAATTCATCAACTTCCAAACGTGTGATAGGTTCATTATACGCAATTATTGCTAAAGTTTCAAGTGCTGAAGGTGACAAAGTTCTAATATTAGATAATTCTGTTAATTTTTTATAATAATCCTTATATTCTTCCTTTGTTACTAATTTATATGAATTACCCAGTTCCTTAAGTGCTATTCCCCTATCATTATTATTATATTCATCCTGTAATTCACCTAAAAGCTTAATACACACTTCTTCATCTTCTTCTAAAATGGCTTCTATTTGAGGTAGAGTTAACCCTTCATTTCCTATTAAAAATAATAGACCCTCTAATGCTGCTTTTTTATTCATTGTCTCACCTCGCAATATATTTTATCAAAATTATTTTCTTGAGTTATAATTAATTCATTATTTTTAGCCATTTCTAAAATAGATAAAAATGTTACAACCACATATGGTTTAGAAAAATTATCAAACAAATCAAAAAACTCTAATCTTTCTTTTGTTTTAAATAAACTTCTTATTTCACTTATTCTATCATCAACTGAAAATTCTTTAGTAGTTATTTTAGTTAATAACGGTTCTAAACTTTGTTTTCTTTCCAAAAACTTTTGAAAAGCTTCTAAAAGATTCTCTAAAGTTACGCCATCACCTATCATTGTTTTAGAATCAGAATACTCCTTTAAACTTGATGGAGCCTTTGTAAATATATCTTTTCGCTTTTCTTCCAAATATTGAAATTTACTACTAATTTCCTTATATTGTTTAAATTCAATTAATCTATTAATTAAATCTTCTTTTGCCTCTTCATACTCTTCTTTTTCTTCATCCTTAATTGGTAAAAGTGATTTAGATTTCAAATATGCTAATTCTGATGCCATTACTAAATATTCAGAAGCAATATCTAAATTCATATCCTTCATATCATTTATAAATTTTAAATATTGATCTGTTAACTTTACTATTTCAATATTTGTTATTTCCATTTCTGATTCTTTTATTAAATGTAAAAGTAAATCTAATGGACCTTCAAAATCATTTATTTTAAATTTGTACTCCATATTCTTATCACCTAAAACAATTATATTATATCATGAAAAAACTAGATTGCAAAAGAAAACTAGCAGTAACGCTAGTCTTCTTTAATATATCTTTCTTTTAATTTCATCATATTTTCTGAAATATTTGTTTCTATTTCACTTAATGATTTTTTACTCAAATTAGTTATTATCACTTTTTCTTTTACAGTATCTATTATTACTTTTCCAAACACCATATTAGCTATCACTGTTAAATCATTAAACATATCCGGTGTTATTGACCATAAAAAGTAACCAAAGAATAATCTTTTCATACCAACAAGAATTCTTTTATTAGTTATTGCAACAACACAACTCGTAAAAATATTATACGATTCATCATTTTTCTGTCCTGCAAAAGCATAAAGAACTTCTTCTTGTGGATTTAAATGCTTATCTATTATTCTAGCATGACTTTTTACTCTCCAAGCTACTGTACCTGGATATTTTCTTTTATATTCTGTTGCTAACGAAACAGTATCTTTACTCATTTTATTTTTCCTTTGTTTCGTCTATAAATAATTTAAGATATACATCATTTAATTTAGAAACAATTGTATCTTTATCTACATAACCACTAATCATTTCAACTCTTTGTCCATTATAGTAAATCATTGTAGTTGGTGTCCCCCATTGTTCAGTTGCAAAATATGTATCAGATTTTAATAAATTTTCATAATCCTCTTCTTCAAGTGTTGATAAATCTAAATAATACATATTAATTTTATATTCTTCATAGAACTTTGCAATTTCTTCTTTGAACATTTTACAATATCCACAGCTTTCACTTCCTACAAACATAAAATGAAGACCATCTTTTTTGATAATATCTAAATATTCACTCATAGTAACTGTTTGTAATGAACCTTTTTCTTCTCCATCTTTTAATTTAAATGAATCAAAAGTATAAGTAGACACTAACTCATTATTTTTCCAATATTCAATTACTTCTGATGTCTCATCCTCTAAATCTTTTGTATTTAATTCTTTCATTCTCAAATCATTAACATTAGAAAATTGTTTTAATGACTCTGCTGTTGAACTTGAAGTTCCCTTATACACTAATAATTCATCTTTTTTCATAGTATTATAATCTTCATAAGAAATTTCTTTAAAATATTTATTTGCTTGTTTACTTGATATAACAGACACTAATACTATAAATATTACTACTAATGCAATTGTTCCTATCATACTTAATATTTTTTTCATATTTACCTCTCCTATCTACATATATCATTTTATCATTTAATAAAACTTAAGTAAACAAAAAATAAACCAAGATAATTAATATATCTTAGTTTATTTTTGAATATTCTATTCATCTTTTAATTTGTAATTAGAACAAATCGTTTCTTCTTTTTCAGTAACACATCCACATTGTTTTGCTATTTCTACTTCTCTTAATTTACAACAATCAGAATCACAATCGCAATGTTCACAGCTGTGTACTGTACAATTTATCTTTTGATCTTTTTTCAATATAATCACCCTTTTATATTGTTTACATATTTTTATTTTTTATACTCAAGTCTTATTGATTTTGCTAAAGAAACAATAAAAGATAGCGAAGGTGTCCCACTTCTATATATTGTAGTTGATTTTCCACCATTTATAATTGGTTCTAATTTTAAATTTTTTCCCTTTATAAGACAAGCTATTCCAGGTATACCTTTAAAAAGTAATGAATCAAAACATACTAAATCAATACCATTTAAATCTTTAAAATAATTATCTTCTGTTAAAATTAAAAAATATACACACCCATATGATCTACATAATTTCATTAAATAATCATCATACTTATTAGTACATACTATTAAAGTATTATCATCAACTAATTTATTTACATCACTTTCTATATTACTAGTTTCTCTTATTTCTAAATTTTTATTAAATTTTTTAGAAATTTCATCTAATGAAGAATTAATATTTTTTTCTATTACTATATTTTTATTTTTTAAATTATGATTTTCTAAATATCCTAAAACACCTAAAGTTATTGATTCAGATAAATCACTAGTATAAATTATCTCTTTATCATTTAAAGATAAAATATCAAGAATTTGTTTAGAAGCTGCAGTTTCTAATTTTTTAGAAAGTGTACCTAGACCATGCAACGAATTAACATTTCCAATATATTTTAATGATGTATTTTTAAATGTTTCTAAAACTTCTTTTCTCATTTTTTATCACCTTTTAAATTTAATTTATTATAACATTCCATTATTTTAGATGTAACATAATGAATCTCATCACTATTATTATATATTGAAAGACTTATCCTCAAACTTGTTTTAGCTAATTCAAGATTATTAGTTAATGATAAAACAGATAAAGAATAATCATTATTTGTAGAACAAGCACTCTTTGTAGATACATATATTTCATATTGTTCTAATGCATGCAAAAAAGTTTCTGGTTTTATACTATTTACACTAAAATTAACTATATATGGTATACAACTACTATTTGAATTAATTGTAATTCCACCAAAATCTTTTAAATCATTTATAAACTCTTCTTTTAATTTTTCAACATAAATATAATTTTCTTTTATTTTTTTTATTGCATCAGAAACTGTATAATTAAATGATTTAATAAGTCTTAAATTATATGTTCTTTCACCAAAAATTATTTTATCTAACTCTATATTTTTATTTTTTAATAACACACCTATTCCCTTTAAACCAAATATTTTATGAGAATTAAAAGTTACTAAATCTATATTATTTAAATCAATATTAACCTTACCTATACTTTGTGTCATATCACAATGAAAAATAACACTTTCATATTCTTTTAATAATTCTTTTATCTTATCAATCGGTTGTAATAAACCAGTCTCACTATTAACTGAACAAATGCTTACTAAAACAGTATCACGAGTTATTAAATCTTTTAATGATTCAATATCTACTATACCATTATTTAATTTAACATAGTCAATTATAAAACCAAATTTTTTCATATATAGTAATGTTTCATTAACAGATGAATGTTCCAAAGTTGTAGTTATAATATGTTTATTTTGATTCTTATATTTATTTAATACTCCTTTAATAGCAAGATTATTTGATTCAGTTGAGCCACTTGTATATATAACATCTAAATTAGTATTTAAAACTTTCTTTAAATTTTCTTTTTCTAAACTTAATGTATCATTATCACAAATCTTATCTGCATCTCTTAAAAATATATTCATTGATTCATCACTTGGTTTAGTTGTTGCAGAAAAATCAAAGTAATACATAATTTCACCTTCTTTTGCATACAATAGTAACATAAAATTTTAAAAAAATAAATAAAAAGTGTTGACAACAACTACTATTTAATATAGAATTATAAATGCCTACTATTTAGTAGTAGTTATGCAGATGTAGTTTAATGGTAGAACCTCAGCCTTCCAAGCTGACTACGTGGGTTCGATTCCCATCATCTGCTCCATTTGAAGACAACTTACGGACTAAAGTTCGTAAGTTTTTATTTTATAAAAATATAATGTAGAAATAGTTAGTTTTTTTGTTATGTAAAGGAGCCTTTTTATGTTAAATATAGAAACAAAAGAATTAAAAATAAATGATAAATTAAAAAGAAAAATTGAGATGATTGGAAGATTTACTAATACTACTACAATTATAAATAATGGTTGTGTTAAAATATAACAGGTACAAATGTTGCTTATGTTATGCCACATATCATTGTTATTAAGAATAATAAATACCTAATGTTTGATGAATGTAATGATACTTATGTAAATACTTTTAAAATCAAAATATCATTTAAAGATTTAGAAGGTAAAAGCCACAAAAAAATTACAAACATCTACAATAAAGAAAATATTTTAGGTAAAACTTGGAGAGATTTAATAAGAATAATACCTATAAAAGATAATGATAAATTTAAAGTAACAAATTAGAACTCGGAATAATCACTATTAATTTATCAAATATAACAAGTCTTTAGCAAAAAGATAACCATTATCAATCATTAATCATCACCTAAATCTTTCCTATAAACATTTCTGTATGAAAATCAAAACGAACGATGTCATCTTTTTTATATTTATTAAAAATAGTTATAATACCATTTATAAACTCATCATAATACTCACTATCTTCTTTTGGAGCATACGATAATGATTTAGATAACCCTATTAGCATATCTATAGTATAATCCTTAGAATGGATAAATGTATAAGTCTTATATTCACTATTCTTAAAAAAATTTTTACGATCATCAACATTTTTATGTTGATATGTTTTACCAGTAAGTTTAGTATTCCAAGAGCTTATATATTTGAAGTATTCCTTACTAAATTCATTATTTTCATCTTCCCAGTCATTCCAAACTATTGCAAAATATCCATTAGATTTTAATATTTTATTTACTTCTTGTTTTAATTTTTGTTTATCAAACCAATGAAAGCTTTGAACTGCAAATACTATATCAACTGAATTTTCAGGCAATTCTGTTGATTCTGCACTTTTATTAATATAAACAATATTATCACAATCATTGCAATATTCTTTTCCTTTGTTAATCATATCAATATTTGGTTCAACATAATAAATTTGTTTACAATACGAACTTGCTATTTTAGAAAACTTTCCAGTTCCTGCTCCTAACTCAACTATAATTTTATTTTTAATATTGTATTCTTTTGATAAAAAATCAAAAAGTTCAATTGGATATGTAGGTCTATATTTTGAATAGTCTTCTTGTTTTCCAAAATAAAATTTTTTACTATCTTTTTCCACATTATATTTCATATAATCACCTTTACAAAATTATACTATAAAATAACAAAATTCTCCATACTCCCATTGAAATTTAATAAGAATTTATATATAATATTTTTAGAAAGAGAGCGTTATGATTCGTAAGTTGTAGCTTAACCGCTCCAAATTGATAGGAAACTCGGAAATTAACTTCTGAGAATAATAAGTGCTAACTAGAAATAGTTAGTTTTTTTTAATATAAATTTTATTATATAAAAAGATTAGTTGTATTTCAAACTAATTCAATCAACAAATTGTAATTTATCTTTTAACTTTTTTAATAAATAGGAAGTAAACGATTATAGGTATTATTATTAAATCTGGTATAGTAAATGTTCTAACTAGTATATAATTTCCAATAATTGTTACTAAAATAAGTCCTATTGATATAAATTTGGCAAATAATCCTTCTTCTTTTGTTTTCCAAGTAAAATAAGCAAATAAAGGCGATAAACAAGAAAATATTGTCCAACCTTTGATAAAATTCCAGCTATATACTGCATTTGTTAATTCTGCTGTTACATAGTATGAAATTAGCATTCCTATACAAAATGGAAATATATTTATCATTGCTTTTTTCCTTGTATCACTATATATCGAAATCAATATTCCTAATAGTACCCATATTGGTAAATCTGAAAACATATATCCAAGTGTCATCATAAATAAATTGCCAACAAAAAGTATATCCAATAATTTGCTTATTATTCCTAAAATAGCACCTATAAAAAATAATGAAATAGGATTTAATATATATTTCTTCATAAATTATCTCACTTTCAAATTACTATTTTTCTTTCTTATCAAACGAAATTAAACAAGCAATAATAGAAAATAAAGTTCCAAATAAAATCATGGCAAATCTTCCTATACCATCAATTTCAGTAATAATTCCATAATCTAAAATTCCTATTCCTAAAATCATTAAAACAATTTTAAATATATTCTTTTTCATAATGTCCTCCTTTAACTATTTGTCTTTCAGTTCTATGTATAATTATAACATGAAAATAGATTTTAATTATTAAAATATTATTAAAAAGTTAATTATTAAAATTTGTCATTTAAGAAAAAATGATGTATAATCATATATAGAAAGAGAGCGAGTTTGTAAGATGTATTTAAACTGCTCCATTGAGAGAATTACTCACACCTTGTGTGAGTTTTATTTTTATAGAATATCCTATATCACTTGTTGATATGGGCTTTTTTCATTACTAAAGAATTTGATAAATCAACTAATATAACTTTAGAAAAATCTAAACGAATCAAAGAGAAATTGTTAATAATTTTAAACCTACAAAACTTACTAAAAATAATTATATAATTAGTTACGATGATATAAATACCATTAATGAATATATAAAAAATGTTGATAGTAATGTTAGTAAAATTATTGAAAAGCCTAAAAAATACTTAGAAAAAATCATTAGACTTTCTTATTAAAAACTATATAGCAAGAATAAAAAAGATTCAATTTATGGAGATGTAATAATTGAGATGTCAGATAACGGATTTTTTAGTAATGAAGATAAAAACTATATTGAAACTACTATTAATAAAATTAAAAATGAATCAAATTTTGATTATTATATTAATGACTATGAAACAAAAAAATAATGATGATTACGAATCATAACAATTCACAATTATCATCATTTTATTAAATTACCTTTTTTAAAGTTTTTCCATTTTTTAAAGAAATCGAGCTTATTTCGTTATTAGCTCTTTCATCTGATGAATTATTAAATGTTTCTATATCTCCAGTTATATAACTTATAACGTACCAATCATCATTACAATAAACTTCTTTTAAATCTTCCACATCTATTACTTTATAGGATTCTAAAGTATTATTTCTTTCTGCTTTTACATATCTTAAAGCATTAACTTTCTTATTCATAATTTTTACATAATCCTCTTCATAAGATTCATCTTTTGAATAATACATAATATCTTTTCTTTCATCTTGATATGTCAAATAACTTTGACCTAAATTAAATACACCATTTCCTCTAATTAAATATTGAACATTTTTTGAATCTGAATATCCAACTTTTTCAATCGGTTGAGGCAAAACATCAACAAATTTTCTATTACTTCCTAATCTACTTCCAAAATCTTTATATTCCAGATCACAATCTTTTGCTATTAAACAAGGATATTGTTCAATACCTTTTATTTCTTTGTCAAAGTTAGTAAATCCAATTGTAACATTTTTAATACATTTTTCTATTCCTTCTGATTGATATGAAGTTTTTATTACTTCATCCGCAGCTTGTAAATATACATCAAAGAAATCTACTGAGTTTATTTTTTTAGAAATTTCAATATTATCTAAACATAATAAATCCCCATTTCTCCATATCCAACTATGTGCTAAAATTTCATTACCCTTTTTAACTACCAATATTCTACCATTATTACTTGTTAAAGAATGCTTTAAGCACGAATAACCGTTACCCAATACAGTAAAACAACAATCTGTTTTATTGCCTATGGCTAATGCCTCCATATCATCTAACCTTAATATTTCATAAGAATATTCATTTTTAGTACCTTTAATTCTTGGTATTGTAGAACTTACTCTAGCTAACATTTGATCATGTAATAATAAAGTTTCATTTACATTACTATTACTGCATCCAATAAATTTAAATAATCCCTCTAAACGATAATATTTAGATGGTAATGATATTTCATCACTTTTTAAAAAATCTACTATTATTTTTAATGATTTATCTTTATCATTCATGGCAATTACTTTCCATTCATTAAATATTCTTGGAAAATATTTATATAAATCATTATCTTTGTTAGATAACATTTCTTTCATTTTAGAATAATTTTTATCACTAAATAATAAATTCATTAACTTAGTATTTAATATTGGGTTACTTTGTTCATCTAATTTAACGCTTTTAATATCAACATTACCTATTAAATGTTCTAATACAGGTAATGTATCATCTATTTCTAATAAAGCTCTTGCATTATTAAAACCCACCATTAACATTAATTTTAAAATTAACTGTTTATAAATTCTAAAATGCCAATCACTTTTTTCGAACTTTTTATATAATTGTTTATGTTGTTTAACATTATAATTTTCTAATTGTTCTACTGTAAAATCTTTTACTTTAAAATCAATTTGACCTAATCTATTAAATATAGTTATTTCTTCAATACTTGATAATTGATATAGTATCGTAATTGATTTACCCATAACAATTCTATAAAATAATTTTTCTATTTCTTTAAAATTGTTATTTTCAATATTATTTATAATATTTTGATTTTTTAAAAATAATATAAAATTTGATAAATGTTGTTTATAGATTTTATCATTTTTTGAAATAGCATTATTTTGCAACATTTCTTTAAGTTCACTTAAATTATTTAAATATTTCTCTGAAAAAATTGAAGTTGTTACATCTATTTCTTCTAATATACCTTTATTCTTAATATTATTTCTATACTTTGTTTCAATATATCTTAATGCAGATACATCTCCCCTATGTAAATAAGAAGTATAAAACTTTGTATCAAATAATTCTTCTATATTATCTATTTCAAAAGTATCTAATATATTTTTTAAATCATCATTAATTGTTTCAATTTTAGAGCACAATTTAATCCAATCATTTAAAGTTAATGACTTAAAAACTTCTTTATTATTACTATACAAATCTACAATAATTCTAGGACTTATTTCAGATAATATCTTTTTAATATCTTGTTTCTTAATTATATTTTTAAAAAATTTTGGTATTAAAATTTCTTTCTTGATGCTATAAGTTTCACTTAAATATTTTTCTAAATCATATTCATCAATATTGGCGAAAGCAAGATTTAATTTAACATAATGTTTATTTACAAACTCTTTATATACTTCTGTATTATCTATATATTTTAAAAATGATAAAAGTTGTCTGGGATTAAATGTATTGATTTTATCATTAAACACATCTAAAAAATAGTTCATAAATTCTTCATTATACACTTTTTGTTGTTGAAAAACATTATTCATTTCATTTGTATTAGCATTTTCATAACAACATCTATTATGAAAATACACTCCATGAATAAATTTTCTATTTTCTATTTCAATTAAATCAGTATAAAATTGATTATAAAAAGAATAATAATCTTCATGAGTAAATCCGTGAAATAAATTTTCAGGATTTTGATTTATAACTCTTTTAAATATTTCTACGTCGATATTCTTTAATTCTTTTAAAACATTAAAAGAGAAAAAATAAGATAAAGATTTAGGCTCCATCATTGTATATAAAAATATATCTTTATCATGTTCTTTTATATATTTAATATTTTCCTTTAAAAACGCTATTTGTCTTTCTTCTGGTAATTTACTAATAATATAATAAATAGTAAGAGGCGTCATATCATTAATAGCTTTATCACCATTCTTAATATATTCATAACATTCTTTAAGTGCTTTTTCTTCATTTTTCTTACCAACATTTAATGAAAGTGATATAAGATTTGTTTGTTTCAATAAATCTTTCATTTGTTCATCAGTTAATTTTGGCATGATATTATCCTCTTTCTTTTTTATTTTTTAAATTTATTAAAATCTATTTTTAATACTCTTTGAACTGGTTTAGATATACTTGTATCTAATTTTCTTAATTCCGCTTTTGCTTGTTCTCTTGTAAATTCATATATTCTATCACAATATTCAAATCCTTCAGCAAAATGTTCTGCTGTAATAAATTCACTATCATAAACTTTTGCAAATGCAAACGCCTTGTCAACAATAGATATTGCTAAATCTGGGTTATTAACGCTATCATTATATACTCTATGCCTTTTTTCAGTAGCATTTAATATAATATTTACTATTTGAGTTCTTATATTTTCATTTTCAAAAGATATTCCACTTTTTATATAATAATCCCCAATTACCTTATCCACTATTTGATATAAAATATCTTCATTAGGTTCTTTAACAATAATTTTTTCAAATCTTCTTTTTAAAGCATCATCACTAAAGAATTCTTGATATTCTTTTTCAGTTGTTGTTCCAATTACTTTTAAGTTAGATCTATCTATATAATGTTTTAACATAGATGACATGTCGTTATTTTTACCTACAGTTGAACCAAGACCATATATTGTATGAATTTCATCTATAAATACTATTACATCTAATCTTTCACATAGCTTCATTAATTTAGTCACGTTATCTTCAAACATTCCAACGTATTTACAGCCTGCAACTATATCACTTGGATTAACCTCCAAAATTATTTTTCCTTGTAAAAAGTTTGACACTTGTCCAGTTTTAATTCTATAAGCAAGTTCATCTACTATAGCAGTTTTACCAACACCTGATTCACCAACTATTAATGGTCTCTTTTTATCTTGAGCTAAAGTAATTATAAGATTTTTTAGTTCTTTTCCCCTTCCAATAGTCGGTGCAACTACATAATTCTTTCTATTTAATATTTTCCCATATTTTTCAAGTTCTGAAATATCTCTATCAGATAATGTTACAGTTACTGTAGAAGCAGGATTTTTTTGTTTTACTGATACATTATTAGCAACAGCAGGTTTAGCTTCTTTAAGTTGATTATTTTGTTTAACCTTAGAATATCTTTCTTCAAATTTTTTCTTAAAACTTTCTATTTGTTTTTTAGAATATTGCTTTTGAAAAATCATTGCTTCCAATAAATTTCTGCCTTCTGAACAAACCTTAGTACAATCATATCCATTAGAACATAATAAATCATAAATTCCTTCAACTTCGCCTAAATAATCATCACTATATATTGCAGTATGCATAATAGTGTCTTTATCACTATCAACATGATTAACATTTAAATTATATTTTAATGCTTCAGTAATAATATTTAAAATAAATTCTTCACTATATCCAGCATATAAAGCAGTTTGAATAAAATTATAATTATAATCTGCTTCTAAATTTGGACTTAATCCAAATTTTAATAATGATTTAATTGCAAGGAAACATTTCGCTTCATCATACTTATCATCTACTAAAATATGCAAAATAGATTGATTATCTTCATCTATATAATCTATACCTCCAAATACACTCTTAATTTTTTTTACATTAGAATGCATATTATCTGTCATTTTTGATAATAAATTTTTTATATTATTTTCGCTTAACATACAGAATTCCTCCCTAAATAGTTGGTGGTTATTATAACATAATATCAAAATCAATACAATATCTAAGTATGTAAAATTTCCACTTAGAATTCACAAAATAAGGTAATTTTTAATTTCTATTAATTAGAAATGTTAAAATTAAAAAGGTATTATGAATATAGTAATAGAAACATTGATATAATATAAAACATTTAAAAGATCAACTTATTCAAGCTGATCTTTTAAACTTTATTTATTTTCTTCTCGTTCAGAATAATACTCCGGTACATCCAGATATAGCCATACCCACAACTTCATTACCATTATGATATTCATATTGAACATTATCAGCTCTATTTATTCTTTTGTTCATAAACACGTTTTAATGTTCTAGCTAATCTAACCTGTTCAATATCTTTTTCAAATTTTCCCACAACACTTTTAGGATCACATTCAAGATGTTCTTTTTCATCAAAAATCTTAAGTAAAAGTTTTTCTTCAGTAGTCATTTTACGATACCAACAAGACTCATACGCTATTTTACAAAGATCATCAACTCCAAAAGGATATTTATCTGGATTAACATAATACTGTTGTTTTCTAACATTATATAGCACCTTTAATAAAACATCTGGTGCTATAGGTGAATTAAAATATTTTACTATTTGAGCTAATTTTTGATTAAACTCTTCATTATCTAATTCAAACGTTTTTTTACTATTAATTAATGCAATTCTAAATAATAAAGAATTACTGCCAGTTAAACCTGCCATATAATTTATTGAATCTATAAATTCTTTCGGTAAACCATTAAGTCCAACTTCACCAACTAGCTTTTCAAATTCTTGAACCATATCTTTTGAATAATATGGAAATTTAAGTTCGAATAAATTACGCCCACCAATTTTATCCATTTTTGCTTTTGTAACAGCAAACCATCTATATGAATATAAGAAATTATTATCTGATTCACTTTTCTTATTATCATAAGTAGGATCAAAATAGTAAACACCCTTAACACCATATTTTTCATCATCAACAAAAATTACATTTCTTGCATGTCCATTTTTATTATTATTAGAGTTGATTAAAAATACCGTATTACATTTAATTCCAAGTCTTTTAATCAATGTAGTAAATATTCTAGCATACCCAAGACACACTATTTTATCACTTAATAATGATGATGTTAAATCTCTTGAATTCCTTTTATCTTCACCATCATCTACTTCTGTATAAACTTTATCTCTTACTATATCATAAATATACATAATTTTTTCAAGAGGTGAAAAATTAAATTTTTCTACCTCATTAATCATTTTATCAATTGCACTAATAGTATCTTTATATTCCTTAAATGTAATTAAACTATCATTATCATATAATGAGAAATATAAATTTGAAGTATTGTAATCAAATAATTCATTTATTTCATCCATTTTTTCCAAACTCAAATCAAAAGGAACATTAAAAATTAATCTTTTTGTACTTAAAACTGGATTTTTCTTTACAAAATCTGCTATTTTCTTATAATCAAAGTATCCAAATGTAATATCATTAATACTTTTAATATATTGTAATCTATTATTCTTAAACTTAGTTAAAAAATCTTTCCACTCTTCATCATATAAACGTGAATCAATATCAATATCTATATTCTCTTCTAAATCATAAGGATTTGAAATAATATCATAAAAATCATCATCTAACAAAGTATTAATGCGTACCTCATAGTCATGATATATGTCACCCTTAAACACATTCGCACGGGAAAGATCATCATCTTCTTCAAGTGGATAAAATGATAGTAATCCTTTCATAAAAACACCTCTTTTAATTAATAATTAAGCAATGAAAACAATTCATATTATTTATTTCTTTTAATACTTGGAACTAATATTCTAGGCTTTACTTTTTTAAAATTTGATACTTGTTCCTTTTGTCTATCAACACTTTCTCTAGTTATCTCACCATTTAAAAATTTTGCTCTTGCTAACACATAAGACTTATTAATAATAGGAATTCCATTAATTTTTAAATAATCTAAAACTAATGTTTTATCTTCATCTGTAATTTCTATACCATTTATAGTAGTTCTAGTCTGATAAAGAGCTTTTAGATTTAAAGGTTCAAACGCATCTATTAAAGACAACTTATTATCGTTAACATATGAAACAATTGTACTCATATCTTTAGGATTATTCCTTTTCATAAAACTTGCTAATGCTGAACCAAAACTTTTATCATTCTTAAATGGTACTCTTTTAATAAATTCTAATAATTCAAATTTTGTACCATCTGATAAAACACCAGTATTTATTCCATTTGCTAAATCAGATATGGTAGCAGCATTTTTAAAACAATTTTCTTTTCTATTTAACTCTCTCTTTGATAAATATTCTTTATATAAATCTACATCTAATTCTTCAATAACACTAGCACAATATGCTAATATTTCTCTATCAATTCCTAACTCATCTAAGAATTCCTTCTTGTAACTACTAGGAGTATTAACATAAGCACTTATTACAAACTTAGCATAATCATAAACTTGAAGATAATTCTCTATACTTAAAACATATTTAACGTTACTAACTATATCCTTATCTTCATATTCTTTAAATTTAGCATATAAAAAATCAAAATTATCAAGTGCTTCCCTTGCTAAATCTAACCTAGCATCATTTTTGCCATATTTACTTAATAAAGCATATGATCTTTTAAATTCTTTTGAGCCTTTAAATAAAGTTAACAATTTTTCTACCTTTTTATAATCATTATCATTAGAATTAATAATATCAAAAACTAAATTAATTTTTTTAACTCTTAATGCTATTTCTTCCAAAGTACATCTATAAGAATTTTTCATAATCTTAAAATAGCCCTTTTCTTCATATTCTTTATAAATTTTCAATAATTCCTTAAGTTTTTCTACTTCTTTTAAACCTAAAGTATTATAAAGTTCAATATTATTCTTTAAACTAGAATCATTACAAAAAGAATATAAGTTTATAGCTTTTGCATCTTCATCTAAATCCGAATTAATCAAATCAAACATATGATTAATATCATCCATAGTAATTAAAGCACCTTTACTACCATAGTTTAATTTTGTTCTACCTTTCATCATTTTTAAAACCCCTCCTACTATGTAATAGTTATAACAAGATTTATATATAACATAAGTCATTATTTTAAAACTATATCATCTGATAACTGCGACATATTATAGCATTTTTAACCAATTTTGTCAATTTTATGTAAACTTTATCAAATAAAAACAAGATCTGTTATGATCTTGTTCTACTATTTCCTTTTTTGTTTTCTGTTACCGTTGCTTTTAATTTAGCTTCTATTTTATATAATCTTGAATCTATTTCCTCATCTTTATCTTTTAATTCATTTGAATTATGCATTTTAAGTGATTTAGAGAATTCTTTATATATATTAATTATTTGAACCCATTCATCTAAACTATACCTTCTATGTTTTATAGCATTAGTAATAGTTCTTGTATCTATATCATATTCAACGATATCACCAATTATCAATGATGCACTACCAATATAATCTGATGATGAAAACGTAGTTAATGATTTATTTTTATCTAAAGTAAGTATTGTACTCCTTTTAACCTTTTTTACATATACCATTCTAGTCTTATCTAAAACTGGTTCAGAATATTCTATATCCACTACTATTCCTACTTTTTTCATAAATTTCCTCCTGAAAACATATTTTCTTTTTTCGAGCGTTATTCTACCACATTTTCTATTTTTAGTCAAATAAAAAGCCATTATTAAATGACTTCTTAATAACCTAAAGCTTTTACAAATGATTTAACTTCATCTTTATATGTTGCTTCTACTCTTAAATAAATCAATGTATTATCAACTCTAGATAAATACATATAATATCCATCAGTTGTAAGAGAGTAAGTACTATAATTCTTAAGTGATACACTTGATTCAGCATTTGATGAAGTTTTGTAATCCTCAAAAGTTGCTTTATTAGTATCAAACATTGATTTTGCATTTGTTTCATTATCTAAAACGTAAAACTCTACTTGATAATTATCATTCATTGCAAGTGTTGCGGCTTTCAACTCATCATATTCACTAAATTGAGCTTTTACATCAATTGTTTGATATCCATTCGCTTCAGATTTTGATATAAATTCTTCTGTTGTTAAAGCAGCTTTTTTACCACACCCAGTTAAAGTAACAATAGCAACTAAACATAGTAATCCAAAAAGTATTTTCTTTTTCATATTATCCTCCTATTTTGATTCTATTATAAATCTAGTGTTTAATCAATACATTTTATCTAACTTCCAAACATCATTTTCTTTTACAGCTTTTAATGTATATTGTCTTTCTTCTAAAATTGTTTTTTCTTTATTCATATATGCATCTAACTTATATATTATTTCAAAAGATGTATCAGTATAATTTTTAACTTCTACATATTCATTTGTTTTTCCCGCAAAAACATTTGCAATACTTGCATTTTGTAAGTCAATAACAAATTCACCATTTTCTTCTAAATAAACTGGATTACTATTTAATAATTGCTCTGCAAATTCTTTTGTATATACCTTTTCTACATCATTTTTAAGATCTTGATAATTTTTATATCTTTCATCATTTACTTTCGCATACCTATCATCATTATTTGATGTAACATATGATAAACTTCCAGTTTTAAAAATAGAACTTAAATCAAAATTTTTTGAAGCTAAATCAAGTGCCGTTGTATAAATTTTTTTTGGAACACTATCACTATCATTATTATTAACTTCCTCATATCCATTAATTATTTCATTTTTTTCTTCTACTTTTAATTTCCATACCACTAATAACATACCAGATATAATAAATAAAGAACCTAGTACTATTAAAATTATGATAGCAACATGATACTTCTTCTTTTTAACTTTTACTTCATTTTCAGATGGTATATCACCTATTTTTATATTAATAGAATTATTATCCATTTTATTGCCCCTTTTCTATGATTTAATTATACCATACCAAATTCATTTTTTAAATAAACATTAAATTTTATTATATTATAGCACAAAAAAAAGACTTATTAATTACTAAGTCTTTTATGATTTACTCTTAAATCTTGCTATTATATTATTTATTACTATAAATAAAATTGAAAAACCAATTAGTACTAATATATTTATAACAATTTGTTGTATAGATTTTGTATTCATTACCTCTATCTTCTGTAATAAATCATTTGTATTTATAAACCAATATGATGGTAATATATGTGCAATATTTATTACAGATTGTGGTAAAAACTCTGTAGGAATAAAAGCACCACATAAAAATGCTTGACCTAACGCTACAATATTAACAACACCACCAACGGCATTTTTATTATTTACAAGTGTAGATATCAAAAGTGCTAAAGAAAGAGAACAAAATGAAAATATAAATGAGTTTAATAAATAAAATAATCCTTTCAAATTTAAGAAATTTACTTTTAATATTATTACACCAAGAATTACATATATAAACCATACTAATACAGCATAACATAAACTTGCTAAAAGTATTAATCTATTATGTTTTTTATAATCCATACTACTAACAATTGTTCTAAGTTTTACTTCTTTTTTATTAAAACTTGCTAAGTTTAAACACACTATAAATAATATTACAGCCATAATACTATAACTTGCATAGTTAAAATATCTTGATACTTTTTCTTCTTTAGTTTGATCTAATTTAGAAGTTACTTCTACATTTACATTTTCACTTAAACTATCATTTATAGATTCAATTAATTGATCTTCATCACTTATATACTTTCTATAAACATTTTGTACCTTTAAATATCTTTTTAGCATTATATCTGCTAATGAAGCATCATAATTTCCAGTTGTCTTAATTTCTATTTCTGGAACCTCACCATTTAAAACTTCATTTCTATATCCATCTTTTATATAAATAACATAACTTACTTCTCTATAGAATAATGCATCATCTAAAGCATCTTCATTATTTTTTAATGTAATTACTTTAGAATTATCTTTTATATAATCAATTAAATTCTTAGTTAATCCAACTTCTAAATCATTATTTACAATTACCACACTTGGTTTACTATTTGAAAATGTCGTATTGTTATTATTACTTGATATATTTATTCCACTAAATGACACTAATAACACTGTATATAGAATTACTAACCATCTATATTTCTTAATTATTTTCCAAAATGTCTTAAATACTGTCATACTTTTGCCTCCTTAATCCATTTAGAGATAAAAGTATCATTATTACTGAAAATACCACTAAACTTATAACATCAAAATAATATCTATTTAACGTATTGTAATAATAAAGTGAATACAATCCATCTGTTATCATACTAGCAGGATTTATTAAATTTATTATTGGTACATTTTTATCAATCACATACTTTAACACCATTCCTGTCATTCCTGATAAAGTACACCACAACATTGTTGTTGCTATTAAAATTCCTGTTTTAACATTTTCATTTGTTTTAAATAAAGTTGATAATGCAACTCCATATGATAAACTTGCTAATGAACCAGTTGCAACTAATAATATTAAAAGTGGAAGATTCTTACCATAGTCTACTTTAAGAATAAATATTGTATATAAAATTAATATTGTCATTCCTATTATTTGCACCACATAACTAGCAAGAAGACTTCCAAAAATCATTGTTAATTTACTAGTTTTTGACACTGAAGTTCTTTTTCCCACACTATCCATATTAGGTAGTTTTTTATTTGTTATATACATTGAAATAAGTCCACCATATAAACATGCCATTGCAATAAGAGTATAATACTCTATCATAGTATAACTAATATTCTTATTAGTAGTATTTTTAAGTACTATATCACTTTCGTTTATGCTTTTATTAATATTTTTATATATCTTTTGATAATCTATCTCAGTACTTTCACTATTTTTTAACTCATTTTCAAATAGCTTTTCATACATCTTTTTATTACTATTTATCTCATCAACAGTAAGTCTTAAAACAGTTTCTTCTGTACCACTTGACGATACAGTTATATTTTCTTTATCATCAAAAAACTCTATATACCCAACTATTTTATCATTACTTAGTAAATAATTACATTCATCTTTTGTTGTATATTTAATGTTATACATATAATTATCACTATTTTTATCACTTAACTCTTTAAAAGTTTTTTTAAATATCTCATCACTATTAAATACTTCATTATCTACTATAGCTATATCTATAATTTGTAACTTTTCACTACTTTCTATATTAGAAAAAGCCATATGAAAGAATGTTCCTAATATTATTGGAAAAGCAAAAGTCCAAAAAAGTAGTGCCTTACTTCTTAATAAAACTTTTAAAGAATACTTAAAATTATGAAAGAACATTAATCTCTTAATCCCTTTCCTGTTAATTCTAGGAACACATCATTTAAAGTTGGTCTTTCTGAGAAAATTTTATTATATATAACATTATTTTCTTTCAAGAAATCAATTAATTCTCCTAGATTGTTTTTGCCTTGTTTATATGTTATTACTAATGTATTATCATTAAATTTTACATTATCTACTGTTTTTAATTTTTCAATTTTTTCAATTATTTTACTTTCAATATCACTTAACTCTATAGTTATTTTTTCTTCAATATTTGCTCTTTTCTTTAATTCATCAGATGTGCCTTCTGCAATTATTTTTCCTTTATCTAATATGATAATACGATCACAAAGTATTTCTACCTCTTCCATATAATGTGTCGTATAAAGAATAGTTGAACCACTTTCTCTTAACTTTTTAATTCCATCTAATATATTATTTCTACTTTGTGGATCAACTGCTACAGTTGGTTCATCTAAAAATATTAACTTTGGTTTATGAGCTATACCACACGCTATATTTAATCTTCTAAGTAATCCTCCAGATAATTGTTTTGGATAAAATTTCTTAAAATCATTTAAACCAACTAATTCAATTGCATCTTCAATACACTTTTTTCTTTCTTTCTTATCTTTAATATAAAGTCCACAAAAATAATCTATATTTTCATAAACAGTTAACTCATCAAATACAGAAACTTCTTGGAAAATTACCCCTATTTTACTTTTAATATCATAAGAAGTTGGAGTCATCTCTTCTCCAAATATCTTAATACTTCCTTTTTGAAAATTCAGTAATGAGAGCAAACAATTAATTGTTGTTGTTTTACCACTACCATTTGGTCCTAAAAGTCCTAAAATCTCTCCTTCTTTAACTTCAAAAGATAAATCATCTATCGCTTTTACCTTTTTATATGATTTAGTTAAGTTTTTAACTTCTATTATATTATTCATATTAATCCTTTCTAAATATTTATTTTCTTTATCTTTTTATTGCCATATTTTTTAAGTACATTCCACAAAACAATAGTAATAACTAATATTAATACTGTTGTTAATACAACCGACAAACTACATGATGTAATATTTGATAACAATACTACACTTAATATAAGTAATATTGCAATAAGCATTCCTCCAAATACTGAAACCATCGAACTTGCACTTTGTTTTACTACTTCTGCATCTGATGTAGCATCCATCTTCGGATACTTTAAATTAATAATAAGTCCAAATATCGCTATTAACGTTGGCATAATAACTGTAACAACTAATGTTGTTATTATAAAAATAATGCTAGGTCTAAAGAAAATAAAGAAAATTACATCGCTTAAAAAAATTATCGGAATACTAATTAAATTACTACATAATATTTTCGAAAAAAATATTTCTTTTGATGTTATTGGTAAACATTTTGTTATATTAAAACTTTTTCCCTCAATCGAAATTGATGAAGAAGTAATCTGTGTTAATGATGATGTTAATACAACTAAACAATAAAATATTATTGGCATTAAATTCAATAATGTTTTACTTGAAATACCTAATCCTTGTCCTTCTGTTACTAAATTTACTACAGCATCTATATTAATACACATTGCAATAGTTGCAATAAGCATTAAAACAAGTCCCACTAAAGTATTAAACATATATACATTTGAAGAAAAATATTTCTTTATTTCTTTTTTTACTAAAGCCTTTAAATGACTATTTTGTCTATATTCTAATTTTTTATTTTTATTTTTAATAGTAGAATACCCAGTTGATTTAGATATAATATTAAAATAATATTTACTAATTATTAATATAGATAGCACTAATGGTACAATCGTTATACAAAGTAATTTTATTAAAGTTACAATATCAAATTTTTGAATCAAATTTAAATATGCCCCAATTGGATAATAAACTTTAATTATTACATCATTTATACTAGTTGCCTTTGCTACAACATTTTTAATTATATTATTAGTATTTAATGACAAATACATAAGAAGTGCAAAGAAAATCATAGTTAACACCATTTGTGCTGCTTTTTTAGATTTAAAATTAACTGATATTTTCTTAATAATAAACCCAATAAAACTTGCAATTATCGTTGGAATAATTGGTATTAAAAAAGTCATTAAAATTGATATAAAATAAAAAGTTATTCCTGGATGTTCATAATAAATATAAATTGCATACCCAGGTAATATAAATATTAAATTATATAGATATTGAAATATATATAATTTTATTAATCTTGCCATCACTATTGTTGATTTACTTATTGGTAATGAAAACAATAAATCATTATCTTTATTTTCAAATAATATACCTTGTGATTTATAAATACCTTCAACTAATGTAAATAAAGTTGGTACCAAAAGTGATATGGTCAATAATATATAAGTTAAATTGAGTTTAGATAGTTCATTAGCTAGCAAAGCTAAATATGTTCCAATCGCATACATGATTATTAATGCAAGTACTAATGGTAACATAAGACTTCTACCCCTACTTTTACTTTTTTTATTCTTTATATTGTATTTAAACAAGTTCATATCTTGTGATAAAATTGCCTTTAATAATGATTTTAACTTTTTCATTATTTTTCCTCCAACTCTAAGAATACTTGTTCTAGAGATTCATCACCTTTAATATCTTTCATTTTTCCTGTTTTTACAATTTTACCATCTTTAATTATTGCAACCCTATCACATAACTTTTCAGCTACATCCAATATATGAGTTGAAAAGAAAATTGTTTTTTTATCCTTACACATTTCTTTCATAACTTGTTTCATATCAAATACAGCTTTTGGATCAAGTCCTACAAATGGCTCATCCATTATCAGTACATCTGGATTATGTGCTAATGCTGATATTAAAGCAACTTTTTGCTTCATACCATGAGAAAAAGAAGAAATCTCATCATTTAAATTATTCTCTAACTCAAACATTTTTGCATATTTTTCTATATTAGCTTTTCTCACACTACTACTTGTATCATACATATCACAAATAAAATTTATAAAATCAATTGCTTTCATATTTTCATATAAATCTGGATTATCTGGTACATACGCAATTTGTTTTTTACATTCAATTTCATCAGTTTTTATAGATTTATTATTAATTAAAATATCTCCCTCTTCGAAGTCTAATATACCTACAATTGATTTAATAGTTGTTGTTTTACCTGCCCCATTATGACCAATAAAAGCAAATATCTCACCATCATTTACAGTAAATGAAATATTATCTATTGCTTTTTTGGTATCATTATAACTTTTTGTAACATTTTTTATTTCAATCATTTTATTCTCCCTAATTAAAGTTCTTTAATATTTACTCCACCAAATACACAAGTTGCATCAATATAAATTGTATGAACATTTTTAGCATTTTTATCATCTATCTTCTTATTATCAATTCCACCAAAGAAAGAATTAGATTTTGTTTTTATTCTTACATTTTTTGGTACATAAATTTCAATTCCTGCAAATACTGCTTTAACATTTATTACTAAATCATTTTTAATAACAGCTTTTCTAAGATCACACTTTATATCACCAAATGTTGCTATTAAATCAGCTCCATTAAATTCTTCATCATCAAAATTTATTTTTTCTGAAGAAAACGCTATATTATATCTATTATCTTTTGGTCTTTCTTTATTTAATTTTTTAATCTCATTTTGTATATCTTTATTTATAAAACTTTTTAATATAAATGATATTCCGATTATTATTAATATAAGTGGAATTATAAGTTTCCATAGCATTTCAAACTCTAATAACTTTTGACAACATAGAAGAAGTAACACCCCAATTGTCATACCAATTATACTTCCTAATTTTTCTTTATCAGTAATTAAACCAATAAAACACGGAATTATAATTAAAAGTGTCCACCAACCTCTAAAAAATATTTTTATACTTATTATACCTAATACATTACATCCTATTACTACACCAATTAATATTAAAATAATACCCCATAATACATTACTTAATTTTTTCATATTTCCACTCCTTTATCTTTTAATACCCACTTGTTATCCCTATTTTCTTCAAGTAACATTAATGCCTGAAATTCATCAGATAATAGTTTTTTTATTTGCTCATCTGATAAATTTACTGTATCATTAGCAACTAACGTTGCAATACCATGAGAAAATATCCACATCTTTATATGAAATGTTGAAATATCTTCATCACTTAACTTTGTAGTATTTTTAATTATTTTAGTTAATTTTTCATAGTCCTCTAAATCATTAGCAATAAAGTCCTCAAAATAACTCTTATTGCCAGTTGTAAATAATATTTGAAATAACTTCTTCTCATTCCTAGCAAACTTTATATAATTAATTCCAATCTGCTTATATGGCGGAATATCATCAGAAACCTTCTCCATAATTACTTTATAAAAATACTTCTCAATCTTTTTATACAGTTCTTTATTTAATTCTTCAGTATTCTTAAAATAATAATATATTGGTCTTATAGAACAATTAATTTTCTTAGCTATTTCTCTATTACTAACTTTTTCCAAACCATTGACTCTTGCTATTTCAAATGCTGATTGTAAAATAATTTCTTTAGTGATTTTTGCTTGAGTAGACATTAAAAACTCCTTTCTTGATAATATTACAAATATATTGTATCATGCGATACATTTTAAGTATATAATTTTTTATAAAAACTTTAAACATTTAATTATAATAATCATTATATCAAATATGTCTTTTACCAAACTTTAGAAAATCTTAAAAAATAAAAGAAGATATAAGTTTTCTTCTTCTTAAAAATTTATTATATTTAAGTTTTTTACTATCTCATTAGCATTTCCAAAATCAGATATAGCCCTAAAATTATCTATATACAACCCTTTTTCATTTTTATAGTTTAAGTAATATGAATGTTCCCACATATCTATATTAAATAATGGTATATGCCCATATAATAATGGGGTTTCTTGATTAGATAAATTTATAATATCAAGTTCTCTATTTTCATTTAAAATTAAAAATGTATATCCAGATCCTTTTAATTTTAAAGCATTACTTTTAAACTCATTAAAAAACCTATCAAAACTTCCATATTTATTTTCTATCATTTGTTTTAATAATCCTTGAGGTTTTGTCTTTCTTTTGGAATTAATACTTTTCCAATATAAATCATGGTTTAAAACCCCTCCAATATTATATAATATATCTTCTCTATCAGATGAATTGAATTCATTAACGTGATAGATTAATTCACCTAATGAATAACGATAATCATAATTATTTTCTAATAATAATTTATTTAATTGATTTAAATAATTTTGTTCATGTTTATTATAATGAAGTCCAACTGTATGCGTGTCAATAAAAGGTTCTAAACTTGAAAAATCATATGGTAATTGAGGTAATTGATACATATAAATCCTCCCATATATCTTATGTTTTATTTTGCTATATCATTACTTTTTCAAGTATAAATGAAATATCACTAAAGGTATAATTTTAAAATATGCCAATAGATTATTCTCATTTAATATATTCTAAGATAAAGTGAACAAATTCAAACACTACACTTATTCATATAAATAAAAACATAAACAAAAAAATCTCTATTTGTTCCAAAAAAATGGTGCTGGTACGGTGAATCAAACACCGATTTAAGCTTTACCATAGCCTTGTAATATCATTATACTATACCAGCATGGTGCTGAAAATAGGACTTGAACCTACAACCTATCCCTTACGAGAGGATTGCTCTACCACTTGAGCTATTTCAGCATCTTATATATTTATTATATTGTATTTATGTTAAAAAATAAAGATTAAAAAAAGCACATTTTACTGTGCTTAGTTACAACATCTGTTGTTTCTTTGATTACTATTTCCACAACCATTATTAAAAAATAATACAAAGAATATAATGATAATTATGATCCAAACCCACCAACCATCACCATATCCAGAACCATATCCGTATCCAGGATAATTATACATAGTTATCTCCCCTTTCATTATTAGTATATTTGTTTACTTAAAATAAGTAGATAACTTATACCTATTTTTATTACTAATTATATATTATTAGTTCATGTTGTGACCTTGTACACGCAACGTAATACAAGTATTTTTCATTTTCTTTATATTTATTATTTGGTTTATTATATACAATTACTGAATCAAACTCCAAACCCTTCGCCATATATGATGGAACCACAATTAGATCCTTTCTATATACCTCTTCATTTTGAGCTATTTTTCCAATGCCTATATCATTTTTAAGTAATTCATATATCATTTCAGCTTCTCTATCATCCTTTGTTATAATAGCACAGCTCTTATATGATCTTAAATAATTTATATCACTCAGTAATTGCTTTTTTAAATTATTTTCCTTTCTAAATAATACCGGTTTTTCATTATCCTTTCTAATTGCACTTATATGTTTTAAACCCAAAATATTATTTGTATAATCTATAATTCTTGCACTTGAACGATACGTTTTTGTTAATTCTAAATATCTAGTATTATTATTTATAACACTACTTATCTTATTTAAATCATCATATTTATAATATGGATTTATTGTTTGATTAATATCTCCTAATATAGTCCATGAACTTCTTTTAAAAATCTCATTTAATATTTTATATTGAAGCAATGTATAATCCTGTGCTTCATCTATTACTATCTGCTTTATATCGCTGTTATAATTAAATCCTTGTAATTTTCCCTTTATATACGAAAATATTATTGCATCTTCATAATTTATTTTTTTACTACTTATAAATGATTTAATTTCTTGCTCTGTTAACTTCGCCTTACAATAAGGACTGATAAAAAAGTCATGATAAATCTTTTTATAATTTTTTTCTATATTTAAACTTTCCAATAATAGTTTTTCAAAACTTTTAGCATGACTTCTTTTACCATCATAATTAATCTCTGAAAGTTTCTTAGAAGCTTCAGTTATTCTCATAAACAATGGAAATTTACTATATCTTTCTAATAAACGATTTAAAGTATCTTTATCATAAATATTCTTATCATGTTCTATATCTTTAGTTATTCTTGCGTTTTTTTCTATATTATTTATATAGTTATCTAAATCTTTTATTATTCCATCACTCTGTTTATATTTTACAAGATTTGGATTCTTTTCTTTATACATATAATAACGTGATATAAATTCAGTAAATGTTTCTATTTCTTTATACTCTTTTATACAAGATGTTAAAAAACTAGAATATGTTGTTTCACTTGGATTATCTTCTCCTAATTCAGGTAAAACATTTGATATATAATCAGAAAACACATTATTTGGAGAAAATATTAAAACATTATTCGAAGTTAAATTTTCAATTTTATATAAAAGAAATGCTATTCTATGAAGAGCTACAGATGTTTTACCAGAACCAGCTATACCTTGAACAATTAAGTTTTTATCTTCTACATTTCTAATTATTTTGTTCTGCTCTTGTTGAATAGTATTAACTATATTCTTCATCTTATCACTACTATCTTTAGATAATACCTCTTGAAGCAATGAATCATCAATATTAATACTGTTATCAAAAATATGTTTAATCTTACCATCTTCTATTTTATATTGTCTTTTCCTCTTTAAATTACCATTTATAAATCCAGAAGGTGCTTTATAACTACATTTACCTATTTCATAATCATAAAAAAGACTTGATATTGGAGCTCTCCAATCATATATCAAATAATTTTTATTTTTATCTTCAAGATGTGTTATTCCAAGATAAATATTCTTTTCTTTTTCTTGCTCTTCTTCAAATACTATAGAACCAAAATAAGGACTCCTTTGTATTTTATATAATTTCTGAAAATATTTACCCTTCTCCATAGCTAAAAATACTTCAATATCATTATCACTCATCAAACTTTTTAATTCAGTTGGATCAAGTTGACTCTTATTATCCCAAATGTATCTTTTAAACTCCTGAATCTTTTCTTCCTTTTCATACAAATCTTGACCAAGTTCAGATAAATAATCTTTAATAAGTTTTGTACAATTATCTAGATAATCTTTCTCTTGCTGTAGTTCTTTTTCACTTAAATTCATTATAACCTCCTTTATTTCTTTAAAAACGAGAAAAAAATAGCAAGTTTAGACACCTATCCGGTATAAAAATTTGCTATTTACGTCAAACAAATCTGATAACTGTTTTGATATTATCACAATAAATATCATTTTGCAAGTATTTTATGGTTATTAATAAAAAATAAACACTCTATCATCTCTGATCAAGTGTAAATAAAAGCCTAAATTTTTTAAATGGTGCGCCCAAAGGGAGTCGAACCCCTAACCTTTTGGTCCGTAGCCAAACGCTCTATCCAATTGAGCTATGGGCGCATATAAGTAAAACTCAATTTACTTATAGAGTATACAACAAATTTTTCAATTTGTAAATATTATTTTATCTGAAAATAATTTCCGGAGTCCAAATAAAGAATTCCTTTCTTACCCTCAAACTTCTCAATCATTTCATTATATTTATTAATAGTATCAATTTTAGTTAAAGTAATATATACATAATTTTGATCATTCATATAAAACAAGAAACGATCTTTATCAAGATCAGTAGGATCATATTTAATCTCAGAAATCTTAACTGTTACATCTTTATTTAATAAACTATACTTTTTAATAAATTCATCTAATCTTTCTTCTTCTATTTCACTATCATTAATAAAGAAAGGTACAACAACATTTTTAGTATTATCAATTTCTTTGCCATTTTCTAAAACAACTTTACCATTACTTTGTCTTTCAAAAAGAACACTATATTCATCAACATAAATATGAAAAGCCATAAAAATACTTTTTCTTACTTTTATTCCTTTTATATAATCATTTTTAAGTATTTTTTTCTTAACATTATACCCTGTAGTAGTAAAGAAGTTAGGATAATTAGTTAAACCAGCCATATCAATTATTTCTTGATCAGTAAAAATATTGTTATCATGAATAAATATATTTTTAATACTTTTATCAGAACACAAATAAAGTATTGCACCTAGTGCAATAACAAGAAGAAATATCAAAAATAATCTAATTTTCTTTTTACTCTTTTTCTTTAATTTTGGCAAAATAATCCCTACTTCCAATTAAATAGTTCTTGTTCCCTTATCAAATCAACATTAAATTTTTTTAAAACTTCATCATGCGCTTTATCCATTAAATACTTAATATCACTAGATGAAGCCCCATCTTTATTAATTATAAAATTAGCGTGTTTAATACTAATTTCAGCACCACCATGAGTTTCACCTTTTAGTCCGCATTCTTCTATAAGTCTTCCAGCATGGTCCCCATCTGGATTTCTAAATACAGAACCAGCTGAAGGATAATCAAGTGGTTGTGAATCTTGTCTTCTTTTTTTTCTAGAATTTATAAGTTCTTCAATTTCATATCTATCTTTCTTTTCAAGTTTTAAATTAGCACTTAAAACTATATAAGGTTTTTTCTTCAAAATAGAGTTTCTATAAGAAAAACCAAGTTCATTATTTTTCATCTTTTTAAGTTCTAAATTTTCATCTAAAACTAGTATATCAATAACGATATCTTGCATAGCTTTTAAATAAGCTCCTGCATTCATATAAATAGCTCCACCAAGAGTTCCTGGTATACCACAAGCAAACTCTAAGCCACTATAACCTTCTCTTGACATATTATTAGCAACAACCATCAAATTACAGCCAGCTTCAACGTATAATACATCTTCTTCTAAAATACAATCATTAAAATTATCCAATTTAACAATTACACCATCATAGTCACTATCAGAAGCCAAAGTATTTGAACCATTTCCTAAAATTTTAAAAGAAACACTATTATCTTTTAAAAATCTTATAAGCAAAACTAAACTAGTTGTATTAAATGGATAAACAACTAATCTTGCATTTCCACCAGATTTATATGTAGTTAAAGATTTAAAAGAAACATTTTCTTTATAGTCTCCAATTCTATTATTTGTTATATATTGAATTACTTCTATCATGATTCACCTACTTATAACTTTTTCAATTTCTTTATAAATATTTGTTGCACTATTAGGCATACCCATTTTTTTAGAATTACTCTTAAGTTTTTTATATAATTCTTTATTAGATAATATATCATTTATTGTACTAAATAACAACTCTGTTGTTAAATTTTTCTCTTCTATCATAATAGTAGCTTCATTTTTTTCCAAAGATTTAGCATTTATCACTTGATGATTATTTTCAACATATGGTGAAGGTATTAAAATAGAAGGAATACCAAGAGCTGTAATCTCAGATAAAGTTGTAGCACCAGCTCTAGAAATAATAAGATCTGTAACCTTCATAACTTCAGGCATATTATCAATATAAGGAACTATGTGAACATTTGAAGAACACTTTATCTTTTTATAATCATTATAAGATTTTGAACCCGTTACAAATAAAACATCATAATCTTTATTCTTAAACATAGGTAACATATCTTTTACAACATTATTAACAGTTGTAGCGCCTAAAGAACCGGTCGTAATTAATACCAATTTTTTATCATCTCTTAATCCATATTTCTTTTTATCAGCTTTTAAAGCTTTATGAGCTTCCTCAGCTCTTGGGTTCCCTGTATAAACTACTTCTTTCTTAAAATATTCCTTACTATCTTCCATTGATACACACACTACATCAGCATATCTAGATAAAAGTTTATTCGCTTTACCAGGGCGCGAATTCTGTTCATGAAGAATAGTTTTAACTCCAAGCTTATGTGCAGCAAGAATAACAGGAACAGTAACATAACCACCTACACCAATAACAATATCAGGTTTAAATTTTTTAATTATCTTTTTACAATACCCAATGTTTTTAGACATCAAATATACAGACTTAACACATTTTATTGGATTTTTGCTTAGTCCAGAAACATTAATACCTTCGTAATCTATTCCCATATTAGGAATAATATCTTTTTCCATTCTATCAGTAGTACCAATATATAAAATCTTAGAATTTTTATCCTTTGACATTATTTTTTCAATAATTGCTATTGCAGGATATATATGTCCACCTGTACCACCAGCACTTATAATTACACGCATCTTAAATCACCTATTAAATTATATCATAAAAATTAATAATATATGTTATTTTAAGAAAAAATACCAATTAAGCATTGGTACCTTTCATATTTTTTTCAGTAAATAATCTCATAACATTAGCAAATTCTTCATCATTATCAAGACCTACTATAGTATCATTATCCTTTTGTTTTCTTATAAAAAAATCAGTAGTATCATTCATATTCATTAAATATAAATACTTATTATTGTTATAGTCAACTTCATCAATTATTATGAAATTACCTTCTCCATCAATTTCCAATATATCTAAATAGTCCATTATCTAAACATTCCTCCCATTAATTGATTAAGAGCTTGTTCAAATGTCATTCCACCATTTTCTACCATATCTACACATACAAAGAATAATACACTTACTGTAACACCTAATGTAACAGCAGCAGCAACAAGTACAGATTTAGTAGTTTTACTAATAGCTATTCTTCTAGTTTTTGTCTTCTCTTCTTTTACTTGTAAACTTCTCTCTCTAAAATCTTTTCTTGCTTCATGTCTAACATAGTATTCGTTTAAATCATCAGCAGCTTTTCTTAAATCATCCATAGTTATGTTAAAATCAGCACTCATTTGATTAACAGTTCTATATGCTCTACCACTAATTCTTGAGCTTTCCATTTCAACATCATCCATTGCTACTTCATAATCATGAGCAATACTTTTTCTTACAGTATTAAAATCACTTTGAACTTTTTTATAAGCATCAACAAACATATCATGATTCGTATTCTCTTTCATATATGTCGCCTCCTAATATAATTAGATTATAGTTTATTTTAATAAAATGTTCAATCATTTTACATTCTTTTTAGTAACTTTACACCAAATAATTAGAAGTACTTAGTTTTTAAACTGAGAACTATATAATTCTTTGTAGAATCCATTTTTCTTTAGTAATTCCTCATGCGTACCTTGTTCAATAATATCCCCATCTTTCATTACAAATATAATATCAGCATTTTTAATTGTAGATAATCTATGAGCAATAATAAATGAAGTTCTTCCTTTAGTTAATTTATCCATTGCTTTTTGAACTAATTCCTCAGTTCTAGTATCAACAGAAGATGTAGCCTCATCAAGAATCAAGAATGGTGAATCCTTAGTCATAGCACGTGCAATAGTTAAAAGTTGCTTTTGACCACCAGAAATACTATCACTATCATTAAGTTCATAATCTAATCCATTTGGTAATGACTTAACAAAATAATCAACACCAACAGTTTTTAAATTCTTCCATATTTCATCATCAGATACATTTTCTTTATTATATCTAACATTATCTCTTATAGTACCATTAAATACCCATGTGTCTTGTAAAACCATAATAAACAAATCATGTATATTCTCTCTAGTTAAATCATGAATAGATTTACCATCAATTACAATATCACCAGAAGTAATATTATAAAACTTCATAAGTAAATTAACCATTGTAGTCTTGCCAGCACCAGTAGGTCCTACTATTGCAACCTTTTGTCCAGGTTTAACTTTACAATTAAAGTCCTTAATAATAACTTTATCTTCATCATATCCAAATTTAACATGATTGAATTCTATACTTCCCTTAACGTTTTTAGGATCCAAATAGCTAGTCAATTTATCTTCATTTTCTAATTCTGACTCTTCAATAAATTTAACTACTCTTTCAGAAGCAGCAAGTGTTGTTTGTAAATTTGTAATACCTTGAGCAATTTGAGACAAAGGAGAAGTAAATAATCTAACATATATAACAAATGCAACAATTACACCAAAATCAATACTTTTATTTGCAACTAAAAGAGCTCCTACAACGCAAACACATACATATCCAAAATTACCAATAAAATTCATAACTGGCATCATAAGTCCAGATAAAAATTGACTCTTTCTATTACAATTATAAACACTCTCATTTAAAACATTAAATTTATTTAAAGCATCTTCTTCGCCATTATAAGCTTTAACAACATTATGAGCTGAATAAACTTCTTCTATATGTCCATTTAATTTTCCAAGTTCAACTTGTCTTGCTAAAAAGTATTTCTGACTCTTTGAAAAAATAATTCCCATAAATATAAAACCAAATAAAGATGAAACAATTGCAGTAATTGCCATTATATAATTAGTAACAAACATCATAACAATTGACCCAATAAATAATGTAATAGCACCAACTAAATAAGATAAACTCTGTGACATAGAAGTACCAATTGTATCAACATCATTAGTAATACGAGATAAAATATCTCCATATGAATTTTTATCAAAATATGATAATGGTAATTTATTTAACTTCTTTGATATTTTACTTCTTAATTCCTTAGCAAAATTATTTGACACAGTAGCCATAATAAATCCTTGAATAAAATTAAATAATGCACTAATCAAATAAATAATAAGTAAAAACAAACAAATACTTTTAATATTATCAAAATTCATTCTAGGTTTAATAAAAGATTTAATACTATCTGGAACTAAATCAAGTTTACCATACATTTCTTCCTTACTAGAATTAGTATCAATGTTTCCCATAGCATCCAAATATGCAATCTTATCATCAACTGTTATTTTCTTATTCTTATAATAAGAATCAGTAAATAAAACATTCTTTACACTAACAGGTAACTCACTAACAAGCTTAGCTTTATTAGCTTCCTCTGAACTAAGTTTAGATAAAATATTAAGTAAAAAAATTTGATCATCTTTTGTAATAACTACATCATTAACCATATTATCTTCCAAAATAATACTTAAAACATCAGGTGAAACGGCCAAAAAATTCATATTTTTCAAATTTTCTTTATCACTAGAAGAAATAGAATCATCATTAAGTACTGAATACATACTTTGTTCATTAACATTAATAAGTTTAGTTATATCATTTACATCCTTTTCACTTAATTCACTAAAAATAGATGTATTTATACTTTGAAATTCATCAGTATCAATAATAAGTCCAGTAGATATTTCATTAGTTAATTCTTTTAATTTACTTGGTCCAATTATAGTAAAAATAGAAGAGCAAGAAGCAAGTATTAAAGCAATTAATATATATGGAGTAAATTTCTTTAAATACTTAAATAAACCCTTAATAGATTTTTTTAAATCATCTGGCTTTTGAGCAGCATTATTTCCATGTCTAGGCATTTTCTAACTCCTCCTTTGAAAGTTGCGAATAAGCAATTTCTCTATAAACTGAACAATTCTTCATTAATTCCTTATGAGTACCTATCCCAACGCATTTACCTTCATCAAGTACAATAATCTTATCAGCATTCATAATCGTACCTATTCTTTGAGCTACAATTAAACTAGTTGCATCCTTTGTATATTCTTTTAGCTCTTTTCTTAATATACTTTCTGTTTTATAATCAAGTGCACTAAATGAATCATCAAAAATATAGATCTCAGGATCTCTTGCGATTGCACGAGCTATAGCAAGCCTTTGCTTTTGACCACCAGAAATATTAGTACCACCCTCTGCAATATTTTCATCAAATCCCAATTCTTTACCATCTATAAATTCTAAAGCTTGTGCTATTTCAGCAGCTTTTTTAATCTCTTTATCACTTATCTTTTTAGAAGATTTACCATAAGAAATATTATAGTTTATAGTACCATTAAACATAACAGCTTTTTGAGGTACATAACCAATCTTATCATGTAAAGCCTCTAATTTATAATCTTTAATATTTACACCATCAATTAATATTTCACCATCAGTAGCATCATAAAACCTAGGTATTAAATTAATCAAAGTAGATTTACCGCTTCCACAAGATCCGATAAAAGCAACCACATCACCCTTATTAGCTTTAAAAGAAATATCATTTATAACATATTCTTTAGCATCTGGATACTTAAATGAAACATTCTTAAATTCAATTTCACCAACTACCTTAGTATTACCGTTAAACTTTCCATCATTAACTTCCACATCTTTTTTTAATACTTCATTAATTCTATCAGCAGAAACACTAGCTCTTGGATACATTATAAATATTACAGCAAGCATCAAGAAAGACATAATAACTTGCATAGCATAACTAGTAAATACTACCATATCACTAAATAAACCTATTTTTAAAGAGAAAGCTGAATTATTTATAATAAAACTTCCAACAAAATATATAGCAAGAGTTAAAGTATTCATAATCAAATACATGAAAGGAGACATAGTAGACATCATACGTTGATTAAACATCTGAGTCTTAGTTAAGTTATTATTAGCTTTTTCAAACTTTTCTTCTTGATAACCTTCAGCATTAAAAGCTCTAACAACCCTTATTCCAATTAAGTGTTCCCTTGTTAAATTATTAATCTTATCAATTAATTTTTGTACTAACTTAAATTTAGGTAAAACAGCAACAATAGTAATAACAACAAGGATAAGCAAAACAACTATTGCACCACCTGTAATAGCACTCCATTGCCAACTCTTATTTAAAATTTTAAGAACAGCCCACACAGCAGTAATCGGAGCTTTAATAAGCAACTGAAGCCCCATAGAAATAAACATTTGAATATTAGTTATATCATTAGTAGTTCTAGTAATTAAACTACTAGAATTAAATCCACGCATCTCTTCCATACCAAAGCTTTCAACTTTTTCAAATAAATTCTTTCTAATTTTTTTAGAAAAAGTAGCAGATATAAAAGAAGCAAGATAACCTGTTACAATTGCAGCAGTTAAACTTCCCAAAGCACATAAAAGCATATATGCTCCTTGGATTAGAATATCTTTTACACCTGTTCCATCTGCTTGTAAAAGCGTTGTAATCTCTGACATATAATCAGGAAGTTTTAAATCAAGCCATACTTGAAACACTATAAAAGCAATACAGACAAGAATAAGAAAAACATCTTTTTTATTAAATTTCTTAAGTAATTCAAACATACTTAAATACCTCCACACAAATTATCATAAAGCTTACCAAGCAAATCATTTAAAAGTTTTCTATCTTGAACAGAAATACCTTCAAATAATCTTTTAAGACCCTCATCAGCTCTTTTTTTTACTTCTAATGCTATATTATTAAACTTATCCAAAGTAATAATATTCTTATACCTTGAATCTTGTTCATTAATAACCCTTTTGATAAAACCTTTTTCTTCAAGTCTATTTAATATTCCTGTTACAGTAGGATTAGAAATATTAAACTCCTTTTCAATATCTCTTTGAGTAACTAAAATTCCACTTTTACCACTAAAATATATATAAAATAATATATCAACCTGACTCTTAGTAATACCAATAGAATTTAACATCTCATTAGCTTTTTTATCCAAAATATTATTAATAGATTTAATATAAAAACCAATCTTCATCTCATTATACATATCATCACCCTAAACATATAGCATGATATACATTATAAATATATTTTTTAAAGATGTCAATAAGTTTAAAAATGAAAGAAAAAAAGTTAAAACTAATTAACTTCTTCACTTCTTACATATTCCTTATAAAGCTTACCCTTCTCTTCAAAGTTTTTATATTCATTATAACTAGGAGCAGCAGGAGACATAACACATATCTTTTTAGTTACTTTTTTCGCATAACTTACTGCATCTTTTAAATTCCTTGCATAATAAATATTTCCTCTTTTTATTAATTTACCTATCTTATAACCAGTATCCTTTAAACATATAAAGTTTTCAATTTTAGATTTATTAAAAAACTCTATCAAAGGAGTATAATCAATTCCCCTATCCATTCCACCAAATATTATAGTATCTACATTCCTTAATGTTTCAACACAATTTATTGTAGCATCGGGAATAGTAGCAATCGAATCATTATAATACTTAACATTCCCAAAAGTTCCAACATATTCTAATCTATGTTCCAAAGGAGTAAATGTATTAATACTATTAATCATTTTATTAGTATCAAGATCTAAAAGTAATCCAACTCTTAATACAAATAAAATATCTTCTAATTGATTATTTCCAATAAGTAATCTCTTACTATTAACGTCATAAAGCTCTTTACCATTAAAACAAACCATATCATTTTTAATAACCATATCACTATCTATATCAATAAGATTAGATTTAATAGGTAACTTACTTACGTAATCATATAATGTCTTATTTTTAGAGGAATATAAAGCATAATCGTCACTATTTTGATATTTAAACATATTAAGCTTTGATAAAAAATAAGATTCTGGATTTCCAAAATAATCTAAATGTTCTTCGAATAAATTTAATATAATACTAATATGTGGTGCATCTTTTATATATTCAGTTTGATAAGCAGAACACTCTATAGCCATCATACTATCCTCTTTAACAGATGAAATATAATCAAATATTGGTACACCAATATTACCAAGTAAATAAGTATCAATACCTTGATCCTTTAAAACCTTATATATCAAACTAGTCGTAGTACTCTTGCCCTTAGTACCAGTAATACCTACAATTTGATTCTTAAAATATTTAAAAGCTAATGCATGTTGTGAAGTGATTTTATCTTTAACATTATCACATTTATTACCAAGTTTTACCCCAGGTGATTTCATAATAACATCAAAATCACTAAGATCATCTAAATAATTATCACCCAAAACAACCTTTAAATTTTTATCATCTTTTAAAAATTCATTATTTTCAAACAACTTAGTATTACCATCTAAAATAGTAATAACTTCATCACTTAAATAATTTCTTATAAATTTATAAGTAGATTTACCCTCCCTACCAAATCCAATTATAGCTATGTTTTTTTCTTTAAAAAACTCTACTATTTGTTTATACATTTACTTAATTCCTCCTTCAAAAGATTTAAAAAATGTTCATCTAAATTATGTTCATTATTAAATTTATTTTCTAAATTTAAACCCTCATCTTCTAAATTATAATGATCTTTATAATATTGTAATAAATATGGTAATTTATTACTTTTCCTAATTGTTTTACTAATAGCATATCTTACCTCACTATAAGTACCAACACATTCGAAAGGTTTTTGATCACTCTTTCCAGCAAGTTCTAAGAAAGTATTAAGAAGATCTTCTCTTAAAAATAAATCTTCACCAAAAATATTAACTAATTCATCTTTATATAAAAATGGACTTAAAATAGTAAATACAAACAAACACTTAGGACAGTTATTACACCACTCCCATGGGTTCTTTTTACTTCCTAAATTACAACTTTTAAATACTTTATGATACTTCTTATAATTAGAGAACATCATTCCAATTTGATACTCAGTAAGAGGTCTTAAAATACTAAAATACTTAATATCAATTTTAAAATATTTATTAATATAATTATTAAAATCATTTTCAAATTCATATGTCTTTGAATATTGATGATTTATATTAGTACCTTCTATATTAGATTCATTAGCACTAGATTCATTAGATAATACTATATACCTTTTATTATTTATATATGCTTCTAAAAAACAAGTAAAAGCAACCAAAGAAGAAAAAGGTGTATGACCATTTATAAAACCTTGACTATTTAAATCCAAAAGATTTTTATCAATAGTTCTTTTCATAACAACTATTTTATCTTCATTATAAGAAGCTGCCTTACAACAATCAAAATGTACTTCTTTAGGATTCATAACAATACAAGTATTAATATCAAATTCACTTTTTAATACTTCTAAAGTAACATTAGAATCTTTACCGCCACCAATTGGAATTAAATTACCAATTCCATTATAACTAGGAAATGAAATTTTACTCTCAGGACAAAGAATAGATATATTCATAAAATTATCAATTGATACATCTATATTATTTTTATAAAATAATTCACTAAGACCATTAAAATATAACTTCTTAAAAAACTTAATTTGATCATCATTTAAATAACCAGCTTTAATAACTACATTTTTACTACAACAACACTTCCAATAACTAATAAGTTCAACCATACCTATATGAAAAACCAAATACTTAGTGAAATCATTTATTTCAAAATCATCAACTACTAATGTCGGATTAAACTCAGTCAAATTAGGAATCTTAAAATGAAAAGTTATTTTCATCTTTCCGTCTTCATGTAAAAGAGAATAACTATCATATATAAAAGTATCATATTTTTTACTTAGTTCATTATATTTATCCATAATACCACCTAACAATATTATACACGATTATTTTATATTTGTAACTTTGTTATTTTTGAAAATATTTAAAATAAACTTAATTAGGTGAATAATATGCAAAAAAAATGTAGTTTAATAATAATTATATCTGTTTTTCTATTGGTACTATTTGGTATCATAATGATTTACTCATCTTCATATATATGGGCTGAATATAAGTTTAATGATCCATATAAATATTTAAAACAACAAGTATTATTTGCAATTATTGGATTTATAATTATGTTTTTATTCAGAAAAATAGATTATAAGTTCTATTATAAAAAAGCAAACCTAATTCTACTTATATGTATTATTTTATTAATACTAGTAATAATACCAGGTATCGGAGTAATAAGAAATGGTTCAAGAAGTTGGTTTGGTATTGGTCCCTTTGGAATTCAACCAAGTGAAGCAGCAAAACTTGGATTAATAATATTTGTATCAAAATATTTATCCAATAATAAAAAAGCTCCAAAAGACTTCTTTAAAGGAATACTACCAATCTTAGGGATAGTAATGCTTGTATTTTTACTTATAATGTTACAACCAGACTTTGGAACAGGATTTATCTTAGTAATGAGTATTATTGCAATAATATTTATAAGTGGTGCTAACATGAAATACTTCTATATATTAGGGTCAATCGGAATAATTGGAGTAATAGCACTAATAATAGTAGCACCATACAGAATGGATAGAATAACATCTTTCCTAAATCCATGGAAAGATCCATTAGGTACAGGATTTCAAATAATTCAAAGCTTATATGCAATAGGCCCTGGAGGACTTCTTGGACTTGGATTTACTAACTCAATCCAAAAACATTTTTACCTTCCAGAACCACAAACAGATTTTATATTTTCAATCATATGTGAAGAATTTGGAATAATCGGACCCATAATTGTAGTAACACTATTTCTAACACTAACATTTAGTGTTTTAAAACTAGTATTAAAAGAAACTAATTTATTCAAAAAGTACTTAATGTTTGGAATTATTTTTCAAATGATATTTCAAACAATACTTAATTTATCAGTAGTAATAGGTTTAATCCCTGTAACAGGTGTAACTCTTCCATTCTTATCTTATGGAGGATCAAGTCTACTTGTATCAATGGCAAGCATTGGAATGATCCTATCAATGGCAGAAAAAGAAGAATCTGTATAGCTCCATACTATAATTCAATATAATTATACAAACATCCTTTTATAAATCCATTTATTTAAATGACAAAACTATATTTTTTAATACTCAATAATAACAAAACCTAAAAAGTTTTAAAATCAAAAAAGACATTCAACCAAAATGAATGTCCTTTTTAATAAATTAATTTTTTATATCCATAATGCAAAGAATATACCCATTAAACAAAATAATATTCCTACTAACCAGAATCCCTTTACAATATCAGGTTCTTGGTAACCTTTTTTCTCGAAATGATGATGTATTGGAGTCATTAAGAATAATCTCTTACCAGTTTTCTTATAATATATAACTTGAATTATTACTGAAAGAGTTTCAATAACAAACACAAAACCTACTACAAATAAAGTTACTTCACGTCTTGTAAGTATTGCAACTGCAGCAAGTACAGCACCAAGTGCTAACGCTCCAGTATCACCCATAAATACTTTTGCTGGATATGCATTAAACATTAAAAATCCCATTAATGAACCAATTAAAACTACACAGAATATTCCCATATCCTCTTGTCCAATAAACAATGCAATAAGAGAAAAAGCAATAAGAGAAATTGTAGAAAGCCCCCCAGCTAAACCATCTAATCCATCAGTTAAATTAACTGCATTACTAAATCCTACTAACATTAATAAGATCAATATTCCATAACCCCAACCTAAATCAACATCAATATTAAGTGTTGTAACAGTAAAATTAGTATTACCATTATATCTCATATATATAGCAAAGAATATTAAAGCAACAACCACTTGAGCTATAAACTTTTGTGCTACAGTTAAACCCTCATTCTTACCACGTTTTATACTAAGCATATCATCCGTAAAACCAATAAGTGCATACGAAACAAACACCGCTAAACATATAGCAAGATTATATGAAAAATCAATTTTTTTACTTATAACCAAATATGCAATAGTTATAAGTGTAGGTATAATAAATATTAAACCTCCCATTGTAGGAGTACCAGCTTTCTTTCTATGACTCTCCCCTACATAACTACTTATATTTTGTCCAAAATTCAACTTCTTTAAAAGTGGAATAAGAAAAAAGCCTAAAATAACAGCTACTAAAAAGCTTACCATTAAAGCTACTACAACTTTTGTTAACAAAAGCATACAATCACCTCATAAACTTAGCTAAAGATATTATACTACAATATATATCCAAAAATAAAATATTTTTATTTATTTTACAAATATTTACAATAAATTATATTTTAATAATCTCAAAAAATGTAATAATCAATTAAAAATTTTTCATATAATTATTTGGAGGATTATATGTTTTTTAAAAAAATTGATGAAAGAATTAGAATTATATTATTTATTATTTGTATTTGTTTTATCCTTATTATATTTAGAGTAATATTTGTACAAACAGTAACTTATAAAAAATTATACAACCTTGCAGATGACTTATGGAGTAGAGAACTTCCAATAACTGCTGAAAGAGGAAAAATTCTAGATAGAAACGGAAATGTTTTAGCAGATAACATAACTTCCACTACCCTATATGTAATACCTAGTCAAATAAAAGACTACGAAGAAACAGCAAGAATTATAAGTGAAACCATTAATGCTAATTATGATGATATTTATAAACACATAACTAAAAGTGTATCAATTGAAAGAATTCATCCAGAAGGAAGAAGATTAAAAAGTGATATTGCAGATAAAATAGCAAGTTATAACTTACCAGGAGTTTATTTAATTAAAGAATCAGAAAGATATTATCCATATGATGAACTATTATCACACGTATTAGGTTACGTCGGAATCGATAACCAAGGACTTGCAGGTGTAGAACTTTTATATGACAAATACCTAACAGGAACTAATGGAGCATTAAAATATTATAGTGATGCCAAAGGAAACAAACTAAATATGAATGAAGTATATATAGAAAGCGTAAGTGGCATGGATATAATGTTAACCATTGATTTAGATATTCAAAAATCAGTAGAAAGAGAACTAGATAATATTGTAACAATGTTTGAACCGGATAATGCATACGTACTAGCAATGAACCCAAACACTGGGGAAATACTAGCAATGTCATCACGACCTACTTACAATCCAAATAAATATAAAGAATACAGTCAAGAAATATTAAATAGAAACCTACCAATATGGAAAACTTATGAGCCAGGATCAACCTTTAAAATAGTTACAACAGCTGCAGCAGTAAATGAAAAGTTAGTTGATCTAGAAAAAGATACCTTTTATGATTCAGGATCAGTTATTGTAAGTGGTGCTAAAATAAGATGTTGGAAAAGTGGTGGACATGGACAACAAACATTTATGCAAGTATTTCAAAATTCATGTAACCCTGGATTTGTCGCACTAGGAAAAAAATTAGGAAAAGAAAAACTATTCTCATACATAGATCTATTTGGATTCGGTAAAAAAACAGGAATAGATTTAAACGGAGAAGCACTGGGTATAATATTTGATTTAGATAAAGTTGGAGAACTAGAACTATCAACCACAGCATTCGGCCAAGGAGTAAGCGTAACAGCAATCCAACAAGTAAATGCCGTATCATCAATTGTAAACGGAGGAAGTCTTTACAAACCATATGTATTAAAAGGAATCTTAAATAATAACGATATCATAATGCAAAACGAAAAAACATTAATAAAGAAAACAATAACTGAAGAAACAAGTAAAATAATGCGACAAGCTTTAGAAAATGTAGTAGCACTTGGTGGTGGTAAAAAAGTATATATCGACGGTTATAGAGTCGGAGGAAAAACAGGTACAGCACAAAAAGTAGAAAATGGAAGGTATCTAGAAAACAACTACATAATGAGCTTCATGGCAGTACTACCAAGTAATAATCCAGAAGTCGTTTTATATCTTGCTATTGATAATCCAAAACATACTGCACTCCTATCAAGTTACACCACTACCCCATTTGTAAGAAATATATTATTAGACATAATATCAATCATGGACATTAAAAAACAAGATAATCAAGTTGAAAAAGAATACGAATGGAATGATAAAAAATATATAGATGTTCCAAATGTTATAGGTCTAACAAAAAAAGAAGCCAAAAAGCTTCTTAAAGACTTCAATGTATCAATAATTGGAGATGGAGACATTGTAGCAGACCAATCACCAGTTGGTAATACAAGATACTATATTGGTGGTACCATAAGATTAATGATGAATTAATTAAATTCCTTATACATTTCTTCTAAATAATACTTTTTAATTGATTCTAAAATCTTATGACAAGAATAAACTGCAACTTCTCTTTCTGATTTATCAGTAGTATCAATAAAATTAACATTAATATCATTATCTAAAAGTTTATCTTTAATAACCATTAATGATTCATTATAAGAATCAATATTTCCCTTATTCAAGAAATTCCTTTTAACTAAAGATAAAAAAGTATTATAATCTCTTTTTAAAGAAACATCATAAGAACAATAAGTAAAAATAACCATATTTATATTTTCTTTTACAATAGAAACATATTTATTAAATATATCATTATATTCACTTTCATCTAAATCACCTTGTTTAAATAATCTATCAATCCATATTAAACGATCTGATAAAGACCTATCAAACAAAACAATATCATAAGAAGTATCCTTAAACCTTAATAATTCATCCTTAGATAATTCAAGTATTTTCTTATTTATATATTTCTTATCCTTATCTTTTATCCCTGGATAAATATCTTCTTTATATTTTTTAGATGAAAAAAATTCACAAACATCAAGTACTTTAAAGCCTTCCTTTTTAAAGAAATCCTTTAAATTATTCATTAAACTTGTTTTACCAGTTCTAGGAGTACCAGAAAACTCTATAGCAAAAGGTGGAATCTCGTTAATTAAAGATTTCATCTTTTTTATTTCTTTATTCATATAATTTAATCTTAATAAATCACTATATTGTTTCTTATCGCTAAATAAACTATCATCAATATAATCATCTTTAATATCATTAAAAACATGATCTATAAGACCTTTTAACCTTTTAAACATAGGTAATGAAGAATCACTATTATAAATTAAGCTTTCATAAACGCTTGTATAATACCATTTAGATTTATCAAAACCTCTATTAAATCTATTAAAAACTTCTTTTCCTTCTAACTCACAAAGTATTCTTAAATCTTCTAAATTACTAATTTTATCTGCGCAAATTAAAGCTTTATGTCTAATATCCAAAGATTTAGTGTTTTCTATTGTATATTCTTTTCTTTCTTCCCATGGAAGTGATTTATCCGGTTCACTTGCTTCTTTTACTAAAGATGCAATATCACTATCAAATTTATCAGTAATATCACTAAGTTCATATTTAGTATCTTCAACTACATCATGTAAATATCCAGCAGCAATAACATTATCATCAAATCCATATTCGCTTAATATATTAGCAACATTTATTGGATGTATAATCATAGGTTTAACCTTATCAGATTTTCTAACCTGTCCCTTATGAGCTCTTATTGCAAATTCTTTTGCTAATTCTTTTACATCCATTTAAATCACCTAGTACCAATTCTACCAAAAAAACTATCAAAAAAAAATAAAAAAGTATATTAAAAGAAAAAAAGTTGCAAAGCAACTATTTCCATAAATCATTTGGGTATACCCTCTCATCAACCAACTTTTTAATAGATGATACAACGAAATCTTTATCCTCTTTATAAGTTACACCATACCAAGTAGCAGAAGTATTAACAACCTTTACTTTTATGTTTTTCTTATTCATTTCGCTTGATACAACATCTGGTAATAAATATTCACACTTCAAAAGATCATTTTTATTCTCATCAAAGAATATTTTAAAACCTTCTTCTAAATATTTAAATATACCTTCTGTAAAAGCAAACATATTCATTGAAACTAAGGCATCAGATGAAACTATAAAACTATCATCACCATTTAAAGGTTCTGCAACTATTCCTTCATCTTTCTTTTCTATTTTAGATTCAACAATACTAGTTAAATATCCATCTTCACAAGTTAAAACTCCTCTTTTAACAGATCCATTTTCTGTCAATGTATTAGAAACATTATATGCTATATTTGCATACATATTAAAATCATCATTGTTATCAATAAAATTAGCAGCTTTAAGATATGCATCATATCCATAAAAATCATCAGCATTAATAACAACAAAAGATGAATTAACAAATTCTCTAGCACTTAAAATAGCTTGTCCAGTTCCCCATGGTTTTACTCTATCATCTGGTATTGTTACTCCTTCTGGAACATTATCAAGCTTTTGAAAAGCATAGAAAGTTGGAATCTTATCTTCAACTCTTTTACCTATTGTATCTTTAAATACTTGATAATTCTCTTCCTTTATTATAAATACAACCTTACTAAATCCTGCTCTTATAGCATCATAAATAGAATAATCAATAATGAATTCTCCATTAGGTCCAATTGGCTCAATTTGTTTTAAACCTCCAAAACGTGACCCCATACCTGCAGCCATAATAACTAATGCTTTTTCTTTTTTCATAAATTCCTCCAATCAATATATATCCTTTAAAGAAATCACAACTTCCATTCCCTTTGTAACCTTTATATTACTAATGCTTTGACTACTTACATATCCATAACCATCAAAAGTACAATTAATATCTAATATATTACAAACCATCTGAGCTTGTTTTTTACTAAATCCTTTAATGTCTGGAAGTACATAAGAATCTTCATCATCAGTTAACAATATAATTATATCATTTTTATTTATAATAGATGAAATATTTGGATATTGTTTAATAATTTTTTCACCATTTCCAATAACCATATATCTTTCATTTACCTTATCAAGTTTTTCCCTAACTACACTAGTCTTCTCATTAACATAGTTTTCTACTGTATAATTACTAATATCTTTTTCTTCAGAAGTATCAAAAATCTTCAAGTATTTACTAGTATTTAAAACTATACTTTTAACTGTTTCATATAAAGCTCTAGAAGATCCATAAGCTGGTTTTTTAGCAGAAACATATATTATTACTTCAGGATCATCTTTAGGCCACATTCCTACAAAAGATCTAAGAGTATAATAATCACTAGAATAATAATATCCAGTTTTTTCATTTACAAGTTGTGCAGTACCAGTTTTACCTATTAAATCATAACCATCAAGAGCATAAGATCTACCAGTAGCATAAGGCAAATCAGAATTAACAGTGTTATACATAAGTTCTTTGATTTTTTCTACAGTTTCATAACTTGCAACTTGAGAAACTTCGGTACGAACTCCTTCAAATACAACATTTCCATTTTTGTCTAATACTTTATCAATAATATAAGGATTTAACATAACACCATTATTAGCAATAGAAGTTAATGCTTTAATATGTTGCATAGGTGTAGTAGTTATACCTTGTCCAAATCCAGCATTATAAACTTCAGTTTGATATTTAAACTTAATTTTACCACTGTTTTCATTAGCTAAAGTAATACCAGTTTTCTCACCAAACCCCATCTTCAAGAAATAATCTTGTAAAATCTTTCTATTTATAAAATTATTTATAATATTGATAATACCTACATTGGAAGAATAAACAAATCCTTGATCATAAGTAATATCACCAAAACCTTCCCTTTTCCAATCATAAATATTTGTACCATCATCTGCTTCAAAATGTCCAGATTTAAAAGTTTCTTCTCCTTTATAAGTCCCATTTTCTAAGGCAGCCATATATGTATAAATCTTCATAATTGATCCAGGTTCAAATGCTGAAACTGAATAATCAATCCAATTTGTTATGTCTAAAGTATTTGGATCAAATGAAGGTGATTGTGAACTCGCTAAAATCTTACCACTTTTTGCATCTGCAACAACAACAGTCATCCATTCAGGTTTATATTTTTCATATGCACTTTTAACCGCTTGTTCAACAAAAAACTGAATATTTGAATCTATTGTAAGATAAACATCATAACCATCCTCTGCTAAAACCTTTTGTTCTTTAGTACCAGGAATCTTATATCCATTAACATCTTGCTGATAAGAAATATAACCATCAGTACCAGATAATACATCATTAAGTAAAAGCTCTATTCCCATTTCTCCAGCAATATCTTCATCTTCATTACTTCTAGCATAACCTAAAACATAAGATGCAAAATCACCATTCGGATAATATCTTTTTTCATCCTCAATAAAATCAATACCAGGAAGTTCTAAAGCTTCAATCTTTTCCTTTTCTAAAGTAGTTAAATTTTTTCCAGCAAAACCAAATTCAACTTGATACAAACCATCTTGATTTAAAATAGAAAGAATATCTTCCTTTGACATATCTATAACAGTAGATAACTTTTCAGCAGTAAGTTCCTTATCCTCAACATGAAAAAGTTTATCTTTATCCTTACTTCTAGCTGGATCAAGATATGCAATAAGTGTATAAGAAGAAACATTTTGAGCAAGTTCATTTCCTAATGAATCGTAAATAGTTCCTCTTTTTGACTTTAAAACACTACTATAAAGACTTCTATCATCAGCAAAATCTTTTAAATTAATTCCATCAACTTTCTTAGAAAGTCCTAAATAAGATAATCTATAAATAATTAGACAAAACGAAAAAAAAGCAAAAACAATAAAAGTATTAATTAATAACTTATTGTTTTTACTATTATTCATACTATCACCTTACTTAATCAATCTATCATTTTTATACTATCACTAGTATAACTCAAACCAGAACTCTTAGCAATATTCTCTAAGTTTTCTAAAGAAGCAAGTTCATTTATAACCATTTGAATACTTTCATTCTCCTTAGATTGTTTGTTTACCTCTTCCTTAGTCTCTTCAACCTCATAATTTATTTGAGATAGACTTGATTTAGCAAATATTGACATAACAGGAAAAAATACTAATAATGTTATAGTTATTAAGAATAACATCTTTTCAAAAAAAGTTAACTTCTTAGCAATCTTTCTCATATATGCCTCCTATTTTATTTTCTTTATAACCCTTAACTTAGCTGATTTACTTCTTTTATTAAAATCAATTTCATCACTACTAGGTAAAATTGGTTTCTTTGTTATTAAAACATAATCAGGAAGTAAAGATTTGTCTATATTTGGTAATCCTTTCACAAATTTATCTTCTTCTGTTAATTCTTTGAATTTTTGTTTTACTATTCTATCCTCTAATGAATGAAAAGTAATAACAGCAAGAATTCCATTAACGTTTAAAAGTTTTACTGCATTATCCAAAGATTTTTTCAAACCTTCTATTTCATTATTAACTTCAATTCTTATAGCTTGGAACACTCTTTTAGCAGGATGTCCATTTCTTTTTTCTTTAAAAGGAATAGACTTATCGATTATATCAACCAACTCCAAAGTAGTTTCAATTGGTTTAATACTTCTTGCTTTTTCAATATTCTTAGCTATCTTGCCAGCAAAACGCTCTTCTCCATAAATTCTAAATATTCTAACTAAATCTTCATATTTATAATTATTAACCACTTCATATGCAGAAAGTTTTTGATTTATATCCATTCTCATATCAAGTTTAGCATCTTGCATATAACTAAATCCGCGATCCTTTTCATCTATCTCTGGAGAAGATATTCCAAGATCATATAAGATTCCGTCAACACCTGTAACATTTTCGTTTTCTAATATTTCTTTAGCATTTGAGTTATCAGAATTAAATATTTTAAAATTACTTCCAATACTCTGTAGAATTTTTGTACTACACTCTATTGCATTAACATCTTTATCAAAGGCGAATAGAAACCCCTTTTTATTTCTTTTTAATATCTCCTTTGCATGTCCTGCATAACCTAAAGTCATATCTACATAGATGCCATCTTCTTTGATATCCAAAGCATTTATAACTTCATCTCTTAAAACACTTATATGTTTTTCCATAGCTATTCACCAACACTTTGATCAAATAGATGATCTGCTAAATCTGATAAGTTTTCTTTATTTTCATTAAAGAAATTATCCCAATTATTACTTGACCATATTTCAAGTCTATCACCAACACCTAATACTACACACTCTTTTTCAAGTTCTGCATAAGTCTTTAAGTTTTTTGGAATAACAATTCTTCCTTGCTTATCAAATTCACAAATAGTGGCTCCAGATGAGAATAATCTCATAAAATTTCTTGCATCCCTTTTAGTAAAAGGTAAAGCTTTAAGCTTATTAGTTATTGCTTCCCATTCTTTTAAAGAATAAACAAATAGACAACCTTCCATTCCTCTAGTAATAACTATTTCCTCACCAAGCTCAAAACGAAACTTAGATGGTATGATTAGACGCATTTTTTCATCGATATTATGATGAAATTCCCCCATTAGCATTTTAATCACCACTTTCTTACACTTCTCACCACTATCTACCACTATTTTATATACGAACATCCCATTTGTAAATAATAAGCGCAAAAAAAACACATATTTTGAGAAAACAGAAACATGTGTTTGTAAAATTTGGTAAATTAAAATTTAAATAAACTGTTTACAATATTATAAATATCACTTACATTTATCTTTAATAAAAAAAGAATTAAAAAACCTGCTACTAAAAATGGCCCAAATGGTACTACCTTATCCTTATGACGAATAAGTAAGTAAACCGATAACGGAAGAGCTAGAATTGCTGCAATAGTTACACCTACAAATGAAGTAATAATAGGGAAAATCATTCCAAGTCCAAATAAAAGCTTTATATCTCCCCCGCCTAAACTTTCTTCTTTAAAAACAAAATTTCCAAGAAACATTAAAGCATACATAAATAAAAACATTATTGCACCAAATCCTAAATATTTTAAACTTCCTAAAAAACCAAATCTAAATATATTAGTAATAAATATTAAAATAGCAAACACTAAATTAATTTCATCTGGAATAATATAATAGTTTAGATCAGTATACATAACAATTATAAATAAAGAAGAAATCAAAAGAGCCACAATCAAATCATATGAAAAACCGAACGAATAAAATGAAACTGCAAAAAGCACTCCACAAAGTAATTCTGATATTGGGTAAAAAACAGGTATCTTTTTACCACAGCATCTACATTGTCCCCTAAAAATTATATAAGAAACTATTGGAATCATATCATACCACTTTAGAGTTTTCTTACAATTATCACAATAACTTCTTGGTTTTATAATTGAAACTTTATTTATAAGTCTATAAGATAAACAATTATAAAAAGATGCAAAAACAGTTCCAAAAATGTAAAATATAATTATATACAAACTTTTCATAATAATCCTATATTGTTGAATAAAATGAGAACATCGGTATAATCAAAGATAATACAACAACACCAACCATAACTGCAAGTAACAAGATCATAACAGGTTCAATAAATGTATTAACTCTCTTAACCAAATTAGTATGTAAATTATCATAGTATTTGCCAACATATTCCATCATTGTAGCAAGACGCCCTGTGTTTTCACCAGTTTGAAGCATTTCATACGCAACAACCGGAAATTCTTTTTTGCCTTTAAATGAATCGCTGATCTTACCACCTTTAGCAAGGTGTCCCAAAGAATTTCTAATAATATCTTTATAAACCTCATTAGTAGTAATATTACTCAACATTTCCATTGAATCAGTAATGAAAACATTACGAGCAAGCAAATATGAGAATGTTTTAGTAAATAAAGCCACTTCCTTATAAATAATAGCATTTCCAACAAGTGGAAGATGTAAGAATATTGTTTGCATACCTTTTCTAAATGGTTTTACCTTTCTATATAATAATGTATACGTTAATATTATAAGTACTAAAACTATAACAATAGGTAATGCATTATTAGTAACAAATGACGAAGCACCAATAACAAACTTAGTAAGATGAGGAAGTTCTGCATTATTTTGTTCAAATAATGAAACAAACTCTGGAATAATATAAACTAATATAAATGCCATAACTGCAATAGCAAAAATAAATATCAAAATTGGATATATCATAGCATTTACAGTTTCTTTTCTAGTTTTATCTATTGATGAATAATAATCAGCCATCTCATCAAGTGTAGTTTCCAAATCACCTGTTGCTTCACTTGCTTTCATCATATTTATTAATAAAGTTGGAAACGCCCTTTTCTCACTCTCCATTGCCTCACTAAAAGAGTCTCCTCTTGAAAGTTGATAAGCAATATTAGAAAAAGTCCTTCTTTGTTCACTTTTAACAGACTGCTTTTCAAGGATCTTTACCGCGTCCATAAGAGGAATTCCAGCTTTAAGATATGTAGAAAGTTGAGTTAATATAAATGATATCTCAGAATTTTTAAATCTACTACCTCCTATTGAAACAGTTAAAAATGCATTAACTTCCTTTAATGAAACAATTTGATATTGTTGACTTAACAAATAATTTTTAGCTTCGTCATACGAATGACTATCAAGGTAACCCTTAACCTTCTCACCTTGAGAATTTAAAATAGTATATTGATACTTCTTTTTTTCATCTTTTTCCTGAGGCATAAAAAACACTCCTATTCTTATTCATATAATTTAATTGTATATTTTAAAAGTTTCCATGTCAACCATCAATGCTTTTTTAGAAAACAATTTACAACAATTAGCATAGATTATTATAGGAGGATATAATGAATAATAATTATTTCGGATACCCATCATATTATAATTACGACCCAAGTATGTTAAGAAGTGCCCCAATGTATAGTGCACCAGCAAGATCTTCCCTATTAAGATCAAGTCCGCTATCAGCACTATTCGGAGCAAAAGCAGCAACAGCACCAACTGCACTAGCAACAACCGGAGCAGCAGCAAAAACATTTTCATGGTCATCACTTCTTAATGGAGCATCTAAAACACTTGGAGTAATAAATCAAGCAATTCCAGTAGTTTATCAAATTAAACCAATATGGAACAATGCCAAAACAATGTTTAGAGTAGCAAAAGCTATGAACAGTGCTGATAAAAAACCTGTAACAACAAGTACTAGTACTGAATCTAAAGAAAGTGCACCAGAAGAGGCAAAAAAAGTAGAAACCAACAATGATGGGCCAACTTTTTTTAACTAAAAAAATTAGAGAATTCTATCTATTTCTCTAATCTCTTTTTTTATACTAAACTTTTTAAATAAATGTCTAAACCCTAAAGATTTTAAAATATTTATTTTTTTATTTTTCAAATTTATTAAATAATCTTTATAAACTTCATCATTACTATTTCTTAAAATAGGCCCATACTTTAAATCAATATAGTTATACTTTTTACTACCATAAACAAAATCAATTATAAGATAATACTTTTTATCATAAATCATTTCTTCCCTATTAATAATAAACCCTAAATCATTCATACACTTTCTAAGATAATAATAGTCATTATTAGAAGAAATAATAAAATGCTTAACATTTCTAAGTTTATCAAAATCTTTATTTATTATATCAATTATTGTATTAGAACCAAGTCCAGAAATAACAACAGTATCTATATCATCTGTAATATATTCTAACCCATCAGCTAAAGATACTTTAATCTTATCTTCTAAATCATAAAGTTTTACATTTTTCAAAGCAGCTTGAAGTGGTTTTTCATTAATATCACTTGCTATACAAGTTGCATTTTTATTCTTAGCTAAATAAATATCTAATAATGCATGATCACATCCAACATCCAAAACATTTGAATTATCACTAACAAAAGATGCAATTTTTTTTAAACGTTTCGATATCATTAATCAGTTAAGAAATCCTTTAACTTCTTAGAACGAGATGGATGACGCATTTTACGAAGAGCCTTAGCTTCTATTTGTCTAATTCTTTCTCTAGTAACACCAAATATTTGTCCAACCTCTTCAAGAGTTCTACATTGACCATCTTCAAGACCAAATCTTAACTTTAATACTTTCTCTTCTCTTTCAGTAAGAGTTAAAAGTACATTATCTAATTCTTCTTTTAATAATTCAGAAGTAGCATATTCTTCAGGTGACATCATTCTTTCATCTGGAACAAAGTCTCCTAAATGAGAATCATCCTCTTCACCAATTGGAGTTTCAAGAGAAACAGGTTCTTGAGATATTTTTAAAACTTCTCTTACCTTTTCTTCAGAAATGTTTAACTTCTTAGCAAGTTCAGCCTCGGTTGGTTCTCTATTTAATTCTTGAGTTAATTGACGTTGAACACGAGCAAGTTTATTAATTGTTTCTACCATATGAACTGGAACTCTTATAGTTCTTGCTTGATCAGCAATAGCACGAGTTATTGCCTGTCTTATCCACCATGTTGCATAAGTTGAAAACTTATAACCCTTACTTGGATCAAACTTTTCAACTGCTTTCATAAGTCCAATATTACCTTCTTGAATAAGATCAAGGAAAGCCATACCACGTCCAACATATCTTTTAGCAATAGACACTACTAAACGAAGATTAGATTCAGCAAGAAGTCTTTTTGCATCTTCATTTCCCTCTTCAGCTTGTAATGCACATTCATATTCTTCATCAGCAGTAAGAAGATTAATTCTACCAATTTCTTTTAAATACATTCTTACTGGGTCATTAATCTTAATATCTTTATTAGAACTAATTTCTTCTAATACATCAACATCTCCACCAGATGTATCTTCATCTTCATCATCAAAAGAATCAGAACTAACAATTTCAATATTATTTAAAACAAAAGAATTATATAAATCATCAAGTAAATCACTATCAGGTTCAATTCCTTTTAAGTGTTCAGCTATTTCTTCGAAAGTTATTCTATTATTATTCTTTTTACCTAAAGCAAGTAATTCTTCTTTTCTTTCTTCAAATGTTTTAATTTCATTTATCATTTAAGCTTCAACTCCCATTTTTAAATGCCTTATTTCTTCTGCTATTAATACCTTCTTGTTATAATCGATTTCTTTTTCCATCTTTTCCTTTAACCTTTTAATTTCTTGATTCACATTATAATCTTTTATAACTTTAATATAATCATCAATACTATCAGAAGAGATTTCTAATTCATTATCAACCTCTAAAACTTTATCAAGAAGTTCTTTTAAACTCTCTTTGCCATTTAAAGTGGTAATAAAATCAGCAATGTTTAAAGAACCATACATTTTATAATAATAAACTATATCATTAGCAAGAAGTCTTGATACTTCATCAGGCAAATAATTTAACTTAGTTTCATATGCTTTACAAGCATCATAGCTATTTAACATAGAATAAAGTATCACATATGTTGCTTTCATATATTTACTAACTTTAGTATTAACAACTGGTTCTTTTTTTAACGCTTCAATTTTACTACTTTTTTTATAATTTTGCAACTTTTTTCTTAGAATTTCTACATCTATATCAAATTCTTTAGATAATTTATTTAAAATAAGTTCCTGTTTTATCTCATCTTTTTCATCTTCTATACTAAATAAAACATTATTAATATAACTAGTTTTATCCTCAATAGAAGAAAAATTCTTACCTTCTTTTAGCGAATTAATCTTATAATCTGTATAAACCAAGGCATTATCATATAATACTTTAAATCCATCTGCTTTATATTTTAATATATATTCATCAGGATCAAGACCTTCTTTTAAATCAATAACTTTAACATTTAATCCATCTTTAACTAATGCTTCACCATTAACTATATTGGCATGTTTTCCTGGACCATCACCATCCATACATAAATATACATTTAAAGAAGTCCTTTTTATCAAAGTAATCTGTTCTTTTGTTAAAGATGTTCCCATTAAAGCAACCACATTCTTAATTCCTATTGAATAAAGACGAATAACATCCATAAAACCTTCAACAATAATTAAATTTTTAGCAGTTCTTGCTTCCTCTTTAGCATTATGATAATTATATAAAAGTTCTCCCTTTTTAAATATTTTAGTTTCTTTAGTATTTATATATTTAGACTCACTTTTACTACCATTATAAATTCTTCCAGAAAAACCAACCACAACACCAGAAGTATTAAATAAAGGAAACATAATTCTATTTATATATAAATCAGACATTCCATTACCCAAACCATAATCTTCCATTTCTTTTTTAGAATAATCTTTCTTTAAAAGTAAATTAGTCAAACTATTTCTATCATTAGTAGATAAACCAATTTTAAATACTTTAATTAGTTCATCGTTAATACCCCTTTTATTTAAATAATCGATTGCACTTTCACCAAAAGAAGTATTTATATTATTTTGATATAATTTAACAGCAATATCATACATTTTATAATATTTATCATATTTATCAGTACTTTTAGTAGTAATATTATTAAGTTTTTTGCCACATCTTTTAGCTAAAATATTTAAAGCTTCTCTAAAATCAACCTTTTCATAATCCATAACAAAGTTAAAAACATTACCTGATTTACCGCAGGAAAAACATTTATAAATTTGCTTTTCTTCAGAAACACTCATTGATGGATTAGTATCATCATGAAAAGGACATACGCAAAAATAATTTCTACCCTTTTTTATAAGAGGAATATAAGATGATATAACATCAACTATATTATTAGAATTTCTAATATCATCAATCATACTTTTATCATCCATATTTAATCCCACCATTCGCCATTTTTTCAGTATATATTATACAATAAAAACTATAATATTAATAGGTGATTTCATGAAAAAATTAATAATTAACTCTATTTTCATATTTTTAATTAGTGTTCTAATTCATTCATTATATGATTTTCTACCAAATATAGTAACATTAATATTTGTACCAATAAATGAATCGATATTTGAACATACAAAAATGATATTCACATCATACGTTATATTATTAATATTAAAAAGATTATTTATGAAAAAACATGAAAACAATGACATAACATCAACATTTATAACTGCAGTATTTAATATAATCACATTTTTAATAATTTATTTACCTATTTATTATATTTTTGGAGAAAAAATAGTCGTAACTTTAATAATATATTTTATAACTATTATTATAAGCAATCTTTTAAAAATCTATATAGAAAAAAAAGATCATAATAACAAACTGAACAATTTAATGATAATTCCAATTATAGTTACGTATATAATCTTTTTTATTCTTGCATATTATCCATTAAGATTAGATATATTCTATGATCATATAAATAATAAACATGGAATCTATAAACTATATAAGTGATTTTCTATTATAAATTTCAATATCTTTATTGCAATATATTACAATATCACCTTCATACATAGTTTTAATAAATCCAAGACCATTTATAACAATATCTTCTTTAAATTTAAACTTTAACTCTCTAAAAGCTAAATCTTTTAAAACATCATTTTTCTTAGATCTAATCCTTTTAACATTTAAATCATTTGATATGAAAAGCGTAAAACTATTATCTTCACCAGTATAATCTATTCTTAAAAAATCATCTATAATTAATGATTCACCATTTTTTATCTGATAAGTTCTAGGTTTAATTTCTTTTTTAACCTGGATTTTTTTTATTTTATCAATATCTAAAAAATTAAATATACTTCCATCATCAACAAAACCAGGAGTATCTATTAAAGTAAAATCTTTCATTTTAATTTTTATATCACTTAAAGTAGTAGAAGGCATTGGAGATATAGTAATAGATGACTTTTCTAAAGAATAATTATCTACTATTTTATTTATTAAAGAACTCTTTCCAGCATTAGTAGAACCAACTACAAAAACATTATCAGTTTTATATAAATTAATTCTATCCATCAATGTATCTAAATTATAATTATTCTTAGTACTTATTATAACAACATCTTTTACATTATCACTAATCTCATCAAAGTATGAAGAAATCTTATCATTACTTAATGAATAAGGCAAAGCATCTCTTTTATTTAAAACTAATACAACATTATTATTTTTAAAATAGCTTAGTGTTTCACCAAGATTTCTTGGAATATTAACTAAATCAATAACAAACAACACTAAAGAAGTAGTTTTACCAACATTTTTTAATATTTGTAAATACTCTTTATTTGATTTATATACAAATTCATAATCTCCATAATTACGCATTTTAAAACAGCGCATACAAAAATCATTACTAAGACTACTAGTATATCCATCAAGTAAAATGTTATTATCTTGAAGTTCAACACCACAACCTAAACACTTCTTAATCATAATACTTCTCCTTCTCAAATCCATATTTTTTATGAATACTTTTTAATACTCTTTTTTCAATTATTCTATTAAATTTAGTAACAGCAAGTTCATTATTACTTATACCATCAACTAATATAGAAAATATACCAAATCTTTTAGCACCAAGAACATCAGTCAAAAACTGATCCCCTATTGCACAAAAAGAACTCTTATCATAACAAAACATTTTCATAGCTTTCTTATATCCCTTTTTACTTGGTTTAACAGAAAAATTAATAAAGCTTACATCTAAGGGGTCTAAACACTTATGTAACTTTTCTACTTTATTAGGTCCAACAATATTAGTAACAATAACAATATCAAAATCTTTTTTTAAATCATTAAGTAATTTTTTAGTATCCAAAGTAAAAATATCTCTTTCCTTTTCAACTAATGTATTATCAAAATCAAATATAAGTACCTTAATACCTTTTTTCTTTAAAAGTTCATAATTTATATCAAAAATACTTTTTTTATACATATCTGGTAAAAACAAACTCATACCAATCACCTTTAATATAATAACATAAATAAAGACTTAATACAATTCAACTATAGTAGTACCGTCATTAAAAATGTCAAGTTTATAAGTTTTTACATGCTTATTATGCTTTAAAGTATTAAAAACTTCATCCTTTAAAATACCAAGTCCTTTTCCATGTATAATTAATAATAATTTATTTCTTAATTTATAATTATCATTAATAAAAGATATAACTTTAACACTTGCACCTACTCTATCTTCACCATGTAAATCTAAAGTTGGTAAATTTTTAAATAAAATATAATCATCTATCATACTATCACCAAAATAAAAAAGTATATCACAAGCAATGCTACACATCCAATAATAATTTTAATATTACCACTTTTGCATTTTTCATGCAAATCATTTACTCTATTTTTGACTAAAGAAATGCTATATATTTATCAACAAAAAACTAAGATACTTCTATCTTAGTTATATTTAAAATTAATTATTTTTTTGCTTTGATTGCAGCTTGTGCAGCAGCAAGTCTAGCAATTGGTACTCTGAATGGTGAACAAGATACATAATCTAATCCAATTTCATTACAGAATTCTACTGAAGAAGGATCTCCACCATGTTCTCCACAAATACCAATATGTAATTTATTATTTACTGGTTTTCCTAAATCAATTGCCATTTTCATTAATTTTCCAACACCATTTTGATCTAATTTAGCAAATGGATCGTTTTCAAAAATCTTATTATCATAGTATGAAGTTAAGAATTTACCAGCATCATCTCTTGAGAATCCATAAGTCATTTGTGTTAAGTCATTTGTACCAAAGCAGAAGAAATCAGCATCTTTAGCAATTTCATCAGCAGTAAGTGCAGCTCTTGGAATTTCAATCATTGTACCTACTTCATATTCAAGTTCAATACCAGAAGCTTTAATTTCAGCATCTGCAGTTTCAACAACTGTTTTCTTAACAAATTTTAACTCTTTATCTTCACATACAAGTGGAATCATAATTTCTGGTTTAACATTCCAATCTGGATGTGCTTTCTTTGTATTAATAGCTGCACGAATAACAGCTCTTGTTTGCATTCTAGCTATTTCTGGATAAGTAACAGCAAGACGGCATCCACGATGACCCATCATTGGGTTGAATTCATGAAGTGAAGCAATTAAATTCTTAATTTGCTCAACTGTCTTTCCTTGTGAATCTGCCAATTTTTTAATATCAGCTTCTTCAGTTGGAACGAATTCATGTAGAGGTGGATCCAAATATCTAATTGTTACTGGGAATCCTTCAAGTGCTTCATATAGTTTTTCAAAGTCACTTTGTTGATAAGGTAAAATCTTATCTAGAGCAGCTTCTCTTTCTTCAACTGTATCAGCACAAATCGTTTCTCTAAATGCTGCAATTCTATCTTCTTCAAAGAACATATGCTCAGTTCTACAAAGACCAATACCTTCAGCCCCTAATTCACGTGCTTTTTTAGCATCAGTTGGAGTATCAGCATTAGTTCTAACTTTTAATGTTCTGAACTTATCAGCCCATTCCATAACTCTTCCGAATTCACCAGCAATTGTAGCATCAACTGTAGGAATTAATCCATCATAAATATTACCAGTTGTACCATCAATTGAAATTGCGTCTCCTTCATGATATGTTTTACCAGCTAAAGTGAACTTTTTATTTTCTTCATCCATAGCGATATCACCACATCCAGATACACAACAAGTTCCCATTCCACGAGCAACAACTGCAGCATGTGAAGTCATTCCACCACGAACAGTTAAAATTCCTTGTGAAGCTTTCATTCCTGTAATATCTTCTGGAGAAGTTTCAAGACGAACTAATACAACCTTTTCTCCTCTTGCATTCCAGTTTTCAGCATCTTCTGCAGTAAATACTATTTTACCACAAGCAGCTCCAGGAGAAGCACCTAAACCTTTACCAACTGGTGTTGCAGCTTTTAATGCTTTAGCATCAAATTGAGGATGTAATAATGTATCTAAGTTACGAGGATCAATCATAGCAACTGCCTCTTCCTCAGTTCTCATACCTTCATCTACTAAATCACAAGCAATCTTAAGTGCAGCTTGTGCAGTTCTTTTACCATTTCTAGTTTGTAACATATAAAGTTTACCATGTTCAACAGTAAATTCCATATCTTGCATATCTCTATAATGTTCTTCTAGAATTTTACATACTTCTTTAAATTGTTCAAATGCTTCAGGGAATTTATTTTCCATTTCACTAATCTTCATTGGAGTACGAACACCAGCAACAACGTCTTCACCTTGAGCATTAGTTAAGAATTCTCCGAATAATCCTTTAGCACCAGTAGCTGGATCACGAGTGAATGCAACACCTGTACCACAATCGTCTCCCATATTACCAAATGCCATAGCTTGAACGTTTACAGCAGTACCCCAAGAATAAGGAATATCATTATCTCTTCTATAAACATTAGCTCTTGGATTATCCCATGATCTAAATACAGCTTTAACAGCTCCCATTAATTGTTCTTTTGGATCACTTGGGAAATCTGATCCAATCTTTGATTTATATTCTTCTTTAAATTGTCTAGCTAATTCTTTTAAGTCATCAGCATCAAGTTCTATATCTTGAGTAACACCTTTTTTAGCTTTCATTTCATCAATAAGTTGTTCAAAATATTTTTTACCAACTTCCATTACTACATCAGAATACATTTGAATAAATCTTCTATAGCAATCCCAAGCCCATCTTGGATTATTAGATTTTTCAGCAATAACTTTAACAACATCTTCATTTAAACCTAAATTAAGAATTGTATCCATCATTCCTGGCATTGATGCTCTTGCTCCTGAACGCACAGAAACAAGTAATGGATTTTCTAAATCACCAAACTTTTTGCCTGTTACTTCTTCCATTTTAACAATGTACTCATTAATTTGGCTCTGAATTTCATCATTAATCTCTCTACCATCTTCATAGTATTGAGTACATGCTTCAGTTGTAATTGTAAATCCTTGAGGTACTGGCAAACCAATATTAGTCATTTCTGCTAAGTTAGCACCTTTACCACCAAGTAAATTTCTCATGCTTGCATTTCCTTCTGTGAATGCGTATACATATTTCATTTGTCTTTTTTTCTCCTTTTCATGAATATTTAAGATAATTCATATCTCACAAAACTTATTGTATCAAAAAAAAACAAAAAAGACCATAAAATATAGTAATTTTACAGTCTTTTTATAATTTTTTTATTTTTTCCTAGTAATTGATTTAATGATATAAGAATCCTCACTCTCATTAACTGATGACATATAAGGTAAATCATCACTAGATAATATTTTATCTACATCTATAGATTTAGATATTTCTTTAACAACACCCATATTAGAACCAACTAAATCAAGGTAAAGATTAGAATATCCTAAATCTTTTGAAAAATCCTTAGCAAAAGAATATTCTAAATCAAAAGTACTTTTCCAATCAACATAAGAAACATCATTTCTTAAAACATAATCTAAATCTTCAAGAACACTGGTTTCAAAATATAAACCAGAAACTAAAATATCATTTTTCTTTAATTCATCAATAACATTAATAACATCAGAATCAGCAACAAGTCCAGATGAAACTCTAACTAAAACTGGACATTTATCGTTTCTTAATGAATCAAAATCAAGACTTTTAATATTATCAGATGAAACCCTAACAACATCTTTATATATTTTGTTCTTAGTATTATCTTCATCATCTTCATATTTAAATTCTTCATGATGGCATCTATCAGAAATATTTAAACTAAATAAACAAGCTAAACCAACAGTACACCCAATTGCTAAAAGCCAAGAAGCAAGTTTTGTTACTTTATTTTTATTCTCTTTTTTCATTATTCCACCTACCAAGTGATGTATATTATAGTATATTCAAATTAATATGTCAATTTAGCATAAAAAAAAAAGAATACTACATATTCTTTCCTGCAATTCTAAATCTTTCTTTTGGATCAAGAACTTTCTTTCTTAATCTAATAGCATCAGGAGTAAGTTCTACATACTCATCATCTTCAATAAATTCTAAAGCTTCTTCCAAAGTAAACTTCTTAGGAGCAATAAGAGTTAAAGCTTCATCAGTACCAGATGCACGAGTATTAGTTAAATTCTTATTCTTACATGGATTAACATCTAGATCATTATCTCTATTATTTATACCAATTATCATACCCTTATAAACTTCAGTAGCTGGTTCTATAATTAAAGTACCACGATCTGATAAATTAAATAATGAGAATGCCATAGCTTTACCATCTTCCATAGATACCAAAACACCATTTTTCCTTCTTTGAATAACACCAGCAAATGGTTCATAGTCATTAAAACTTCTAACCATTATTCCAGATCCTTTAGTATTAGTAATAAATGTAGAACGATATCCTATTAAACCACGAGTTGGTACATTAAATACTAAATGAGTATGTGTATCATCATTAGTAATAGATTGTAATTGTCCTTTTCTTTCATTTAAATCATTTATAATAGTACCAGAATATTCATTAGGAACATCTATAATAACTTCTTCAAAAGGTTCACATTTTTTTCCATCTATTTCTTTAAATAATACAACCGGTTTAGATACTGAAAGTTCATAACCTTCTCTTCTCATTTCTTCAAGAAGAACAGATAAATGAAGTTCTCCTCTACCAGATACCTTATAACCATCTGCACCATTTAATGACTCAACCCTTAATCCAACATTAGTTTCTAACTCTCTATCTAATCTTTCCTTAATATGACGATTAGTTAAAAACTTACCAGATCTACCAGCAAATGGTGATGAATTAACTAAAAAGTTCATAGACATAGTTGGTTCTTCAATATCAATTTTTGGTAATGCTTCAATTTTATTTGGATCACAAATAGTATCACCAATTGAAATATCAGAAATAGTTTGAACTGTAACAATATCACCATATTGAGCAGTGCTTACTTCTTTTCTTAAAATACCTTCATTTGTAAATATCTTACCAACTCTTGATTTTACTACTTCTCCATCATTCTTTGAAATAGCAACCATACTACCAGTTTTTAAAATACCTTTGGTAATACGACCTACACCAAGTCTTCCTAAATAATCATCATAAGCTAAAGATGAAATTTGCATTTGAACAGGATCATTTACATCTCCAGAATATACATCAGTATGTTTAATAATAGTATCAAGAAGTGGAATAATATCATTATTATCGTCACTTGGATCATATTTTACAACACCATCTCTTGCACTACCATAAAGAATTGGAAAATCAAGTTGTTTATCATTAGCATTTAAATCAACAAACAAATCAAATGTCATATTTACAACATCATCAATTCTTGCATCTTTCTTATCAATTTTGTTGATTAATAAAATCGGATTTAAATTTTGTTTTAATGCTTGTTCAAGTACAAATCTTGTTTGAGGCATTGGTCCTTCTTTAGAATCAACAAGTAAAATTACTGTATCAACAGTTTTAATAATACGTTCTACTTCACTTGAGAAATCAGCATGTCCAGGAGTATCAACTATATTAATTTTATAATCCTTATATCTAATTGAACAATTCTTTGAATAGATAGTTATTCCACGCTCTTTTTCAAGATCATTACTATCCATTATTTGTGATATATTTTGTTCACTTTGTTTTAATGATCCACTTTGACTAAGTAAAGCATCAACTAAAGTTGACTTACCAACGTCTACGTGAGCAACAACTGCTATATTAATTATCTTTTCCATATATACTACACCTCTTTAAACGACTTTAAAAGTATACAATAAAAACAAAAAATTTACAAGTATTTTCATAAAAATACAAAAAAAGTACTCATAAAATAAGTACTTTCTAAAACAAATAAACTACTTTTCTTTACTAGCTTCTTCTAAAATCTCATATTTTCTTATTGAGTCTTCTTCTTGAATTTTACAAGAATCACCAGCAACAGATACATTATATCTATTTTCTTTCTTTAAGAAATCTTGATATTTAGAAAAATCAGCTTTACTATCAAGACTCATAACCTTTGTATCCGGATTATATCTAAATAAAGGAAAATAACCAGAATCAGTTGCAAGTTTTTCTTCTAATATAGAATCTTTCATACCATTTTTAATACCATGCGCAATACAAGGAGCATAAGCAATAACAATTGATGGTCCCTTATGTTCGCTTGCTTCTTTTAAAGCTCTTATAGTTTGCATATAATTGGCTCCTAAAGAAATTGTTGCAACATAACAATTTGGATAAGTAAGAGCAATATGCGCTAAATCTTTTTTATTAGTTTTTTTACCATCATTAGCAAACTTAGCAGTTGCACCATATCTTGTTGATTTAGATGCTTGTCCACCAGTATTTGAATAAACCTCAGTATCAAGTACTAAAATATTAACATCATCATTTAAAGAAATAACATGATCTAATCCACCAAAACCAATGTCATATGCCCAACCATCTCCACCAACACACCAAACAGTTTTTTCTTTTATATCTTTTTTATAAGGAATAATTTCTTTGAAATTATCATAATCAAACTCATTATAAACTTTTTCTTTTATCTCTTTAGAATCATTATCAAGATATAACTTGGCAAGTTCTTTATTCTTTTTATTAAGTTTTTTATAGTTCTCTCTAAACATATTCTTTATTCTATCATTAAGAACGTTACTTCCAAGTTTTATACCAAGTCCAAACTCTGCATTATCTTCAAACAAAGAATTTATAAAACAAACATTATAAGGTGTACCAGGAACTTCCCCACCATATATTGAAGAACATCCAGTTGCATTTGCAATCATTAAGTCATCACCAAATAGTTGTGTTAAAAGTTTTAAATAAGGTGTTTCTCCACAACCAGCACAAGCACCACTAAAAGCAAATTTAGGATTTCTAAACTGACTATTTTTTACTGTTTCAATTGGCAAAATACTCTTTTCACTAACAGTATTTAAGTATTCATTTTTTTCTTCCTCTTTTAATGAATTTTTAACCATTTCAAGTGCCTTAGTAGGACATATTCCAGCGCATAAATTACAACCAGTACAATCTCTAACAGATATTCCTACTGTATACTTATAGTTTTTATCTTTTATATTAGCATCTTTTAAATCATTTAAAACAGCAGAAGGAGCATTTTCTACTTCTTTTTCATCTAAAAGATACGGCCTTATAACACCATGAGGACAAACAAATGAACACAAATTACACATAATACATTTATCCTTTGAATAACATGGAGTTATATCACTAATACCTCTTTTTTCATACTTTGACATACCAGCGTCAAATACACCATCACAAGAAGAAACAAAACTTGAAACAGGAATATCATTTCCTTTTGCATAAAAAATCTTATCAAAAAGAGTATTATATAATCTATCTTCTATAGGATTAATAGAATTAACATTAACCTCTTTAATATTAGATATAACATCATCAATAGCATTAATATTTGAATTTACTACATCATCACCTTTTTTACTAAAATGATTAACAATACTTCCTTTTATAAGCTTTATTACTTTTTTATAATCAATCATTCTTGTTAAATACAATATAGTACATTCCATAATCATACTAATCTTATTAGGAATATTATTTTTTCTTGCAATAGAAGATGCATCAATTACATAAAACTTAATATTTTTCTTCTTTAAAATATCAAGAGTACTCTTATTTATAAAGTCAATATCACCTTTACTAGTATTTACAATTAAAATACCATTATCTTTTATATTATTTATAACATCATACTTATTCATATATGAATCTTTTGAAACTACAACAACTGAAGGATTAGTAACATAATAACTACTTCTTATCTTATTATTACTAAATCTTAAATGTGACTTAGTAACACCCCCAGATTTTTTAGAATCATATTCAAAATATCCTTGAACCTCTTTTTTAGTATTAGATGCAACCATTGTTAAAATATCTTTACTAGTTGTAATCATACCATCTGATCCATAACCATATATTAATATTTCATCACAATTATTATCTAAATTAATATCAGCTCTTTTTATACTTAAATTAGTAATATCATCAGTTATTCCTAAGGTAAATTCTCTAGAATTATTATCTAAAAACTTATATAAAGCATATATATCACCAGAAGTTGTATCTTTAGAAGAAAGTCCATATCTTCCACCACAAATCTCTATATTTAAATCTTTTAATGCAACAACAACATCTTTATAAAGAGGTTCTCCATCTGCACCAAAATCTTTTACCCTATCAAGCACTGCAATCTTTTTAACACTTTTTGGTAATACATTCTTTAAGTATTTAACTGAAAATGGTCTATATAAATGAACTTCTATTAAACCAACATCATCTTTTATAAAATCAATAGTTTCTTTAATTGTTTCACAAACCGAACCCATTGCAACTATTACTTTACTTGCGTTTTTATCACCATAATAATTAAAAGGTTTAATATCAAGACCAGAAATCTTATTTAATTCCATCATATAATCATTAACAATATCAGGAAACTTATTATAATAACCATTTCTAGCTTCAACTTCTTGGAAATATATCTGATCTCCCATATTAGTACCACGAGTAGTTGGTTTTTCTGTTGATAATCCTCTTTTTCTAAACTCTTCTAAAGAATCTAAAGGAATAAGTTTTTTCACCTTATCAAAATTAAGAACATCTACATTTCTATACTCATGACTAGTTCTAAATCCATCAAAAAAATTAACAAAAGGAACTCTTCCTTTTAAACTCGAAAGATAAGCAACAGAAGTATTTGCCATAATTTCATCTACACTAGATGATGCTAAAATCGCAAATCCTGTTTTACTTGTCGCATAAATATCACTATGATCGCCCATAATTGATAAAGCATGAGTAGCAACAGTTCTAGCAGCAACATTTATAACACATGGAAGTAACTCACCAGCTATTTTATACATATTAGGTATCATAAGAAGAAGACCTTGACTAGCAGTATAAGTAGTAGCTAAAACACCAGCTTGTAATGCACCATGAACTGTAGCAATTGCCCCAGCTTCACTTTGCATTTCAACAACTTTAACTTTCGATGAAAAAAAGTTCTCATCTCCATTACTAGAAAACAAATCAACATTTTCAGCCATTGTAGAAGCAGGAGTTATCGGATAAATACCAGCAAGTTCACTAAATTTATAAGAAGCAATACTACATGCCATATTTCCATCCATTACTTTTTTCATAAAATCACCTATATAAATTATAGCAGAAAAAAAAGTAAATAGAAATAAAACTATTTACTTAATTACTCACTAATTTGACTAAATGCTTCACTATAACTACTAAATCCAGAACTTTGAACAGCTTCAGCTCTTAACTTTATAACAAAATTACCCATAGTATCAATATATGAATTTTCCCAATTAGATGGAACAACAATATTGGTAAACAATGTATAAGTACTTCCCTCAGTAGTAGGATTACCCATATTTGCAACAAAAACTAATTTACTTATTGAACTAGAACTAGTATCAAGAGTAAATGTGCTAGTGTTAAAAGCAATTGTCATTGCAGTTGTATTAGATATATAGTTATACCTATAATCACTAAATGCTTTATCAGTAGTTTTATATGGAACACCAGGAATGAGTTTTGAAGTTACTGGATTATTATTTAAATTATAAGTTGGGTCATAACTAATTGTATTTGCAATATTCATAAGTCTATCTCTATCAGTTATTAATTCATTAGTATCAGCATCATAAAATTCAACAATAACTCTTACATAAGGATTACCTTTTTCAACCTTGACAGTTGGATCTTTAATAATAGTAGTTCCAGGTAAATAAGATACTTCAACATTACTATTAAAACTAGGTTCACTAAAGGATATTTTTACATTTCCAAGTTCAAATTTACTTAACGAACTATTAGGAATATAAGTAAAAAAAGAATAAGTAACACCAATAACAACACCAATTAATAAAAGAGCAGCTATAGAAACAATAACAATCCTTAAAGTTTTATTCATAATTACCTCCTACCAAGCCTTCCATGCACTACTATAAGAATCATAATTCCTTACAGTTCCATTACTATCTACATAACTAGCATCAATAGATTCAGCATACATAATTAATCTACCATTCCCACTTAAATTACCAATAGAAGATGTAGCATACCCAGCTGAAACAGCTTCAATATAATAGTAGTAATCTCCACTCTTAACCCATTTTTCGTTCATGTTAGATACAGTAGCATCCCCATTTTCAAAAGCTAGAAACACTCTTATATATGCACTAGTTGTACCAGTATTTTTAACAGCATAATTATTAACATCAATTGCTATCTCATTATTAAGAGGAACAAAACTTTTATCTATCTCACTCTTTGAAGTTAAAAAAGCATATGTTCCAGAAATAGCGAAACAAACAAAAGCAGCAAAAACAAACAAAAATATAATTATTAGGATTTTCTTTTTATTCATAAATTCCTCCTAACTTCCAAAGTTATCATTATAAACATTTGTTAATTTATCTTTTAATGTATCACCAGTTAAAGTTAAATTACTAAATTGAACACCTAGACCAATAACTTTTACACTAAATTCTTTATTAAGTGAATTTTCGAACGCAGTAGCACATAAAGTATAATCACCAGCGAAACATCCTTCCATAACTGATTCGAATTTTATTGATTGAAAAGCAACTGAAGTAGTTTCATTTTGTGCTAATACACCATTGTTTTTTATATATGCATAAACTACTGTATATTTCTTTGAAGTTTCATCTTTTGTTGAATTTATCTCTATCCAGTCACTACTTAAACTATTTACAGCAAAAAAACTTCCATACCCTTGACCAATCTCATCATCAGTAGTTGTCCTAATAATTTCATAAGGTATTTCAACAACTAAAAACACATAAGCATCAACTGAACCCTTGTTTTTTATTTTAGGATTAACGATAATACTCTCATTTGCTCTTATATTATAACTTTCGTTTTTTAAATCGGTAGTAGTTTCAACAACTAAACTACCTTTTCTAAAGGTATTAGATACAGTATCAGTTTGACTTATAAAGTAAGCAATTGCACCACCTACTACACAAGCAATCAAAAGAAGCCCTAATCCCATAAATATAAAAATTGTACCTTTTTTAGAAATAACTTCTTCTTTCATATTACCTCTCCTATACTATCACAATAAGTCTAACATAAATTTATTTAAAAATAAATAACTAAATCATAATTTAAACTTAAGTTCATCTTCATTCCAAATTGTAATTCCTAACTCTTTTGCTTTTTCAAATTTAGAACCGGGATTTTCTCCAACTATAACAACATCAGTTTTTTTAGAAACTGATGAAGAAACAGATCCTCCTCTAGCAATAATTTCATCTTCAAGTAAATTTCTAGACATAATAGAAATAGTACCTGTAATTACAAACTTTTTACCACTAAAATCTTCACTATGTATTATTTGTTTACCTTTAAAAAGAGTATTTACACCAAGTTCTTTTAGTTTTTCAATAAGTTCTAAATTATCACTATCATGAAAATAGTCATATATAGATTTAGACATTACTTCACCAATATCTTTAATACTTAATAATTTTTCCATAGTTACATCTTTCAAAAGATCAATGTCTGGAAAATTCTTAGCGATAATACTAGCACTCTTTTCACCAAGATATCTTATTCCAAGTCCAAAAAGTAAACGTTCCAAAGAATTATGTTTAGAAGCTTCTATAGCATCTAGCATATTATTAATAGATTTTTCACCAAAGCCTTCTAATTCCATTAAATCTTCTTTATAGTTTTTCAAATTATATATATCAGTTATTTTTTTAACATAACCATAATTATAAAAATCCTCTAAGGTACTCTCACCTAATCCATCAATATTCATAGCTTTTTTTGATACAAAATGAATTAATTTTTCAATATTTCTTGCATCACACTTTTCATTTAAGCAATAATAATGAGCTTCATTTTCTTTTTTTACTAACTTTGAACCACATACTGGACAAGTATCTATCATCTTAAATTTCTTTTCATCACCACTACGACGATCAACTAAAACCTTTACAACCTCGGGAATAACATCTCCAGCTTTTCTAATTGATATAATATCTCCAACTCTTATATCCTTTTCATTTATATAATCCTCATTATTTAAAGTAGCTTTCTTTATAGTAGAACCACATAATCTAACAGGATCAAAAATAGCATTTGGAGTAATCTTACCAGTTCTTCCTACAGTAAAAATAATATCATTTAATTTAGTATTAACTTCCAACGCTTTAAATTTATAAGCAACTGCCCACTTAGGACTCTTTGCAGTATACCCTAAATTATCCTGAGTCAATATATCATCAACCTTTATAACAACACCATCTATATCATACTCTAAAGAACTCCTTTTTTCTTCTAAATCATCAATATATAAAAGAATCTCATTTATATTACTACAAACACATCTATTTTTATTTACTCTAAAGCCTAAATCTTCAAAAAAAGATAAAACATCACTTTGCTTATATAAACCATAAGCTGTAGGATTAGGTAAATGATACATAAAATTCTTTAAATTTCTAGACTTAGTAACATTAGAATCCAATTGTCTTAAAGAACCACTTGCTAAATTTCTACAATTCTGATACTCTGGAAGACCGTTTTTTCTTCTTTCAGAATTTATTTTTTCAAGTTCACTTTTATCAATATAAATTTCACCACGTACTTCTAAGTCAACATCCTTTTTAAGTCTTAAAGGAATAGAATTTATAGTCTTCACATTAGCAGTAACATCTTCTCCTACTTTTCCATCTCCTCTTGTAATTCCTCTTACTAAAACACCTTTTTCATAAACCAAATCTATACCTAAACCATCTATCTTATATTCACAAATAAATTTAGAGTTATATCCTTCTTTTTGTATCCTTTCAACAAAAGACGAAACTTCACTTTCATTAAAAACATCAGCCAAAGAAAGCATAGGGCTTCTATGTGCAACTTTTTTAAAATCACTTGATACAACACTACCAACTCTATCAGTAGGAGAATAACTAAGTTTATACATTGGATACTTATTCTCCAATTTTATTAATTCATCAATTAAACTATCATATTCTTGATCTGTAATAGTAGGATTTTCTAAAACATAATACTGATAACTCATTTCATTTAAATAATTTGTTAAATATTCTATTCTTTCTTTTTCTTTCATAGATCCTCCAGTATATATTTATATTATATCATAAAGACAAGCTTAATAAAATCAAAAAATAAACAAGTACATAAAAAAACCTATAACATAAAATATTATAGGTGATAACATGTTTAACAATAAACATAGCTTCTTTTGTAGATGTAATAATTGTAAGAATAAAAGAAGAAACAATGGATGTTACATAGGAATGCTAGGATTCATTCTTTTAATTATTTTCTATCAAGCATTTATAACCATTTTCTTTACATTTACTTATAATGCTATTTTACTTTTTATTGAACTAATTCTACTCATCATTCTTAGTATCGGAATAATACTTTGATATTATTTTTTCAGTTTTATAAACATAATCAAGTACATCATTTACATTCCTAACACTTACAAATTCATCATTTTGAAAACTTACCTTTTCTGGTATAGAAATAAGTATAAAAAGTAACCTTCTCTCATCATCACTAAGGGGATATCTTTTTTCATATAAATCAAGTAAATACTCAAAATCTACATTTTTATATTCTTTTTTATAAAAATTATATAAATCATATATAGGAGAAGAATAATATGCCTTATCCCAACTAATAAGAGTACTTCTATCTCCTTTTATTAAATGATCAAGTTCCAAATTATTATTATTAAGCACTACCCTTTTCCTTGTTTTATCTTTAATCTCATCATACCATTCATCAAGTTCATTACTACAAAAATTTATAGCAGAATATATCTTTGATATATTTCTTACTAATAAATACTCACTTGGAGACATATATATTTCTTCATCAATTAAATTATTTAAATCATTATAAAAATCGCTTAAGTTATCAAGTTCTTTAGCAAGTTTTTCATATTCTTTCTTATAATCATCCAAAGTAGTATTTTCATAATGAGTAGTTTTAACATGAAGCATACTAGTCATTCCAATTAAGTCCTCTGCCCTTTCCTCTTTTGGTACAGAAAAATCTTCATAGAACTTAAATATATCATAATTATCATCACTTGACTCATTAAATACTTCAGGATAATAATTAAAACTTCTACTTCTTAAATACTTATACAAATTTCTAGAATTATTACTTCTTTTTTTTATTGCATAAGTATTATTCTTATCCTTTACTACAACAACACTTTTATATTTTTTATAATATAAAGGATGTATATTATATTTCTTCAAAAATTCTTTTATTTCATTCATCATTACCAGCTGGAATAATTAATTTAGTACCAACATTTAGATTATCTAAATCATTATAATCCATTAAATCAAACTTTGAAACTTTATATTTTTCAAGTATTGATTCAATAGTATCCTCTTCTTTATATAAATAAACTGAATAAGTACGATACTCTTCATCACCATCAAAACTTAATAAACTTGGATTACTTTCATTTATAACATTTAACGGCTCTATTACATCACGTTCTTCTAAAGTAACAGATTTTTCATTTTTTTCTTCTTTTTCCTTCATATCATTTAACTCTTCTCTTTTATCATTTACCTTATCTACTTTAATCTCATTTTTACTTAAAATCTCATCAATCTTATCATTTAAAACTTCAATACGTTCTTTTCTTTCCAAATTATCAATAGATACACTAATACTAACTCTTAATTTGTCATCACCAACTACTTCATAATTAAAATCATCAATGTCAATAAAAGAACCGCTTGTGTCATAATCTTCACTAATTGCTATTTCACATGGAATTTTATAGCTATAATTTTCTTCCAATGCACTTGATTTCATCATTTTATAGCTACCTTTAATATAAAAGTTTCCTTTCACTAAATTAACTTCTTTCATTGATAAATCATTATCAAGTGATATACCTGTTATTTCACCAATCACAGTTTTAAAAGTTATATCTTTACTAAATGGTATTATTTGTTTCATAAACACTCTCCCTCATATCACTTAAATATATGAATCGATAAATAAAAAAGAACCAGTTTAATTAAACTAGTTCTAAATATTGAATTATTTCAAAATAATCATCAACTAAGAAGAACGCAATATCTTTTTTTATTTCATCTTCTATTTCTTCTAATTCTTTCTTATTAGCTTTTGGGACAAATATCTTTTTTATTCCATTTCTTTTAGCACCAATAATTTTTTCTTTTAATCCACCTATTGCTAAAACCTTACCATTTAAAGTAATTTCACCAGTCATACTTATATTTGAAGGTATTTTAATATTTTTAAAAGAGCTTATTAAAGATGTAGTTATAGCAATACCAGCAGAAGGACCTTCTTTTTTTACAGCACCTTCTGGAACATGTATATGAATATCACTTGTCTCAATCAATTTATAATCTATTTTTAAATCCTTACATTTACTTTTAATATAACTAAGAGCAATAGTTGCACTCTCTTTAAAAATATCACCTAAAGACCCAGTAAGAATTATCTTACCACTACCCTTATAAATAGTTGATTCAAGCTTTAAAATATCTCCTCCAAAAGGAGTATAACTCATACCATTTACAACACCAACTGAAGAAGAATTAAAATTATTACTGTCATATTTTTCTAATTTTAAATAATAATTTATATCTTTAGCATCTATTTCTTTTTCAAAAGACTGTTCATTTAAATACCCATCTTTTATAACTTTTCTAAGTATTTTAGAAATTAATCTTTCAAGTTCTCTTACTCCTGCTTCCTTAGTATATGAATTTATTATCTTTAAAATAGCAGAATCACTTATTTTAACATTCTTAAGATTATATTCACTACAAATCTTTGGGATAATATAACTTTTAGCAATATTTAATTTTTCATACTCATTATAACTAGAAAGTTCAATAACTTCTAATCTATCCAATAACTCAACAGGAATATTTTCTATATAATTAGCTGTACAAATAAACATAACCTTAGATAAATCATATTCTTCTTCTATATAATTATCATAGAATTTTGAGTTTTGTTCTTTATCAAGTACTTCAAGTAAACTAGAAGATGGATCCCCCTTAATATCTTTAGTCATTTTATCGATTTCATCAATTACAAAAACAGGATTTATTGTACCAGCTTTCTTCATTCCACTAATAATTCTCCCACTAGAAGATCCAATATACGCCCTTCTATGTCCAACTATTTCAGCAGGATCATTAACGCCACCAACTGAAATCTTAACATACTTTCTTTTCATTGCATTTGCAATACTTCTAGCAAGAGTAGTTTTTCCAACACCTGGAGGACCAACTAAACATAAAACAGGCATTACTTTATTATCAGTATATTTTGAAAGAGCAAGTTGTTCTATTATCCTTTCCTTTATAGAAGAAAGACCAAAGTGAGTTTTATTAAGTTCATGAAGTGCAAAAGATAAATCATCATTATCAACTGTCTTATAACTCCAAGGAAGCGATAAAACTTCCTCAATATAATTTCTAATCATTGAATAATCAGGGGATACTTTGCTTGTATTCTCTAATTTATCAAGTTCCTTTAAAAGCTTATCTTTAATTCTTTTTGGAGCTTTAACAACTTTAATTCTTTCGCGAAACTCTTTAAATTCTGAATCCACATCAAGACCAAGTTCCTCTTTAACTACCTTCAATTTTTCATTTAAGTAATATTCTTTTTGCGCTTCTTCAATATTTTTAGAAACTTTTTCTAAAATATCATCTTCTAACTTTTTAACCTTTTCTTCTAATGCTAAATCATCAAGTAACATAACACATCTATTAGTAACATCAGTTTCTTTTAAATACTCATATAATCTATTATCAGTTAAATTAAGACTTAAAGGAAGAACATCAGTTATATAATAAAGATCTTTTGATTCATCAAGTTTACTAGTGTCAATATCTAATGAATTACCACTATCCATAAATTTATTTAATGAATCAAATATTGCTCTTTTATATGCAATCTCTTCAAAATATTCTAAATCATTACCATCAACATCATCAATCAAAGCCATTAATGTTTTATTATCTTCACTTATACTTTTTACTTTAACTCTTTCTAACCCTTCAATAACAAGTTTAGTTTTTTTATTAGGAAGTTCAATTTTTAAATTAATATAACCAAGTACTGCAACATCAGGGTAATTATTTTCGTTAATTGAAAACTCATCTAGTTGAGGAATAACAAGTACATGCTTATTATAATAAGACTCTGCCAAAGATATTAAAGCCATATCTTCTTCTTTAGTAATTTCAAGTCTTATTTCATTATGAGGAAGTAAAATAATATTTTTTAAAACAAGTACTGGTACATTTGATTTATTCATATTTCCTCCTCATGCAACTTAAAATATACATATTATTATATAAAAAAAAACATTTTTAGCAAGCATTTTAAATAAAAAAATAAAAAAAGCACAATGTGCTTTTAAAACTATTTATTATTACTTAACATATCAGCAGAAATTATTCCCTTAGGTATCTTTACTTTTATTTTTTTCTGCTTTTGTTTCTTTTCTTTTGGAGGTTTATTACTAGTAAATTTATCATTATTCTTTAAAACAAGTACTACCAATAATACTATTCCACCAGCAACTAATATAGATATAACAACAATTAGAACAGGTAAAACATTAAAATTCTTTTTTATATTAATAATATATGTTCTTTCACTTAGATCTTCCGCAATAACAATTATTTTAATCTGAGAATTATTTTTTAAATTTTCATTTCCAACAATTCTTATAGTAGCATTTTGATTTTCTGATAAAGTTGTGATATCAAGTTCCTTTTCAGAGCGAATTTTAAGAGTATATTGAAGTTTATTCTTATTAAAATTAATATCATAATTAAGAATGGATAAAGATTCCAAATAATTATTATTAGATAATGACTCATCAACACTTAATCTTTTTACATTAATAATATAAGTCTGAGTTGAGGAATTATTATTGGTAACAGTTATTCTAATTTGATTATCCCCTACTTGTAAATTTTCATTACCATTTATTGTAACTGTAGAATTAGAATCTTCAGGTTCTGCAACAATATCAAGCTTTGTAACATTATTTAAAACACTAACACTATATTCATAAACATCCTTAGAAAAAGCAATTCCACCAGGACTAATAGATAAACCTTTTAATCTAGCAGGTTTTATTTGATTATTCTGAACTTTTTTAGAATTTCTAGTTATAACTATTTCATATGTTCTAAGATCACCATTTTCTGCTCTTACAACTATTTTAAAAGTATTATTACCTTCATTTAAATTTACAGTTCTAGGTCCGTTGCCACTTTGAAAACTTGCAGTTTTATTCGCTTTTGTTGCATTAATAGTAACTGATGTAACATCATAATCAACAGAAGCAGTATATTTTAAGGTATTTTTATTAAATTTAGGAGATAAACTTCCCTTTGAAAGAGATAAACTAGATAAATAATTACTAGTATTTCTAGTATCACTTCTTGTAATATTTAAAGTATAAACTCTTTGAGATCCATCCTCAGCAGCAACAGTAATAGTTAAAACATTTTTACCATAGTTTAATTTAATATTACCTAAGTCACCACCAACAATAGCTGATTCACTATAAGCAACAGCACTAATACTCACGCTCTCTTGATTTATATTCAAATCATAACTTGTAGTGTTTGCATTAAAACTAAAAGGATATTCAGAAATAGTCAATTTACTTAAACGAACATCACTACTCTTTATATGAATAACAGTAAATGTATAAGAAGATGATCCAACAGAAATAGTAACATTCTCATCATGTCCAACATCATTAGTACTTAAAACAAACTGTCCTATTGAAATACCATCATAATCAACATCACTAGCATCATCTAAAATAAACGCATCATTATAATAAAAACCATTAACAGCTGTGTTAGAAAAAATAGAAGCAGCGTTACTATTAATAGAAACAGGTAAATTAACACTTTCCTCATTATTTAAAACTATAGTTACATCACAAATAACCTGATCTCCAGCTACAACTTGATTTTGATCACAAGTAACAGTGGGAGTAATTTCTGCTTTTACTATACCAGGCAACAAACAAAATAATGATAAAAAAACAAATGTAATAATCTTTTTTATATTCATAACATATCCCTCTTATTCTATAATGATATTTTATCAAAATAGTTAAACATCTTCAATAATATTTTAAAAAATAAATTTATTTGACATTTTTCTATTTTTATATTGACTTTTTGAGTTCTTTCGATTATTATAAGTATCACCAATTCGGATTAGGCGAATTGGATGCTAGTATCACACTAGCCAACCCCTTTTTATTCTTTTTATTGAAGTCGGTCCAGGGGGTCCGACTTCTTTTTTTTATATAAATTTAAACAAAAAAATAAAAGGCAACGCCTTTTATTTATTAACTGCTTCTTTTAATGCAGATCCAGCTTTAAATGTAACTGCTGTTCTTGCAGGAATATTAACTACTGCTCCAGTTTGAGGATTGTGACCTTTTCTAGCAGCTCTTGCAGAAACTCCGAAAGTTCCGAAACCAACTAATGGCACTTTATCTCCTTTAACTAATGCACATTTAATAGCATCAAATGTAGCATCTACTGCTCTTCCTGCGTCAGCTTTAGTAATTCCTGCTTTAGCTGCTACAGCTTCGATTAATTCTACTTTTTTCATCTATACTTACCTCCATATTTTTACATAAGCACTATATGCTTACATATATAAGGTAGCATGTATTTTCAGTAAAATCAATAATTTTACGCATTTTTTACGCTTTTAAGAACGTTTTTTTACATAAATTTAAACTATTAAATAACTATTGCAATTAAATTACCAGATCCCTTATTAACTATTTTAGACATAGTTTGTTGCAATTTATATCTAACATTTTCTGGCATCATTGCAATTTTTGACTGAATACCTTCTTGAACAATTACATCAAGACTTCTTCCAAATATCTCGCTATTCCAAATACTATTAGGATCTTTTTCATTATCTTTCATAAGATAATCAATAAGTTCTTTACTTTGAACTTCAGTACCTATGATAGGTTCAAAAGTAGATTCAACATCAATCTTAATCATGTGAATAGAAGGTGCCTTAGCTTTAAGTTTTATACCATATCTACTTCCTTGCTTAATAATTTCTGGTTTTGATAAAGTCATATCATTTAAAGTTGGATTAGCAACACCATAGCCAGTTGTTTTAGCCATTTTTAAAGCACTCTTAATCTGATCAAACTCTTGTTTAGATTCATGATAATCTTGGAACATTGCAAGTAAAGATGCTCTACTATTGATATTTATACCCATCATTTCATTTAAAACTTGATTAAATAACTCTTTCTTAGAATCAAGAGTTATAGTAAGAATACCAGTAGAAGGATCAACTTTAGACATATATGCTCTACTTATATATTCACAATCATTAAAGTGATCAATAATCCCATCAACATCTCTTAATTTTTCAACTTCAACAACACTTTCTTTAATCTTTTCTATTACCGCTTTCTTAACATAATGATCATGTTTTAAAACACTTATCCAAGAAGGCATATCAACTTTAACTTCCATAACTGGAAATTCATATAAAGCCTCCCTTAAAATATCAAAAGTATCCTTTTCATTCATTTTTAATACATCCATAGGAAGTACTGGAACATTATAACTTGCCCTCATATCTTCAGCAAGTTTTTTTGTAGCTTCACTAGAAGGATTTGTAGTATTTAAAACAATAATAAATGGTTTATTAATATTAGTGAGTTCCCCCACAACACGTTCTTCAGCTTTAACATAATCTGATCTTTCAAATTCTCCAATAGATCCATCAGTAGTAACAACAATACCTATAGTAGAATGATCCTTAATAACCTTTTCAGTACCTATTTCTGCAGCTTCAACAAAAGGTATTTCTTCACTATACCATGGAGTTTTAACCATTCTAGGACCATTTTCATCCTCATAACCTTTAGCATTGTCAATTACATATCCAACACAATCAACAAGTCTCATATTACACTCTAAATCATCAACTTTAACCTTAGCTATATTATTTGGAACAAACTTAGGTTCAATAGTCATAATAGTTTTACCACCAGAAGATTGTGGTATTTCATCCATTGCTCTTTTTCTTTCAAACTCATCACTTATATTAGGAATTATAAGATTCTCCAAAACTTTCTTTATAAAAGTAGATTTACCAGTACGAACTGCACCAACTACTCCTAAATAAATATCTCCACCAGTTCTTAGAGCAATATTTTTTATAATTTCTTCCTTATTCATTAAATCACTCTCTTTCATTTAAATCTATGAAACTTTAGTAATAATAGAACAAAAAGAAAACTTCTAAATAAATTAGAAGTTTAATACAAAGAATAAATTATTTACAACGTAATGTTGTATAACCTTTAAGTATTCTATCACGTTTCAAATTAGAAGCACTACTATTATTTAAAGTAAAATTTCCATTACCTTGTTCTAAAGCTTCATCAGTAAATTTTGAAGGATCAGAAATATCACCCCAAATATATGAAAGAGCACTTATACCATTACCGCCTTTATCCAAAAGACAAACACTATAGGCTTGAGAATTAGGACTCAGATCATAAACCCTTATACCAATATTACTATTTTCCTGATACTCTTGTCCAAATGGACTTTTTATTAATTTTTTATCTAACAACTTATTAATGTCTTTAATATTATAAACATAATATTTATACGTTAACCCAATTACAGAGCCAGTTCTCATTTCAGTTGCATTGTTGGCCCCTGTTGTAAAATCCAATTTAACTGCTTTCAATGCAATCTTAATATTTTCAACATAAGTATCTTTCCTTGCATTATCCAAATACCTATTTACTGATGGTATTGCAACAGCAATTAGTATTGCAAGTATGATTATTACTGCTAACAATTCGATTAATGTAAATCCTTTTTTATTCCATTTTTTCATATAACTCCTACCATAATGCAAAAATAACACATACAAATATGAAAATCAATATTTTATAGAAGACTTTATCTTTATTTACAGTTATATCCAGAATTTTGTAAAGCCTTCTTTGTAGCATTAACACTTCCCTTAGTATCAACTACATTAAGTTCTTCTTTATCCTCATCACTCATTACTTTAAAGTCCATTTTTATAACAGTATAAATAGTATTTTCATCATTAGTAACTGTAATATCTACTCCATTTTTTCCATATTTTTCTTTATATGCATTTAAAATATTATCTTTTAAAGCTTCAGTACTTGAAGCAATTTCATCATCAAGTTTAAAATCAGTATTAATTTCCATATTCACAACTTCATTTTCTTCAAATACAGCTTTTAAAGTTTGAGTTGTAACCATTTTATCTTTATCTTGAGTTATTGAACACTCTAATAAATTATTATTAGTTTTAACACCACATCCAGTTAATACTAAAACTCCAAACATCATTAATCCTACTACAATACCTTTTTTCATAAATTTCTCCTTTAATTTAATATATTTTTTATTTTTTCTCTAATAGTAACATCATCAATACTATCAACAACCTTAAGTATTTTTTTATCTCTATCATATAGTTTTAACTTTTCTTCGTAATTATATAACTTATCTTTTATAATTTTTAATTCTTTATGAATAGCATTCCTAGAAACATTTAAATTTTCCTTTATCTCTTGTAATGATAAATTATCAAAATAATAATAAGTAAAATATAGTCTTTGTTTTTCAGTAAGTAATGCCCCATAATAATCATAAAGAATTGTTAAATATACTTCTTCTTCCATCTACACCATATCCTTAAATAAACCATAAATATAGTTTTCTATATCAAAAGTTATTAAATCATCTTCTTTTTCACCAAGTCCAACAAACTTAACGGGAATATTAACTTCTTCTTTAATAGCAAGAACAATACCACCCTTAGCAGTACCATCAAGCTTAGTTAAAACTATTCCTGTAATATTAGCAACATCTTTAAAAGCTTTCGCCTGAGAAATACCATTCTGACCAGTTGTAGCATCGATAACAAGTAATGTTTCATGAGGAGCACCAGGAATAAAATTATTTATAACTTTATTAATCTTTTTAAGTTCATTCATTAAATTAACCTTATTTTGAAGCCTTCCTGCTGTATCAATTAAAACAACATCATAATCCTCATCCTTTGCTTTTTTAATTCCATCATAAACTATAGCAGCAGGATCTTTAACATTTACATCACCTACAAAAGAAGAACCAGTTTTTAAAGCCCATTCTCTTAGCTGTTCTACAGCACCTGCTCTAAAGGTATCAGCAGCAACTAGCAAAACTTTCTTACCTTTATCCTTTTCTTTTTTTGCAATCTTAGCAATAGTAGTAGTTTTACCCACCCCATTAACACCAACAAATAAAATAACAGTAGGTCCATTATCTTGATAATTTATTTTATTTACTATTATCTCATTATTAACATAAATTATAAAAAGTTCATCAACAATAATCTCTTTAAGTTCATTAGGATCTTCAATATGTTCTTTCTTTACTCTATCCTGTAATTTATCAATAAATTTCATAACAGTATTTACACCAATATCAGCAGAAATTAGTATTTCTTCCAAATCATAGAAAAATTCATCAGTTACTTTTTTATACTTATTTGTAAGACCAATTAACTTTGAAACAAAATTTTCTCTAGATTTAGTAAGACCCTTTTCATATTTTTTTACTTCATCATTACTCTTTTCTTTTGTTTTAAAGACATCTTTTAATTTGGAAAATAAACCCATACAATCACCCATATAAATTATATAATAAAAAAAGACTGATGAACAGTCTTAATAATTAATTACGTTTAATTTTTTTAGTATATAACAATACTCCAGTACCTAATGCAATAGGAACTAAAACATATATTAACGAACTAATTCCAGTACCAACATTTTCTGTTGTACCAGTATCTTTACCACCATTATCTGTCTTTCCGCTATTATCATTAGATTTAATTTGTTCATAAACTGGATATAATGTAATATTTTTACTAAGTTCTATTTCTTCTCCAATTTTATAATCTGCTTTAGTAGAATTCTTCTTTAAAGACCAACCTAAAGAATTATATCCATTTTTAGTAAATTCAAGTGCAGTAACAGTACAAGTCTTACCAGTAACAGTTGTACAACTAAGAGACTTACCAGCAACAAAGTCCAATGAATTAGTAACAAATGTAGCTGTATATTTAACTGCAGTCTTAGTATCTAAAACTATCGGATAATAAGTGGTATCACTACTTACAAAAGTATATTGTCCAGGTGTACTTCCATTTGTAGCAGATTCTTTAATATTCCAACCAGCAACAGTTAAACCATCTTCAGTATTAACAACAATAAGTGGAGTTTTAACACCACAATAACTATCAGTATTATATAACTTACAACTTAATGTAACATCTTCACTTTTAGCAGTATCATAAGAAGTTTCTTTAAGTCCTAAAATCTTATCACTCATCTTAAATGTTATATCAAGTTTTTTATATGTTATAGCATAATATCTAGCATCACCACTTAATGTAACCTTACTAGAAATATCAAATTTTTTAGAAATAGAAGAAGAAGTATTACCATAACCAACAACAGTATAACCAGATCTCTTAAATGTTGGTGCTGTAATTTCACAACTACCATTTTTAGCTTCACACATACAAACTATTGCATCACCACTAAATGAACAGCCAGCTGGAGCATCTACAAAAGTCGATCCATTTCCAAGAAATATAGCAGTGTATTTATTAGTAACAACAGGAACCTCCTTAGTTATAACATAATAAATTACATCAGAACTAAGAGATATTTGGCCACCATTTGTAGATAAATCTGAAGTCTGAGTTTCTGATTTACCATATCCTAAAACAGTATAACCACTTCTTTCAGCAACTGGTGCTGTAATGTCACAGCTACTAGATGAAGTTTCACATTTACAAACTATAGTATCACCATCAACATTACAACCAGACGGTGTATTAGTAAATTTTGCTCCATTCTTTCTAAAAGTTGCTTTAAATGTTTTCTTTGTAGGAACAGGAGGTTCTGGATCAGATCCAGAATCAGATTTTTTTGTAGTTGATGCATAATATGTTTGATCAGATCTTAAAACAATATTTGCACCACTTTTATAAGCAATAACTGAAGAATTAATAGAAGTACTAAAACCATTAATCGTATAGTCACTTCGCGTTATAGTCGGTGCAGTTATACTACAGCTTCTCTCTTCAGTTTCACATGTACAAACAACTGTATTACCATTATCATCACATCCATTAGGTTTACTTAAAGTTGCATTATTTTTATAAAACGTAGCAGAAAAACGAGTGACATATTTAGCAACAGCTACATACTGAGCACCACCTTCAGAAATAGATAATGTCATTGTTTTATTATTATTTATAGTTGACGTGGAATCATTTTTTAATCTATACCCTAAAAATTTATAACCAGATTTAGGAGTAAATCCAGGCACATCAATAGTACAATGTCCCACACTTTCAGAGGCTAAACAAGAACATGTAACAACAGAAGTACCATAGACACACCCAGGAGAATGATTATCCAAGCTTCCTAAATCATTTGCATAAAAATAAGCATATAACTTTCTAAGAGCTACAGTATAATAATTTAAATTTTGATTAGCACTAACTTTAAACATTGAATTACTCTTAACAACTATAGAATTTGAATTATTAGAAGTTGCGTATCCTATACTTTCATAAGAACTTCCACTGTCAATATATGGTGCCGAAAAACTTTTACTCACACTATTTCCATAAAAGTGATATATGCAACTAACTCTATCTGAATAAGAAGTACATTTGCTATTATTTTCAGATGCCCATATTTTCAAAGAAAAACCATTTTTGTAAAAATCAGCCCTAGCAATTGCATGAGTAACAGCATAATACTGAGTAGAAGCAGTAACATTAAGTTTTTCTCCACTCTTATATTTGCCAATAGTTGAAGTAGAATCATTGCCATATCCTAATATCTCCCAACCACTTCTCTTTATAGTTGGCGCCTGCACAACACAATAGCCCAACTTCAAAGGATCGTAACTACATCTACATTCAACCCTATCACTATACGATGTACAACCAGATGGAGTACTAAGAGTAGCACCATTTTTATAAAACTTTATTACAACTTCAGTATTAGTTGGAATAGCAGCTTTAACAGACCCAATAAAACAAATAAAAAATGACAAGAAAAATACAAGAAAATATCTAATCTTTAATTTCATTGTACACACCTCTATTTTAAGTATTATATAACAATATTATAACCAACAATAAAGCAAATAACAAGTAAACCAAATAAAAAAGCATTAAGTTTTACAAACTTAACACTTTTTATATTCTTTTTAATTTTTTTGTATATAAATATATACCAGAAACAAGTACTACAGGAACTAAAACATATATCAATGAACTAATTCCAGTATCAACATTTTCTGTTGTACCTGTATCTAATTTTTCACCATATATTGCATATAAAGTTATATCTTTAGTAAGTTTAATAATATCTCCTGGTTTATACTCAGCTTTAGTAGCTTTTTTATCAGTTGACCATCCTAAAATCTCATAACCATCTTTCTTAAATGATGGAGCAGTAATTGAACAACTACCATTTAATGTATTACAAGATAACTCTCCATTTTTAACATCAATTGAATCGGCACCATTTTTTTCAAACTTAGCAGTAAATGTTTTCATATTCTTACTTGAATCATACATTATTGCATAATATGTTTGATCATCTGTTACATTAATTATATCCCCCACTGGTATTCCTTCTAAAGCATCTTTATCAAGAGCCCAACCAAGAATTTTATATCCATCTTTCGCAGTAATTTTTGGAGCAGTAATACCACAGCTTACTGCACTATTCCTAATAACACAACTAGCAGTTGTTTCTTCTTTACCATCATTCTGACTAAATTTAACTCTAACAGTTTTACTTGTTATGGCATAATATGTTTTAGAAACATCAAATTTTTCATTTACAATAAATGATTTAGTGAAATCTGTGGTTGTTTGACCTGTAAGTCCAAACAAATTATCATCAGCTCTTGTAGCATTCTTATTAACTGACCATCCTAATGCACGAAATCCATTCCTTTTAATTGCAGGAATTTGTAAATAACAAGAATCAGAATTACTGTACCAGGTGCAAAGAGATACAGAATTATCAATTGAAGCTCCATTACCTATGAAATTAATTATTACATCTCTTTTTGTTATAGCATAATAGGATCTCGTATCACTTATAGTATATTTAGTATTTTGAGCAAATGCACTTTCAATTGCTAAAGCAGTAGTAGCATAACCTAAAGTAACATAATTTTTCTTTGAGATCTTAGGAGTTGTAATTGTACAGCTTCCACCAGTAGTACATTGACATACAACGTTACCATCGCTATCCAAACTACAATAATTTTTATCTGTTACTGTAAGTGTTGCACCATTTGCATAAAATTTAACAGATAACGCATCAACTAATGTAATAGTAACATTAAGTTTTCCTCCATCATAAGAATACGTGAATTTTTCCGGTTTTGTAGTACCAAAATTAACTATACCAGTAGAACTATCATAAGTTCCATTTGAAACATCAGATACTTTTGAAGGTTCAAGCCCAGAAAAATTAGATAAATTAGTATAATAATTATCGCCATTTTTATAAACAACATTATAAATCTTAACATTATCCTTAAGAATTATAGCTTCCTGATAATTTCCTTGATCAGCACCAGAAACAGAAGTAGCACTATTTACCTTAATAGATGTAAGCTGATTATCATCAACCCAAAGCATTGTTAAATTAGATAAATTCTCTAAGCCTGAAATTGAACGAATTTGATTAAATGACACATTAAGTTGTTTTAAATTTACCATTTTTTCTAAACCAGTAACGGACTCTAATGAATTAAATTTTAAATCGGCTATTTCTAAATTAGGCCAAATTGACAAATCAATACTATTAAGAGTAGTACCATATATATACATACTTGTAAGTCCTTTAAATATTTCAAGTCCATTTATATTATTCAATGGTTTTGGAAAATCAGATGCAGTAGTAGTATTTGGAATAGATTCACATTTGAATTTTTTTAAAGCTAATATATCATCTTGTGATAAATTAGTAACATCAATTTCAACATACTCTTCATCATTACCACTAAGTCTATTTTCAGTATTCAAAGTTGCATAACTATTAATTAAACACTCCCTTAAACTTTCGTTTTCAATACGTGTATCAGTTTTTAAATTCATCGTTTCCGCATTAACAGTAAAAATTGCTATAAAAAACAACAAAAATGTAAAACAAAAATATCTAATATTTTTCATACAATCCACCACCTATTATACATAATTATAGTACCACATAAAGCCAATTTTTAAAAGCTATTTTTTAATAAATAAAAAAAATTGTCAGAATTTACATCTAACAAGATTTTTTCTCAACATTACATGATACTAATTCACCCAAATATTTACTATAAATAGATTTTAGTTCTGCAACTTGTTCACTGTTTAATTTAACAAAAGGGTCAGTTTGTGAAGATACTGTATCAGTATGAACGCCAATCACTTCGCCATTCTTAACAAAAATTACCATTGGTACATAAATTCTTTTTTCACCTAAAGAATATTCAATTTCATCTTTAGTAACTGTGTATTCATCTAAATACTTATCTAGTTTTTCTAATAATTTATAATATCCAGGAGCAGCTTCTTTTATAGTTTTAACTTGTAAAGTTTTAACATCTATATCTTTTTGATCCCTTTCATCTTTCATATTCATATAATAAATTTTATCAACATTAGAACTCTTAACTGCATCAACAAGTACTGGAATAGCATTTCTACACCATGGACATTCTGGATAGCCAAGATATATAACACCAGTTCCATTATCTAATACATCTAAAATTTCATCATAATTAGAATAAACTACTCTATTATCACTAGGAATTGAAACGTTTGGATATACTTTATTATTGTTAGGATTAATAACCCCATTTAAACATTCATACTCATCTCTAAAAGTATGTGAGTCTTTAGTACCTGTTTGGAATATTTTATATACAGCAAAAATTGCTATAAGTACTAAAATAACAATTGCGATAAATTTTATAAGACCTTTTTTCTTCATATCTACTACCTCCACTACTTTCCATTTTTTAATATCTCTATATTTTTAAAATCATTTAAAACATATGATGCACTTACTAATATATCAGCATTAGAAACATATTTCAACACCATATTATTAATTCCGCCATCAACACTTATCTTAACATTTAAATTCTTATTCTTAATTATTTCTTTTAAATTATTTATTTTAGAAGAAACATCAGGTATAAAAGACTGTCCAGATTTACCAGGAACAACACTCATAACAAGAATCAAATCAATAGAATCTAATAAATCTTCTAGTACTGAATAACTAGTATCAGGATTAATTGCAACACCAACTTTATAACCAAGCCTTTTAATTTCTTTAATACTTTTAACAACATCATAAGCTTCATAATGAACTGTTATATATTCGATATTACAATTTTTCAAATGATCAACATACTCCATAGGATTTTGAACCATTAAATGAATATCATTTTTTTTATTTGAAATATTGAGTAATTCTTTTAACTCATCAACACCCAAATTTTTATTTTTAACAAATCTTCCATCCATTACATCAAAATGAATATAATCACAAGAAGTACTATTTATTTCTTTTATCAAATTCTTATAATTGTAATCACCTAAAAATGATACTGATACTTTCATAATTACCTCTTTTCAATAAATTTTATATAATCCTCATATCTTGATTTTAATATTTTACCATCATTACAAGCTTTTTTTACCATACAATCAACTTCATTTATATGATTACAATTCTTATAAGGACAAGTATATTTATTAAATTCAATAAATGCATTCTTTATTTGATCAATACTATAACTTTTTAAATCTATGCTTGAAAAACCAGGTGTATCAAGAACCTTACCATTAAATAAATTAATTAATGTAATAATTCTTGTAGTATGTTTTCCTCTACCTAATGCTTTAGAAATTTCACCAACTTCAAAGTTTAGTGTTTTATCCAAAGTATTTAAAAGGGTTGATTTACCAGCACCAGTTTGACCAGTAAATACTGTTGTCTTATTTTTAAAAAGACGCTTAATTTTAAATTTCTCTTTATTATATAAAACTTTATAACCTAAACTTTTATAGTATAAAACTATAGGTTTCATACTTTTTAACTCGCCTTTATCAAGTAAATCTTTTTTAGTTAAACAAATAATGGGTTTAATATTATTTATTTCACATACCACTAATAACTTATCAAGTAAATTACTTGAAAAAGAAGGATTTTTCAAACTAGTAATAATAAAAGCTTGATCTATATTAGCGACACTAGGTCTTTCAAGATCACTAGTTCTATCCATTTGCTCTAAAATATAATTATTCTTATCATCAAAAGAAACATAATCTCCAACCTTAAGGAAAACATTATTATTTCTTAGTTTTCCTCTTGGTTTACATACATAAATTTTATTATCTTTTGATACAAAACAATCTTCATTTATAATTTTTACTATTTGACCAATCATTGTTCTTTTTTCTCTGTATTACTTTCTTCATCTTTTTTATCGTTACTAGTATCTTGTCTTTCTTTAGCAACTTCAATTTTTAAACTAGCACCAGTTACTACAATAGAATCTTCTCCTCTACTTTGAGAAATAATAGTACCAGGAGAATATTCATCAGTTTCTATATATGAAACTGTAAGTACAATTCCTTTTTCTTTAGCCCATTTTTCTATTTCAGAAACACCCCAAGATCCATTAGTAAAATTAGGGTACTTTTCTTCTAGCTTAGCTATAACTAAAGTTATTTTGTCTCCCTTAACAAGTTCAGTACCTTTTTCGACATTTTGACTTAATATTTCATTTTCATTATAAGTCTTGGTATCAGTATTAGATACATTTTTCTCTTCTAAAGTAACAATAATACCATTTGCTTCTAATTTACCTTTAATTTCTTTTCCATCTTGACCAGTATAATCTTCGATCAATATCTTTTGAATTCCTGATGAAACAATTAAAGTTATCTTAGTTCCAGCTTTAACAGATCTTCCAATTGCAGGTTTAGTACCAATAACCAATCCCTCATCAACTGTATCAGAAGCTTCTTCAATGACATCAATTTCAACCATTAATTTTTTACTCTTAAGTTTTTCTTCAGCCTCAGCTTGAGTAAGTTTACTAACATCAGGAATAGTAACATCATCGACCTCTGTAAGTTTTGGAACAACTATAAATATGAATAATAAAATTAAGGCTAAAGCACCAGCAACAGATGCAAGAATAATAATTTTTTTATTACTTTTTTCATCATTTGTTTTTATTTCTTTAACTAAAGAATTATCCAAATTATCACCAGTAGCTATATAATCCTTAGCCTCAATACCCTCATCATATTTAAGTTCAATTGGTTTTTCATTTAATCTTTCTTTATTTAAAACAGTCATTAAATCATCATGCATCTCATTAGCATTATTATATCTATTTTTAGGATTCTTAGCAGTTGCTTTAATAATAACATTTTCAACACTCTGAGGAATACTGCTATTAAGTTTTCTAACACTTGGTATTGGTTCCTTTAAATGCTTTAAAGCTATTTCAACAGCAGAATCACCTTTAAAAGGTAACTCACCAGTTAAAAGTTCATACATCATTATTCCAAGTGAATAAACATCACTTTTTAATGTTGCACCTTTTCCACTAGCTTGTTCAGGTGGAAAATAATGAACTGACCCCATTGCCGAATTAGTTTGAGTAAACTGTGTTGAATTAAGAGCCATAGCAATACCAAAATCAGTTATCTTAATACCACAATCGTCCATAATTAAAATATTTTGTGGTTTTAAGTCTCTATGAATTATCATTGAATCATGAGCAACCGACATAGCACTAGTTATTTGAAGCATTATATCTATAACTTCATGAACAGTAAGATTTCCTCTTTTCTTAAGAAGTTGTTTCAAATTTAATCCAGGAATATATTCCATTGCAATAAAATAATCGCCATCATCTTCACCAACATCATATATTTCAACAATATTTGGATGAGATAGTGAAGAAGCAGATAAAGCTTCTCTTTGGAATCTTCTAACAAACTTTTCATCATTAGCAAGATCTCCCCTTAAAACCTTAATGGCAACATCTCGATCTAATATGACATCTTTTGCAAGATAAACGTTAGCCATTCCACCTTCCCCAATTGTTTTTAAAATCTCATACCTATCATTTAGTTTTTGACCCTTAACAATCATTCATTCTCACACCTTTCTTTTACTAAATAAGCAACAGAAATATTATCATTTCCACCTCTGTTATTAGCTTTCTTAATAAGTTTTATAACCTTATCCTCTATACTCTTTTCATCTTCAAGCAATACCTTTTCTATTTGTTCTTCATCTAACATTGAAGTAAGACCATCAGAACATAATAATATCTCATCAATATCCAAACTACAATCAAATATATCAACATCAACTGGATCATTAATACCCAAAGCATTCATTAATATATTTTTCTTTGGATGATTTTTTGCCTCTTCTTCAGTAAGTTCACCAGCTTTAACAAGTAAATTAACTAAAGTATGATCATAAGTGACTTTATGTAACTTTTTATCTTTCATAACAAATCCAGAAGAATCTCCAATATTACCAAATAAAATATATTCTTTAGTAACTATAGCAAGTACTAACGTAGTCCCCATTCCCTTTGATTCTTCATGAGTTTCAGTATATTTAAAAATTAAACTATTTATCTCACTAGTGCTATTTTTAATCCATTCAATAGCATCAGTTTTACTCATCTTAAAAAATGATTCACTAAATCTATTACCTAAATAACTAATAGCAATTGAAGATGCAACCTCACCTGCTCTATGTCCGCCCATACCATCAGCAACAGCAAGTAAGTAATTATCTTCTCTTGATTTAACTATAATTAAACTATCTTCATTATGAGATCTTACAATACCAGTATCCGTCAAATAAAATGTCTTCACTTTATTCCTCCTTTTTAGCTCTTAACTGCCCGCACGCAGCAGAGATCTTACTGCCAAACTCTCTCCTTATTGTTACATTCATACCTTCTTTTTTAATTATATCATAAAACTTTAAAATAGTATCTTTTTTACTTCTTTTATACAAAATATTACTTGATTCATTATATGGAATTAAATTAATATAACAATTCATTCCTTTTAAAAGATGAACAAGTTCTTTTGCACAAGAAGGAGAATCATTAATTCCATCTAACATTATATATTCAAAAGTAACTCTACGATTAGTTTTTGAAATATATTCCTTTATGCAAGGTATTAAAACATCAAGAGAATAAACTTTATCAACAGGCATTAATTCTTTTCTTAAATTATCATTTGGAGCATGAAGAGATATAGCTAGATTCACCTGAAAAGGAAGTTCACTAAATTCTTTAATCTTAGGAACAATACCACATGTAGAAACAGTAATATGTCTAGAACCTAAATTAAGAGCTTTGTGATAATTTGCGATCGTAATAAATTTAACAACATTACCATAATTATCAAAAGGTTCTCCAATACCCATAATAACAACATGTGTAATTCTTTTACTAATTAGCTTCTCAATAGTCATTATCTGAAGTAACATTTCAGAAGCATATAAATTTCTAACTTTTTTTAATCTTCCACTTTCACAAAAAGTACACCCCATATTACATCCAACTTGACTAGAAATACATAAACTTAAACCATAGTCATGATACATTAAAACAGCTTCTATATGGTTTTTATCATAAAGCTCAAATAAGTATTTACTTACATCAACATCATTTTGAGTTTTAATTATAGAAGGTCTTTCAATACTAAATTCATCACTAAGTTTTTTCTGTAAATCAGAAGATAAATTAGACATCAAATAAAAAGAGTCAACTCGCTTATCATATAACCACTCAAATATCTGTGTAGCACGAAACTTTTTTTCACCAATACTAATTAAGTATTCCGCTAACTCACCAATTGTCATATCATATATACTTTTCATAATAAACTCCTAATAAAATTATATATTAAGTTTAAACAAAAAGAAAGAAAAAATAAAAAAGAAAAAACTAGAAAACTAGTTTTGTATATTCAAAGATAATTTCATTATATTATATATAATTTCATGCTTTTTATTAAAATCATTTTTTATACTATAAACAAGATCCTCATAAGCTTTTTTAATATCACAGCAATCAACTCCAAAATACTCAAAATAATAATATGACAATTTATCACTAAAATTAAATCTATACAAATAATCTATTTCTTTAAGTAAAAAACTTCTTACTGCTTTTTCATATCTTGTTAAATTCTCAAAAGAATATCTTTTCTTTATAATTTGGTAATTTAAATCTGTAAATTCCAATCTATCAATATGATCAATTATATCTTGTTCTTCATCAATCAAAAGCCTAGATACTAAGGTTTTATTAGGTAAATACTTTACACCGATTACCATTTTACCATCACTAAATAAGTTAACATATCTTATATAATCTTTATCATCATACAACTTTGTTTTACCATCAACTATTTCTAAAAATGATTTATCAATAATTATATCATTTTCTAATATATCAATTAATGTATCAGTTTTTACTTTAAACAAAGGTACTTTCTTTATATATTTAATATCATCATTATCATTCCATTCAAAAAATTCATATGGATAATCTAAAAAGTTAAGTAAAATATCGTATATATATGCCATCATTTTCTCCTTATATTTTTAGTATATACAAAGTATTTTTTTTAATGTATTGATATATTTTATTTTTAAAAGTATAATTTAGAATAGAGGTGTTAATATGATAGACAAAACAATAAAACTATTACAATATATATTCTTAGGAATAGTTCAAGGATTTACAGAACCAATACCAGTATCATCAAGTGGACACTTAGTAATTATTAAAAATCTAATTAAAGCTGATGCACTAAATGATTTAAACTTTGAAATAATAGTAAATTTTGGATCTTTACTTGCAATTGTATTCTTTTATAGAAAAACAATAATAAAAGTTATAAAAGACTTCTTCTTATATATAAAAACTAAAAAAGAAGAATATAAAACTAATTTCAAATATTGTCTTTTAATTGTGGTAGCAACAATACCCGCAGGAATTGTTGGATTACTATTTAAAGATAAAATAGAAATGCTAGCGGGAAATCTAAAAATAATTGGAATTGCACTACTAATAACTGCTTTAGCACTATTTGTAGTAAGGAAAATAGACGGACACAAAACTGAAAAAGATATAACATTCTGGGATGCAATAAAAATTGGTCTTTTTCAAACAGTTGCGCTATTTCCAGGAATATCAAGAAGTGGTTCAACAATAGTTGGAGGATTATTAAGTGATCTTAAAAAAGATACAGCAGTAACATTTTCATTTATGCTATACATTCCAATAAGCCTAGCAACAATGGCTCTCGGTGTAAAAGACTTAATTACAACACCAAATGTAAGCGATCTATTATTACCATATTTACTTGGCATGATAGCATCAACAATAGTAACTTACTTCTCAATCAGATTATTTATTGATATTATAAAGAAAAAGAAATTAATTTACTTTGTAATATATTGTTTAATAGTAGGTACATTAGTACTAATATTTATGTAAAAGTGCGAAAAGCTCTTTTTATTTTTTTGAAATTTGTTTTGTATTATCTACATACTCATATTCTAAATTATTAAAAGTAGATACTGCAGATCGTTTAGTTTCCTTTTCATACAAATCTCTTGCACCTTTTGCTACCCCTCCACCACGTCTTGCCACTTCAAGATTTTCTTTCAATCCCTTTGGTTTCTTTTCACGTGCAATATCTCTTGTAGTAATTTCACCAATATTACTTAAAGCAACTTCAATATCTGTCATATTATCTCTTAATGATTCTTTTCTAAGCCCTTTATACGTTTTATACTCATCAGCCTTCATTCCACACCAGGTTTTATAAATTTCATTTGTTAACATTCCATATTCATAATTTTCATTAATTCCACCTTCTTTCCATATATCTGTTAATTTTTTACGATTAAGAATTCCTTTTAATCTTATACTAATCCAATCATCCGAATAACCTTTTTTACGATAATAATCAATAGCTCTATTAATTGCCTTTTCAGGATCAAAAACCTCATCAATTCGTTCTTTACCCAAGGAAGCTAACCACATTTTAAATGGCTCAGCCTTAGGACTAGGAACAGATTCAATTAACCTAAATATTCCCTTCGTATCCAAAGTATCAGTAAGATAACTTTTACCATCCTTTTTTGATTTCATTTTAAGTTGCACGATATTTTCGTGCAACTGACTTCCTTCTTCTGACAATTTTCTTTTTAAATCGCTCCAATAATTTCTTGGTATGTTAGAACCAGTCAAAGCACCAATAACATCAACCACACTAAAATAATAATCTTCCTTCTTGCTATCCCAAACACTTCTTATTTCACTACCTTCAAATAAATTAGAAATTGTTTTTAATTTGTTATTCATATAAAAATCCTCCCTTCAAAATAATTACCAATTTTTACCAATTTATATTTTTAAAACAATTCAAATAATTTTTTCCTACATAATCTCACTCACCTTTCATATTAATTATTTTAAAAAAAAGGAAGAAATACCTGCTGGAAAAAATTACCAATTTAAACAATAAATAACAAATCAACTAATTTCCATTTTTTACCAATTAAAAATATAATCAAATAAAAAATTTCCAAGTTTTACCAAAAATATAATTAAAATAAACTGGAAAATTTTACCAATTATAATAAAATAAAAAAACTAATAAGTTTTTCCTTATTAGTTCTAAAAAATTTTATTTTTGAAACTTAGTTATATCATCAACAAGCAATGCAAAATATGGAACATCTCTATCTTTTTCTTTTAAGAAAAGTGCAAAAGTACTATCAACATCAAAATGTCTAACTTCATTTTCCACAATAGACATTTTCATTATATCAGCAGCGGCTTCACTCTTAATTCTTCCCCCTTTTTCATCCAAAGAAAAACTAATAGTTTGAATAGCTTTTTCAATAATAGCTGTACCATTATAAGTCTTAAATTCTTTATTTTCCAATTCGTAGAATTCTTTTTTAATATTAAAATCAATCATTGGAGCTTTAAAAGAATCAACATCATTAAAATTCCTATCACCATTATATGCCTTTGTTTTAGACATCATATTATTATATATTTCATTAAAAGTTTCACCAGTTGGATTCTTATAAAAAATAACCTCATCATTATCTTTAGTAATTAATTTAACTGCAAAATCATCACTAGAATTATAAAATAAAACTTTTATTTGATTAAAAACTTCACTATTACTTTTAGAATTAACGCCAAAATATTTTATATTCTTATATTCACCAAAAGAAGATTTATCTAAAATACTAAATTTAGTATTATATTGAAATTCCCTATAAAGCATTGTATAAAAGAAATACCTTTCTACATTATCACTAGTTAAAGCATCATCACTCCAATCAATAGAATCTAAAATATCACTTTCCTGATTAAACTTATCTTTTATAGCTTTTTCTATTTCATTTTTAAGCTTTATTGTCTTAGGTCCATAAGTTTTATAGTAATAAGAATCACTAATCATTGATTCATTAAAACTCTCCTTATTAAGATTTTTCACCATTTCTATCTGAGGAGCAAACACTATATCTTGCTTTACAACTTCATTTTTCATATCATTCCACACTAATTGAAAAGTAGAACACCAACTTGTATTAGAAGAAACCTTATCGTCTAAAGTTGGCACAACATTAACTGAAGAAGAAAAAGAAATACTCTTTTTATTAAAAAATAAAACTAATACAATAACCAAACAAAATAATATAATAATTACAATCTTACCTTTTTTCATATACCCTCCAAAACTATTATAACCACATTATAACAAAAAAATTATAAAATGCAAAATTACAAAAATTACCAATTTTTACCAATTATCATTAAAAAGAAAACCACTCAAATTTAATTGAGCGGCCAAATTATTCTTTTTCAATTTCCTCAAGATTCTTTAAAAACATTGGTAAAAGAACATTTAAAAGTTCTAAATCTGCTACCCTATCCAATAACCCGGTCTGATAGTTAGCACACAATACTTCAAAATTTCCATCAACATCTGATTCATCTTTTGTCAAACCACAAACATATAAATACTCAGATCCTTCATGAATCAAAGATGTAAGTACTACCTGTTTACTACCATCATCAAAGGTAATTATATCATCTGTTTTAAAGCTCATAAAATTCCCCTTTCATTCTTCTTTTTATTCTTTAAATCTTAATTATTTAGTTTTTCCTTTTCTACCATCATAGATCTGTTTAACAACATAACTTGCTAAACCAACCATACCAACAAGTACTAACCATTGTGGTGCTAATATTGCAGACATTCCAGCTGCACCTACTGCTGCACCAATTAAACCATATTGTAATTTAGTTTTTGGTAAAATTTTAGAAATATTTCTTTTAACAAATCCAGGTTTATTTTCAACTGATGTTGGTTTCTTACTTTCTGTATCTTCGTTTTCTTGTTTTTCTTCATCACTTTTTGACTTTTCATCAGATTTTTTTAAAATCTCATCTTTACTAAAATCATCATTTTGAGGTTCATCTTTTTTCTCATCAGAATTATTTTTAAATGCATATGATGGTTTTGTTTTATCTTCAGCAACAGGATCTTTATCCACTTTTGCTTCTTTTTCTTTATCAGCCTTTAAAGCATCAAAATCAAGTCCAGATTCTCTAAATAATTGTTCAGATAATGAACTTGAATAGCTCAAAGTTTGAGCATATAAAGCTCTTTGTTTTGATATTTCACCTTTAGCATATTCATTATTAGGATTATTCTTTAATTCTTCTTGTAAGAACATAATATTTCTTTCATAGAAATCATTCATTTTAGTTTTTTCAGCAATCTTTTCTTGAACTTTCTTACATTCTTCTATTTTTTTAATTAAATTATCTCTATTATCCATAGCATTTTTAATAAGAGTTAAGTCAGTATCAGTTCTTTCTGCACCGCTCTTATTCATAGTATCTTTAAATAGATCTTCACAATATTTATTAGCTCTTACTAATGAATCTTCATAATGTTTAATAATTAAATCGTATTTTTCATTATTATTAGCTAATTTCTTAGAATATGTTTCCTTATATAATTCGAATTCTTTATTATTCATAAAATCCACTCCCTTTAACGGCACATATTATAACATAATCAACACACTTTGTCAATCTATTGTCATTATACAATAAAAAATATTAAAAATAAATAATAAAAACAATATTTTCTTTTATTTTACATAATATTTTCTTCTGCTATTAACACATTTACCTTTTTAGAAACAATAGTACAAGCATCAATCATTATAACTTTACCATCTTTTCTTTTTAAAATTGAAAAATCATTTTTCTTTCCAACACCGTACATAAATCTTATATCACTTGTATTAAAATGACCAACAACAACCGTTTTTTTAGTATTTTTAATTTTTCTACCAAAAAAACTACCATCATCCCAAAGAAGAACTTCCCAATCAATATCTGGTTTTCTAAAATCATCACAAAAACCATCTATTGATGCATGAGTAAAAATATAATTTTCTGTTTCATAATAATAATAAAAACTTTTAATCCAATCTAAAAGATCAGGATACATCTTATTTATCAAATCACTAACACACATATTCCATGCTTTAAATACTTTAGTTTTAGAACTATTAACAAAAGACTTGCTATTATAGTAATCTTCTAAAGTACCCTTGTTATTTAAAAAACTATAAATAGTAGTTTTTAAACCATTATTATTAAAATTAAATAGATTATCAACCTTACAAGGATTTTCCAAAAAATCAATTAAAAATTGATCATGATTTCCTCTTAAAACTATAGCTTTTTCTTCATCAGTTAATCTTTTTAACCAAATATATATTTCTTTATTCTCTAGTCCTCTATCAAAGATATCACCAAGAACTAACAATAAATTATTATTATCATTTTCGTCATATCCAGCATCTTTTAAAGAATCAATAGTAATTTTATAATGTCCATGAAGATCAGATATAACAAACAACTTCTTTATGTTTTTCATATTACTGCTCCTAAAATAAATTATATAATAATTACCATAAAAAAGCGATAAAAATAAATCAATAAAATAATCAAATTGGTAATTTTTACCAAAAATACAATAAAACAAAAAACGTAAAACTTTTCCAATATAATAAATTGGAAAATATTGGAAATTATTATAATTAAATAATCAAACAAAAAAATCACATATTTTTAAAATATGTGATTTAACCTAATTACAACAAATAGTAAAAATACTATTATTTATTTCTTTTTCTAATTTTTGCAATATAACCATCAAAATCTTTTTCCATTGATTTTTTTGCTTTCAACGCATTTTGCTTTTCAAGTTCCTTTTTATTTTGTTCTTCTAAATAACGCAAACCATTCCTATAAAGATTATCCCTAATCCTAGCCATATTCTTTTGATAATAAGATATATCTTTATCTAAGAATGTAGAGATATCATCTATCACATCCTGTTTTGAAACTCTTACTCTTTTATAATAATTTAATTCAAATTTAGGATAATCATCTTTCTCTCCATCATTAATAATTTCACCAGTTATAACATCAATCATTTCTCCATTTTTATACTGGGCATATATACGAAGCGGTTTACTCACATTTTCAAATATATTATCTTGCGTTGCTTTTCCCCAACTATCAGGTTTATGATTGTCTCTTAAATACAAATTATAAAAAGCCCCTTCTACTTTATTTTCTTTTTTTTCTGGTTTAATAACCTGTGGCTTTACCTTTCCAGATAAAACCTTTTGCCATTCATTTTCAATCTTTTTATAAAGATTTTCATCGAATTTTTTCAAACTTTCTCTTTCTTCAGGTGTTGCAAACGAAATTTTTATCCCATCAGCTGTTATATAATCAACACTAGAAACAACTTCTCCATCTTCCATTACTTTTTTCACATAAAAAACTATATCCTTATACATAACTTCTCCTCCTTATAAACTAAACAACCCCTATTATATAGTAAAATATTAAAAAATCAACATTAATATACAAAATATCAATTAATCAAACCATAATAATTTTACCAATAACATACCTTATCAAACAATACAATTTAACCACACAAAAAAGCGTCTTATTAAACGCCTTTTATAAACCTCCACCAGTTCCAAATGAATCTAATTCTTCTTGAGTTAAAATAACACTCATTCTCATTCTTCTAGATCCACATACAAATAATGCTTCACCTTGAGAATATCTTTTAATACTTTCTTTTTCATTGTCATTTAAATCAATAAGTAAAGATAAATCTTCAACTGCTTGTTTCTTTAATCCCATAACTAAATAATAAGCAGCATTATCAAATATAGCTTTACCTTGAGTAATAACTTCATTTGGAGTAAAGTCGCTTGGTTGTTGAGTAATAATTATATTACCTGTATTATACTTACGACTTCTTCTTTGAATATTAGCTAAGAAATCAGCACCTAAAACATTACCACCAGACAATAAAACATGCGCTTCATCAACCATCATTACTGTATTAATTGATGAATCAAGACACAAACTCCATGCATACTTTAATATATTGAAGAATAATGCATTTCTAACATTAACATCCGCACTCATAACCTCACGAATATTAAATACTATAAAATTACTTTTTGGAGCTATAGTAGTATGTCCATTAAAATAATATCTTAATTCATTAGTTAAAGGTCTAATCTTAAGTTCAAGTCTTTCCATTACATCTTTTTCATGAGTAGCTTCAGTCATTGAAATAAGTTTACCTTTAATTGTTGTATATAAATCATCAAAAGTTGGATATTGTTCACTAGTAAGACTTGAAAAATCTGTATTAAAATCAATACCAAATCTTCTATATGTCTCCTGTAACATTTCAATTAGCAAATTTAATACATCTTCAGTTATTGAAGGATCATAATATCTCATAAATCCTTTAATAAACTGATATGTTTGAGTAAGTACAGTATAACCAAGTCCTTGCTTTACTTCATCCTCATCTGCATCAACTAATACTTCCAAAGGATTAATAAGACCAAATTGTCCACCTTTTCCTAAGTCAATATTATCTCCGCCAAATAAATCAACCATCTCTCTAAGTTCAGCTTCTGGATCAATACAAACAACTTTATAACCGTTTCTTAAAGAACTTCTAACCATTAGCTTTGCAGCAGTAGATTTACCACTACCAGAAGTACCAAGAATAATCATATTAGCATTATTTCTATTATGTTCTTTTCTTATTTGATATAAGAATTGATTAAATAATACAACACCACCAGAGAAATCTGTACCAAATAATGTGGAAGGACCTGGGTCTTTTATACTATCAAATATAAACGGATACATACCAGCCATAGTAGGACTTGGTAAGATAGTACCTATTCTTTCTTCAATATCTTGTTTTGGAAAGAAAGGTAAAATACTTTTTAAAACTTTCTCTTGTTCAAAACGAAGAGGAATAGCACGAAGTCCCATAGCATCAAGATAATTTTTTATTTGAACCTTTTTAGTTTCTAAATCTTCTTTAGTATCAGCAGTAACAACTAAATGCATTTGAAAATCATAGATTTTTGATTGAGCAACTGCAAGTTGTTGAATAAAAGCTTCTAAAGTATCATAATCCTGTCTAATACGTTCTTGTGTAGTTTGATCCTTTTCATCTTGATAAGCAATTCTTAACTTAGCAAGTTCTTTATTAAGCATTTTTTGTAACGTAGAAAAAGGAACAGGTATATGCTTTATAACAATTTTAACACCAGGCATATTAGTAATATTTGATAAAAAGCCTACTCCAATCTTTCTTGGATAAGAAACAACTGTAAGAATAGTCATATATTTATCACTTATAAATATATCACCTACATTAAATTGTAAACCTTTTGGAGCGACCTCACTTTTAAATAAACTCATAGTGGCATTACACCTCCTGATTCATAAGTTTTTCCACCATTTAAGAAATTATCAACCAAAGTCCTTAAATCATTATTAGTAGTAGGAGTAGCATTAAGTCCTGCTGCAGCTAAAGAATTAATCATATTACGAAGCTTCTTTTGTAATAAATCCATTTTCTTTTCTTTAAACAAAATGTAATACTCAGTATCAACAACATTATTGTTTTTAAAATATTCTGCCTTATCAAGATCCTGAGCTATAACTTTTCTCATTCTTTGATCATAAGTTTTAGAATATAAAAGTTTCATTTCAGCTTCATATACTCCAATATCAACAGGTCTATCAGCAACCATTAACCAAAATTCAAAATCAATAGTATTATAAAAATTCATAAGACCAATTAAAGTATTATCCATTTGAGACTGATCAAGAATAAATATATTTTTAGGTGCAATTTTAACACCAGTTACCATATATCCTTCTCTATTATAAATAATACCATTAGTAATAGTTTTAATATCTAACCAATTCTCAGTATACTTTTTGTCCTCTACCTCTTTTTTAGGCATCTTTTTCATAACTCTTTTATCAATACCACTTACATTAGCTCCACCCCTAACATTAGTACCTCTATTGTTAGAATTTGGAGCACTTGTTCCTTGAACACCCATTTGATTCATAGTTTGATTAACCTGATTACCACTAGTTGCACCAATTTGATTAGCATCAATAACACCATTATTATTCGTCATCTGATTGTTCATACCTATAACACCAACCTCTCCATACATATCTTTTTCTATACTTAAAGAAATATCTATATATTTCTAATAGTAAAGTCCTAACATTATGATAATTAGGAACTGGAAAAATCAAAGCTCCTGCAGTCAAAATAGGAATTAAAATTATAATTACACCGCTAACAGTTTGAACCGAAAAAATAGTAACAAATATAAAAGTTAAAACAACCCCTACAATAAATATTACCAAATCAACAGGTAGCAAGAAGCCAAATAATAATTTTGACTTCTTACTATTTGCTGGTACTAAATATTCATATTCTTCCATAATCTAACACCTCTATTAACCATTCTTACTATTATTAATAGCTTGTTCAGCACGTTGATGCTTTTGTCGAGTCTTAGAATATTTAAATGTATTCAATTTGTCGCCAACCTTTGTACCTTTATATGTCTTACCAGAATTTGCTTCCTTAGCAGCTTTCCCAACACTAGACATTTTAGTTAAAGAAGTAAAGTCATAACTATAATCTTTGTCATCGGATTTTTCGTTCTTTCCGAGTTTACTAGAATAATAATCAACCGTACGATCATAATCATTCATAAGTGCTTTAGCAGTAGACTTATCCTCTTTATCATCCATAATTTCACTGATACGATAAGCTTTTGCATTATCCAGTTCGTCAGCATAAACTTTACCATAGAAGGATCTTTCATCAGCAGTTAACTCTCTTTTACCATCAAATGTTCTACCTGATTCAAGCATATTATGTAAATCTTGAACCGATTTATTTTCTAAAGAATTACACAACTTATTTGCCTCAGCTTCACTACCAGCTAAAGATTTATAAGAATCATCACTGGATAATTTTTTAGCGTCCATTCTATAGCCAGTTGCATTTTTAGTCACAATATCAGTTTCTAATTCTTTATCAATGCTTGCACGTTTCTTTTGTAAGTCCTCATATGCATCTTCAACTTCTTTATCTTTTTTACCAACAAACATTCCACCTAAGAATCCAGCTTGTAGTTGCGCACCAGTTCCTACTCCTTTACGATATAAATCACTTCTTTTACTTGCTGTGGCCCAAGTACTTTTAGCGCCTGCCATAATATTTCCTTTTGAACCAGCTCCAAATCCGCGAAGTCCAGCACCAACCATACCAGATGCACCACGAAGTCCTGCAGCAAACGCTCCTTTAGCGCCAAGTCCACCAGCATAAGCAGAATAAGCATTTCTTCCAACACCAATCGCAGAAGCGCCTACCGCAATACCTGCACCAGCAGCACCAAATGCAGCGGTTTTAAGCATCTTTCCAGCATCTTTAAACGAACCGGCCATATCACTTATTCCAAATATTTTAGAAATAAATGCTGGAGCAGCTTTTGCAAACGCTAAAACTCCAAGAATCATAAATATTTTTGTAAGTCCACTTTGACTAGAAATATTAAATATTGAAAGTATAATAGGTATTAACATAATTGCTAAAAGTTTAATAAATAAATCTGCAAATGTTGCACCATACATTTTTACCCATTGTGGGAATACTTTATCTCTAGGATTAATAAATGATAATATCGCAACCGGAGAAATTATTTGTAATAATAATATTTTTGCATTTCGAACAACAACATCAACTGCTAACACTGCTAATAAAACAAAAACAACAATTCCCATTATTAATCCAACAAAAGCAGAAATATAAATTTGATCATCATCATCAGCATCAGTTAGTATACTTTGACATGACTCACCGCCATTGCTAGCACTACCATGCAAAATTTTTGAAGCATCTAAACATTTCATTACATCATCATCTATATTGGATTTAAGTATATCAATAAATGCAAGCATCATTGTTCCAGCAAAAGAATTTGCTGCCTCATTTCCTCTTTTTTGTTTTGCCTTAAACTCTTCTATTGCTTCTTGGCTAGCCTTTACTTTTTCAGTTTCTTCTTCTACATAAATATTTAAATAATCTCCAACTTCACTTTTTGTAGTACCAGTTATTCCATAACTATCCCAATTATTAACCAACTCTGTTGCAGCACTCTTTAAAACATCATTCCATACTTCAGGATCAAGCGTTGAAAAAGCTGATTCAACTCCGTATCCATCATTGTTAGATTTTTTTCGAGCACAATCTACCATTTCATCAAATGATGTACTTGGGCATGTAAATCTTGGAGATGTATTTTTTTCTTTTCCTTGATCAGAAACTATACGCAATGTCTTTCTTCCATAAATCCAGCATGTATATTCAGCCGGCTCTGAATAATTTCCATTTTGTCCATAAGCATTACTATTTTGTTCTTTAAAGCAATTTAAATCTCCATCGGAATTATTTCCTTCAAAAACTAACCATGGACACTTACCTTCATTAAGCATAGAATAAATATTATTTATATCATTATTCTTATAATTCATTTCAGTGCAACCATCACCACTACTCCAGCAACCAGCAGATTTAGCTACCATATTAATTTGAAATTTATCTAAATTATTCAGTGCTGATTGAGTTGTAGAAGCACCTTTTTCACTCAATAAACTTGAAATTTTATCCTTTAGTGCTATTTTCTGTGGCTCGCCTTCCAACTTTATTTGATTTTCTTCACCATCAACAAAGCTAATATTCATATACTTATTATCATTACTACCTTTAAAATTAATCTTTACATATGTTTGAAATGGATTAATTAATACACCATTATCATCATATTTACTTCCAGAAGTTCCTATATATGCATAATAACAGCTCATGTCTTTATTTAAAGTGCTTTCATAATATGTAACATAAAATTCAAATCGACAATTAGCAAATGTCCTATCATTATTATTACTACATATCCTTTTTACAAGAATATCTTTTAACTTACCATCTTTACTTGAATCAGAAGGATCAGCTATATAATAAACATTATAGCAATTATCATTGTTATCATAATCAGATTGACTATTACATATTCCATAATTATGCATTGAACTATTTAATTTGTTTTTAAAAACATTTAAGCCGGCATAAGATATTAAAGTTTTAGTAGTACAACCTGAATTTTGCACAGGATAACAAAATAGTACTTCTTTACCATTAAAATTTAACAATGTATCCTTAATAACTTTATTCATAGATTGTTCAATGGCAGACTTACTATCATATTTACAATCTTCAGCATCTATTAACAGATTTGTCCACGTACCCTTTTCGCCAGAAATGTCAGTACTCATTATTAAAGATTTATATAGCCATGAACTATCACATACATTTTCAGCCTTTACCTCAGGTACAATAAGCGAAAATCCTTTACTAAGTATTTTAGTAGCTAAACCTTCTTCATTTTTATAATAATATGATGTTCCAGCACCACCAAAAGAATCATCTGTACTTCCATTTGAAATAGATTTGGCAAAATTGCTAAGTAATCCATCATTTCCTACGACGACATTTTGTACTTTTTGTAAAAAATCAAATATAAATGGCATAGCAAGAACTAATACTATCGAAATAACAATTCTAGCTGCAAGTTTTCCACCGCCTGCACTCTTATCAGTTAATTTATCCGGATCAACTAAATACTGTAACATGCTTATCACTATTCTAAATAGCATGAATATTCCAACAATTGAATATAAAGTTTTCCAAATAGAATTAATATAAGTACTATCAAAAAAATTCGAACCCTGTGCTAAATCAAAAACAAATCCATACGCATTAGAAACCCATGAAAAAATTTGATAAAATAAACTTATAACGAAAGAGTTTACTCCAAAAAAATCTAAAAACATAATTGCACCTCTATCCTATTCCACATGTTCCAATCATTCCCGGAATCAATCCCATTAACACATTAACAACTGTCGGAACAAAAAATATAGCAACTGCTATAATTATTCTTTTAATAGCAGCCGACTGAGCTTTTTTCATATCTTCTTCTTTCCCAGCAGCTGATGCAGTCATCAAATCTTTAATAACAAGTACAATTAACAATATCGGAACAACAATTCTTATTGCTGTAAATGCATCTTGTAACAAATTGTATATTGCACTTCCTTTTTGTATCAAACCATCCTTACAATCATCTAAAAACATTATAAGATTCATTATTTTACTCATAACCGACCTCCAAAAGTCCATACTATACAAAAATTATAACAAAATAAGCAATTAAAAACAATACATTTTAAAAATAAATTAACAATAAAAAAGGAACATCATAATGATATTCCTAACAATTTATTTTTTAGTTACTAATGTACAAAGTTTACCACCTGGCTCAGTAGCACAAGCCCAACAATATGCAGAATCATCTTTTACATTTCCATTTTCATCGACTTGTTTTGTATCAACACCAATCATTCCAAAAATCATTTGAACAAGTGTTACAACAAAGAAAATTAATACGCCATAAACAAGTCTTTTAATTAAAAGCTTTTGAGTAGCTTTAATTTCTTTTTCTTCTCCTGCCATTACAGCTTTTCCTAAATCTAGTAAAGCAAGCAATACAATAATTACTGGAATAGCTATTTTAAATACATTTATAACAACTCCTAATAATTTCCAAATTTGAGCTGAGTCTTTACAAAAACTACTAGCATCAACTACAGGATCATCTAAAAAACTTATAATACTTAACATAATATATACACATTCCTTTCATCTATAAATAATATAATTTATATATTTAATTTTGTCAAATAGTTTTGATAAAATTAAATAAAAATGTCAATTATTTTTACACTTCTTTCTAACATTTTTTGAATGTCTTATATCATACTCTATCATTGATTTATTTTGTAACTTTTTCATCTTATCATAATAAGTAACAATAGCACTTACATTTAATCTTTTTAAATTCATTAGTACCTCTTCTTCTGTTACCCCAGTAAGATATGTAAAACATACACCTTTTGCTTCTCCAGGAAATATTTCCTTTTTTAATACTACATCATAAAACTTTCCATCTATTTCTTGTACATAAATTGGAAAACTTTGCCAAGTTGTTTTATATCTTTGAATCTTTTTCTTAAAAAAAGTTTCTTTTTTATATACATAATAAGGTTCTCTTAATTCTATTATCGCATTAAAATAATCAGGCCCATTTTGACTTTTATTATATCTTAAACAAGCCTTATAATATTTCTTTTCCATAACTATTTCCTTTCAGTGTTATATATTATCACATATTTTTAAAAAAAATGTCAATATTTGTTTCTTTTAGATAAACTAATATGATATTATATTAAAAGAAAGAAGGTAAAAATATGAAACACAAATTAGTTTTTATAATAATGGGAATTATAGTATTACTTGGGTCAACAATACTAATATTTGGAAGCAATAAAGAATACTTACATCATATAACATTAAATGAAACAATAAAAAAAATAGAAAACAAAGAATCATTTATACTTTATATAAAACAAGATCAATGTTCACACTGCTTAGAATTTACACCAATATTTAAAAAGGTATTAGGAGAATATGAAATAGATGCTTACTATATAAGCTTAGATGATCTAACTAATGAACAAAAAACGTACACAAAAGAAGATGTAACTATTAATGATTTAAACATAACTATAGATGGTACCCCTACAGTTGTATTTATTGATAAAGGGGTTGAAACTTCCAAATTAAATAGAATTGTTGGTTCACAACAAAAAACTAATATAATTCAAAAACTAAAAACAGTAGGATATATCAAATAGAATCAAGTTTTACTTGGTTCTTTTATTTTATATAAAAATTGCCAACATTTTCCAATTAAATTATTTTCAATTCTATTATTTCCATTTTTTACCAATTGTCCATTAATAGTATTAAATTACCGAATTTTACCAATCAATAAAAAAGAACTATCTACTAAAAAGTAAATAATTCTATAAACACTCCTAATTATCATTTTTATTTAAATAATCAATTAAACTTATAGCAACATCTTCTGGAATAATAGTTTTTAATTCATCAATACTTGCTTCTTTTATTTTATTTATTGATTTATATTTTTTTAATAATTCTTTTCTTCTTTTATCCCCTATTCCAGAAACATTTTCTAATATACTAGAAAGACCGCCTTTTTGCTTTATATTTCTATGATATGTAATAACATATCTATGAACTTCATCTTGCATCTTAGTTAAATATAAAAATAAATTATTATCTTTTGGTAATTTTATCTCTTCTAAATTACTATCTATTATTGAATTAGTTCTATGATGATCATCTTTCTTAAGACCAATTACTTTTATATCTAAATTTAAGCTATCAAGTATTTCTTTAGTAGCATTTACTTGTAGTTCACCACCATCTACAATAATTAAATCAGGTTTTTTTAAACCATCTAATAAAACCCTGTAATATCTTCTATAAATAACCTCTTTCATAGCAGATAAGTCATCTTTTACATCAATAGATATCTTATATTTTCTATACTCACTTTTTTTCGGTTCAAAACCTTCAAAAACAACCATTGCACCAACATAATAAGTACCAAATAAATGTGAATTATCAAAAAGTTCTATTCTATTTAACTCATCCAAATTAAGAAGTTCTTTTAATGAATTAATAGCTATATTTTTTTCATTTTCATTTCTTTTAATTAAATTAATTTTTTCTTTACTAGCAATCTCTGCATTTAAATTTGCCATGTCAAGAATTTTTTTAATATCACCTTTTTTAGGTATTAAAACATTAACATCTAAATACTCATTCAATACTTCATAATCATTTATATCATTAATAACAATTTCTTTTGGAATAGAAAACTTCTCATAGAAATCAATAATATATCTAATATAAATATCATTATCTATAACATTATTAAAAATCTTATTATACTTACCAGTAACTACACCATTTCTTATAAATAAAGTTGATATAGACAAAAAATTGTCTTCCATGTATATACCAAATACATCAAAATTATATCTAATACTAGATACTATTACCTGCTTATTTAATATATTCTTGATACTATCTATTTCATCTTTTAAATCTTTTGCTTTTTCATAATTTAAAGCTTCACTAGCTTTATACATTTCTTCTTCTAATCTCTTAGTTAATACTTTATAATCACCATTTAAAATAGAAGTAATTTCTCTTTCCATATTATCTAGTTTTTCTTTATCAACTTCATATTTACAATACCCTAAACACTCATTTATATGATAGTATAAACAAACATCTTTCTTTAAAGTCCTACACTTCTTTAATGGATATATTCTATTAAGTAAATTAACTGTTCTTCTTGCATCATTAACATTAGGAAAAGGACCAAATAATTTATCCTTCGTTCTTTTTCTAACTTTATATCTTTCAATAGTAAGAGTTGGAAACTTATCATTTTTTAAAACTATATATGGATATGTCTTATCATCCTTTAATAAAATATTATATTTAGGATTATACTTTTTAATTAAATTTATTTCTAATATTAAACACTCAACATTAGTATTAGTAACAATATAATCAAAATCATAAATATTATCAACCAATACCTTAGTCTTACCAGTATGTATCTTATTAAAATAAGAATTAACTCTATTTTTTAAATTTTTAGCCTTACCAACATAAATAATAACACCATCTTTATTTTTCATTAAATAACATCCTGGTTTCGTTGGTAATAATCTTAGTTTTTCCTTTAACATAAAAACCTCTATCTAAAACTATCTAAAATACTCATAAAAGTATCATCCGGTTCTATTTCAAAAAATAATTCCTTACCAGTTATTGGATGAATAAATCTAATTGATTTAGAAACAAGCATTTGTCCATAATCCTCATCAATAATCTTTCTATTTCCATACACTAAATCATTCACAATTGGATATCCAATATAGTTTAAATGAACCCTTATCTGATGTGTTCTACCTGTTTCTAACCTACATTTAATTAAAGTTACATCCTTAAATCTTTGAACAACACTAAAATGTGTAACAGCATCCTTACTATTTATATCAGTAACAGTATACTTTTGTCTATTAGTTATACTTCTTCCTATAGGAGCATCAATTTTACCATTATCACACCTAACATTACCCCATACAAGCGCTAAATAAATTCTTTCAACTTCTTTATTTTTTATCATTTTACTAAGTAATTCATGGGTTTTATCATCTTTTGCAACAACCATTAAACCACTCGTATCTTTATCAAGTCTGTGAACAATACCAGGTCTTACATCATCTTTTTTACTAACTTTATTAAAGTGATATAATAAAGCATTAACTAAAGTATGATTCTTATTTCCAACAGCAGGATGGGTAACAATTCCAGACTTTTTATTTATGATTGCTAAATATTCATCTTCATAAACAATATCAATAGGAATATTCTCTTTTTCAATAACAATCTCATCATCTATATCATTTATAGAAATAATATCTTCATTTTTAACTTTATAACTTTTTTTAACAACTAAACCATTTACTAAAATATTGTCACTATCAATTAAATTATTAATCTTACTTCTTGAAAAATCAGTATTTGAAGCAAGATAAACATCTAATCTTAAATTTTCATCATTATTTACTTTTATTTCCATCTTTACCACCTCTTATAATAGATATAATAAACAAGAAGGTTCCAATACATATTGCTATATCAGCTATATTAAATATTGGGAAACTATAACCAAATATCTTAAATCCAATAAAATCAACCACATATAACCTAAAAACCCTATCAAATAGATTACCACTTATACCACCAATAAGTAAACTAAGAGAAAAACTTTCTAATTTAGACATATTATTTTTAATCATTTTTTTATTTATATATATTAACATAATAATAGCAAGAATTATAAGAATAACTATACACCCACTAAAAAGTGAAAACGCAGCACCAGTATTTTTTACATAATATAAATAAAAGAAATTAGAAATTATATCATAAGATTTTCCAGGTACTAAATAATTAATAACTAAAAATTTAGATACTATATCTATTAAAAATACAATTAATGCGCCTATATAAACTTTAAGCTTCACTTCAATCACCTACCAATATAATATCAAAAAAAAATACTTAAAACCACCATTTTAAGTATTTAATAATTAAATTAACTCTTATTTACTTTCCTTTAGTAAATCTCTTATTTCCTCTAAAAGAACAACTTTTTCATCTTTTTTAACTTCTTTTACTTCTTCTTTCTTTTTAGATAGTTTATTTATAATTTTTACAAAAGTAAAAATACAAATAGCAATAATTAAAAAATCAATAACATTTTGTATAAACATACCATAAGAAATAGTAGCATCTTTTACTTTGATAGTTAAATTAGAAAAATCTATTCCTCCAATTATAATACCTAAAAGTGGCATAATAATATCATTTACTAATGAAGTAACAATTTTACCAAAAGCACCACCAATAATTACACCAACAGATAAATCAACAATATTTCCTTTCGAAATAAAACTCTTAAACTCTTTAATTGTTTTATTTCCTTTTTCTAAAACTTCTTTCTTTTTCATAAAATCACCAAAGAATATTTTAACACAAGATAATTTTTTAAACAAATTATAATCTTACTAAAATAACATCTTCACCAATTTTTTCAATTTTATCCCAACTTATTTCAGATTCACTATCCTTGCTATTAAATTTAAAAAGTCTTTTACCATTTTCTATAACAAAAGATTCTAATTTACCAGACATATCAAGTTTAACATCAATAATATTACCTATCTTTCTACCATTTAAATCAATAATATCTTTATGTTGAAGCTCTGATAATCTCATTAAAACCACCTATTTAATTTTAGTAATAAATTATACTAATTATTCTTAAAGTTGTTTTCTAACTCTAGTTAAAGCATTTTTTTCAAGCCTTGATATTTGTGCCTGAGAAATACCTATTTCACTTGCTATCTCCATTTGTGTTTTACCTATTATAAATCTTTGATCAATTATATATCTATCCCTTTCAGATAAATTAGAAATTGCTTTATTTAAAGCTATTTTAAGATCTAAATCTTCACTACACTTTTTGTCTTCAATTTGATCAAATAAATATATAGTATCACCACCATCATTATATATAGGTTCAAATAAAGAAACTGTAGGTTTTAAAGATTCCAAAGCATTAATTATATCAAACTCATCAATTTCTAATAATTCTGCTAACTCTTTCACAGTAGGTTCCTTACCATTTTGAAGAATTAACTCATCTTTTAGTTTTAAAACCTTATAAGCAATATCCTTAACACTTCTAGAAACCCTAATAGTATTATTATCTCTTAAATATCTTTTAATTTCACCAAGAACCATAGGAACACAATATGTAGAAAATTTAACTCCATAAGATAAATCAAAATTATCTATAGCTTTTAAAAGACCAATACATCCAACTTGAAATAAATCATCTAAATTTTCATCTTTTCTATTAAACTTTTTAAGAATAGATAAAACTAGTTTCAAATTACCATCAACAAGAAGTGTTCTAGCATTCATATCACCATTTTTAAATCTTGTAAATAACTCTGTCATCTCTTCACTAGATAAAACCTTGATATCATTTGTATTAACACCAGTAATATCAACTTTATATTTTGCCATAAAAATCTCCTTACACTTATTTATTGGTATAAAAATAAACTATTTATTCAAAAAGTAATAATTAATCTTATCTTTTTTATCAAAAAGTTTTAGACATATCTTCATCTATTTCCATTTGTATATATTATTTAACATCTCAACTACACATATAACACGAAAATACTAAAGATCTTAAAAAAATGCGTACAAAATACGCATTTTTCCTGTGTAAAGCTTACTTATTTTTCATAATATAATGTTTCATCTTTTTTCATATTTATATAATAAATACCTTCTTTTGGAGCTTTAAATAATTTATATTTATTTTCTATTGATTCATCAGGATTTGTAGGATCTATAGGAGGATCTATAATTGGTTCTACTTTATAAACCTCTATATCATCAGTATTAGCAACCCACTTATTATCATCAATCTTATACCAACTATAATCACCATTTAAAGTAACATCATAATAATTATAAATTCCTAAATCAATATATCCAAGAATTTCACCATTTGGTTCTTTTCTACATCTTAAATATTTATTTTTTACAAGAATTTGATTTTTAGTAGTATCCCTATCTACTATCAAAGATGAACCAACAACTCTAAAAACCTTAGAAGAAGTCACATTATCATTAGACATTCCTTGATCATCAAATAAAAACACATACTGAGTTGGATCAACTCCATATTTCAGTCTGTCATAAGGACTATAAACATAATCAATAGGACATTTCCACAATTCTAAATGTAAATGATTTCCAGTTGATGAACCAGTACTTCCCATAACCCCTATTGCAGTTCCTCTTGTAACAGCATCACCAACTTTATAAATAGATCTATTATTCATATGTAAATACTTATGAATCCACTTATATCCATCACCAATAGTTTCTATAGCAATGTAATTACCAGCAGCTGAATCAAACCTTTCATCAACTACGACTCCATCATTTATAGCAAGTATAGAAGGATACATTCCACCACTTACACTACTCCAACCAAGATCAAGTCCGTAATGAACTCTATCATCAGTACTACCATATGGATCAGTAATTGCTACATAATTTAAAGGATACCTATTGTACTTCATTCGTACCGCCCTTAATATTATTATCAATAGGAACTGATACTACTTTTGTTTCTTCATCCTTTTTAGCAACAATACTTGTTGAAACATTTAATAACTCTTTTAATTTAACTAAATCTTTATATCCATAAACTATTATACTAGCAATAAATAATGTCTTAACAGCTTCCGCAAGATTCATACTTATCCCAGCAACATCAGCAACTATAATATCCGGATTTAAAACTCCACATAAATACATAAGTCCAATACCTGTAACAATACAAAGCGACTTAAACATGCCTGCAAAAAGTCGCTTTAAACAAAACTCACATTTAAACGTAGATATTGTAACTCCTAAAAAAGTGTTAGAAAGCATTACACACAAAAGGCCAATTACTATATTTTTCATTTTAATCTCCTTTCAATATAAATTATGAAAGAGATTAATTTTTGAATGTTTATGTAACCAAAAAATAAGAAATTACCATTTGAAATTTCTTATTTCTTCCATATCTATACCATTTTCTACAATATATGCTTCATGTTTTTCTAACATTTCATTGCAATATTTAATTAATTCTTCTTTTCCTTTTTTCTTATCAATATACTTTAAAGCATTTAAAATCAAATGATATCTATCAATTTTATTTTTAACCCTCATATCAAACGGAGTTGTAATTGTTCCTTCTTCTATATAACCATGAACATGTAAATTTTTATTTGTTCTTTTATATGTTAACTGATGAATTAAATTAGGGTAACCATGAAATGCAAAAACAATTGGTTTCGTTTTAGTAAATAAAGCATCATAATCTTTATTTGACATTCCATGAGGATGTTCAAGATCACTAACAAGTTTCATAAGATCAATAACATTAACAACCCTTACTTGTAAACTAGGCATATATTCATTAAGTATCTTTGTAGCAGCTAAAACTTCTAAAGTTGGAGTATCTCCACAACAAGCAAGTACCAAATCAGGATTCTTTTCACTAGAAGCAAAGTTAAGAATTCCTATTCCCTTTTTACAATGTTCCTTAGCTTCTTTCATACTAAGCCATTGTAATTGTGGATGTTTTGATGCAACAATTACATTTATATAATCCTTAGTTTTTATACAATGGTCAAAAGTAGATAATAATGTGTTAGTATCAATCGGTAAATAAATTCTAACAGTGTCAGCTTTCTTAGTAGCAACATGATTTAAAAACCCTGGATCTTGATGAGTATACCCATTATGATCTTGTTGCCATATATGTGAAGTTAACACATAGTTTAAAGATGGAATCTCTTTTCTAAAAGGTATCTCCTTACTAACCTTTATCCATTTTGCATGTTGACTAGCCATTGAATCAATAATCCTAACAAATGCTTCATAACTATGCAAAAATCCATATCTACCTGTTAATATATATCCTTCTAATGCACCTTCACAAACATGTTCAGATAAGAATGAATCAAAAACCCTACCATTAGGAGCTAAAAACTCATCATTTGGAAGAGTTCTCTTCTCCCACACTCTATTTGTTTTTTCGAAAACATGATTCAATCTATTAGATAAAGCTTCATCAGGTCCAAAAATTCTAAAATTCTTATTTTCATCATTTAATACAAATAAATCTCTAACATAACTACCAAGTTCCATCATATCAGAAGTACATTTCGTACCTCTTTTATTAAATTTAAATGCATAACAATCAACATTAGGAGTAATAATCTCATTACGAACTCCACCATGACATATTTCCTTATTACTCATACATAATTCTTCTGGAGGAATAAGTTCTCTTAATTCTTCTATAAGACGCCCATTACTATCAAATAATTCTTCAGGATGATAACTTCTTAACCAACTTTCTAATAAACTTATATTATCTTCAGTTACATTAATAGGTATTTGATGAGATCTAAAACTATCAACTATAGGTTTTCCATCAACCTCTTTAGGACCTGTCCAACCTTTTGGAGTCTTTAAAATAAGCATTGGCCACTTTACATCACTAATATTCATATATTTAGCTTTTCTTTTATTTCTTTTGATGTTACGAACTATCTTCTTTAAAATACTCATCATTTCTTCATGCATATAATATGGATCATTACCTTCTAAATAATAAGGCTTCCATCCACATGCTGAAAAGAAATTCATAAGTTCTTCTTTACTCATTCTTCCAAATATTGTTGGATTAGAGATTTTATAACCATTAAGATGTAAAATCGGTAAAATAACACCATCATTTTTTGGATTCAAAAACTTACCCAAATGCCATGAAGTCGCTAAAGGACCAGTTTCTGCTTCTCCGTCTCCAACAACACAACTAGCAATAAGATCTGGATTATCTAAAACAGCCCCATAAGCATGAGAAAGACTATATCCAAGCTCCCCACCCTCATGGATAGAACCAGGAACCTCAGGAGAAACATGACTTGATACACCGCCAGGAAAACTAAATCTCTTAAAAAGTTTTTTCATTCCCTCTTTATCCATAGTAACTTCAGGATAATACTTACTATAAATACCTTCTAAATATGAATTAGCAATCATAGCTTCTCCACCATGACCAGGACCAGATAAATAAATCATATTAAGCTTATATTTTTTTATTATCCTATTTAAATGAACATAAATAAAGTTTTGTCCAGGAGCAGTACCCCAATGACCAACTAATTTCTTTTTTATATCAGTCATTTGAAGAGGTCTTTCAAGTAAAGGGTTATCAAGTAAATATAGTTGCCCTACTGACAAATAATTACAAGCTCTATAATACATATCAATTTTTTCAATTTCTAAATCTTTACTCATATCACACACATCCTATTTTATATAAGTAGTATATCAAAAATAAAATAAAATTAAAATACTAACTTAATCTTTTGGTTTAAATATAAGAGCAAATATAAAGCTAAATACCAAAGCAGAAGTAATTCCTGCCGCAGTAAGATCAAACATCCCCATAGAAACACCCATAGCACCACTCTCTACACTTCTATGAAGTGCACCATGAGCTAGTAAATGCCCAAAACTTGTAATAGGAACTAAAGCACCTCCACCAACCTTTTGAATAATTTTATCATAAATACTAAAAGTATCAAGCAAAGCCCCGATTACAACAAACATAGCAGTAATATGCCCAGCAGAAAGTTTAGTATTATCTATAATGATTTGAGCAATCAAACAAAGAGCACCTGCAAACAAAAATGAATATATATAAGTCATTCCACTACCTCCAAACAAACAGCATTAGCAATTCCTAAAATATCTTGTTTTTGAAAAACCATCGTTGGATTAAATAAAGCACCAGTAGCTATTAATAAAACTTTTTTTAAATTTTTCTTTTTTAACATATCTAAAATATATCCGTAATTCACAAGTGCACTACAAACCGGACCTGATCCACCGGCCATAACCTCTTTTTGTATTTTTGTATCATATAGCATTAAACCACAATCATTATATTTACGAGAAACTAATATATTATACTTTCTAGCCATTATATCTTTTAATATTTCTGCACCATAAATACCTAAATCACCAGATAAAACTAAATCATAATCATCTAAAGTAGTATTAGTGTTATTTAAATGCCTAACTAATGTATCAGCACATGCAGGTGCCATAACTGCACCCATATGATTTACATCAGTCTGATGCAAATTTATAACCCTACCAATAGTAGCAGAAGTAACTCTTATATCACTTTTCTTTCTAGAAAGCAAAATACTTGCACCACCAGTTGCAGTAAAAGTAGCAGTAGATGGTTTCAAAGCTCCATATTCTATTGGATTTCTAAACTGTTTTTCAGCAACCAAATTATGAGAAGAAGTTGTACAAATAATATTTTTAGCAAGTTTTGATTCTAAAAAAGAAGAACCGATAATTAAACCTTCAATACTAGTAGCACACGCCGTATATACCCCTAAAAAAGAAGCCTTATAATCAGAAAATGCATAACAAGAAGAAGCTATCTGATTAGTTAAATCACCACCAATAAATATATCAACATTATCTTTAATAATTTTTTCTTTATCTAACAAAATATTAATTGCATCCTTTTGCATCTTAACCTCTGATAGCTCAACAGATTTTTTGTCCATATAATAATCATTATAAACTTTATCAAAAAATTCTCTTAAAGGACCATTTGCTTCAACCGGACCAGCTACAGTTGCAGAATTTAACACATAAACATTATCAAATTTTAAAGTCATAATTAACCTCCCACAACCAAAGCAAATAAATACCTTATTATACTAAATACATAAGCTGAAATAACCCCATACAATATAACTGAACCAGCAAGTTTAAAAATATTACTTCCAATACCATATATTAAACCTTCTTTTTTATAATCTAGTGCAGCACTACAAACAGAATGAGCAAAACCTGTTATCGGTATAATAAATCCCATCTTTCCAAACTTAACAAAGTTATCAAAAACACCAATTGCAGTAAGAAAACAAGCAATAAATATTAAAGTACTTATCATAAATACACTTGCATCATTACTACTTATTCTTAAAATATAAGAATAAAAATTAATCAAAAAATTTGCTATGGCTCCAATAAGTCCACCAACAACAAAAGCAATAAAAGCATTATAAACTCTATGCTCCTTAGGTAAATGCTTTTTTACTACCAAATCATAATTATTTTCCATACAATCACCATTTTTAGTATGGAAAAGCAAAAAATATTTATACAACAAAAAAATGCACAATGTGCATTTAATTATTATTCATCAAAGAAATCATCAAAGAATTCATCTTCAGTAATCTTAATTTTCTTAGAATTATTAAAGATATTTGATACATCATCTTTTGCTTCATCAACAATTGATTTTAATTCTGTTTTTTCAGTATTTTCAACTTCTTTAATTTCTTTTTCTTTTTCAAGTTTTTCCTTTTCTAATTTTTCTCTTTCTTCTTCCTCTTTTTCAAGTTCAGCAATCTTCTCATCAATTCTCTTAACTAGTTCATCTACATCAAAATCATTATCATTAGATCCACCAATTAATTTATCTATATCGTTTGAATTATTATTAAATGGTAATGGATTAACAGGAGCTTGTGCAAAAGGATTTATTCCAGAACTTAATCCAGCAAAAGGATTATTATCCATTTGATTCATCATGCTATCTTGCTTTTTACTTTGAACAAAAGCCTTTAAATCAAATGTAGCAATTGGTTTTTTCTCGCGTTGAACAAATGGATCTGCTTCTGTCTTATTAATACCCCAATCAGTTTTCCAGTTAGGATAAAGTTTTGTTTTATATGGACGACATCTAGTTTTAATAACAATTGCTTCGTTTTCTTTCATAAGTTGTAATTCTGAAACAGAAATTAAAGGCCTTGTTTCTTCATGTTCCTTATCGCCTTTACCAACTTTCACCTTTTTCTCACCACATAACTTTGAAATTTCTTCCAAAGCAGAAAGTTCAGTAGTAAGTAGATATAATAAATTATTACAGTTACTACGTATTGTTTGTGCAATCTCTTTAGAATAAGTAGCTTCAAGACCAGCAAAGTTTTGAATAATCATTGTAAGTCTTATATGTCTTGATCTTGCAGCTGCAACCATTGTAGTAACATCTTTTAACGGAGGCATATTTTGGAACTCATCAAGTATAAAATTAGTTCTTATAGGTAATGCTCCATTTTGAGTATGTTGAGCAACATCAATCAAAGATTCATAACATTGTTTAATAAAAATAGTAGCTAGAGCATGATATGTTTTCTTTTCATCTTGTATAATCATAAATACTGCTGTTTTTTCTTTACCAATCATGTCCATATCAAAGTCACTAGTAGAAAGCATCTCAGATAAATTTTCACGAGAAGCAAAAATTCTTATCTTTTGTTTAAATGTAGAAAGTATTGAACCCTTTGTTTCTTCTGGAGCATAAACAGTACCACTAGCACATGTATAAGCAGCACTAGCAGGATTCTTTCCATTAAAGTATTCTTTTATATATGAACTTCTTGGTCCAAATCTTTCTTCACCAACTGATGCCATTACTGAAATACTATTAATATTTACTTCCTCTTCTTTAGCATCCTCAAAAAGGCCTAAAGTAAGACCAGCGAAAAAATCAGCTGAAGTCTTTTCCCAGAAAGCATCTTTATTTCCGCCCTCTTCATACAAGATATTAGAAGCAACGTCATCCAAAAGCTCCATTGCTTTATCAACATTACCACTTTTATATAACTTATAAGGTAAAGCTAAAGGATTCCAAGAATTTCCTCTTTGGGGTTCACGGAAGTTTAATACAACAATCTTATAACCTCTTTCTTTTAATAATCCAGCACTTTCTTTGTATATTTCACCTTTTGGATCGGTGATAATCATTGATTCACCTTTTTTAATTAAAATCTTAACAAGTGGATGTACAACATCTTGCGTCTTACCAGCACCAGTAGATCCAATAACTAAGTTATGTGATTCACCATTATCAAGCCATATTTTTTTACCATCATTTATAAGTGGAAAACCAGCAACATTATAATATGGTTCTTTAATATCTACACAATCAAGTTTTTGTTTCATTTCTTTAGTTGTAGCAAATCTAGAATAACCACCTTTATCAGTTTCACCAAAACTTATTCCAAATCCCTTTTCTTTATCATAAAAATGAGAAGAAACACTAACAAATAAAAATATTAATACAACAAAATAAAATACAAGTACCATAGATATATATTTAGGACCAAATCCTATAAATGGATTAAGTCCAGCAAAACTACCAGTAGTAGCAAAAGTATTAATATTAACAACTAAAATTGATACAGCAAAAAGTAAAACAACCGCAAATATTGCAAAAATAAACCAATCTTTTGGTGTAGCCTTCAACTTAAACTTCATATAAAAATCACCTCAGTAATATTCTCCTTAATTATATCAAAAGGCATATTAATAAACAAGTAATAACAAAAATATTTATTAACGTCCCTTCTTACCCTTTTTCTCTTCTAAATAAAACTCTTCTTGATATACATAATTCATTTTATTCTTAACTTCTTGTTCTAATATTTCTAATTTTTTTATAAGAATATTATATTCTTTTTTATCCATAAACTCTTTATATTTAAACATTATTAACTGTCTAAATTTTTCTATTTCATTTAAAGCCAACATAAATGAAGATGGATCAGTATTATCACTATCAAATAATAACTTTAAAAGTTTTAAAATTCTATCCATGTTTCTCTTGCTTTTCTTTGAAACATAATTTTTAATTAAAATAGGATTATAAAGTGTAACTTTAGACACATTGATCATACCATCAAGTTTAAAATCCTTCTTAGGACTGACACTAAGTCCTTTTAAATTTTCAAATTCACAAGCAGTAATTTTATTTTTTTTAGCTTTTTTGCAAACAGTAAATTTTGTAAATTCAGACATATTAACACCTCTATTTTAATAAGTCCCCTCTTTTTTCTTTTGTAATTCTAATTTGTTCTTGGTGCCTATATTCATTTATCTTTTTGTGATCACCACTAAGCAAAACATCAGGTACTTTCATACCTCTAAAATCTCTAGGTTTTGTATAAGTAGGATAATCTAATAAATTATCATTAAATGATTCACTTTCAAGAGACTCAACTGATATAACTCCATCTAAAAGTCTAATTATAGAGTCACTTATAGCCATTGCAGGAATTTCTCCACCTGTAAGTATAAAATCTCCAATAGAGACTTCAAAATCTGCTAACGACCTTATTCTATCATCAAAGCCCTCATAATGTCCACAAATAATAATTAATTCTTTTATATTTTTAAAATCATTTGCCATCTTTTGATTATAAGTTTTTCCATCAGGAGTAAGTAATATAACCTTAGAATCAGCTGTTCTTACAGATTCAACTGCATCAAAAATAGGTTGAGGTGTTAATACCATACCAGCACCACCCCCAAAAGGTGTATCATCAACCTTCTTATGTGGATCCTTACTAAAATCTCTAAAATTAATTATATTTACTTCAACTAATCCATTATTTATTGCCCTTTTAATAATTGATTCATTTAAAAAACCAGTAAACATTTCAGGAAAAAGCGTCAAAATATTTATTTTCATACCAATCCCTCCACATTTTTTAAAAGTAAAATATTATTTTTTAAATCAACCACATTAATAAAATTATCATTTTTAGGAACATATATAGTTTTATTTCTATCTTTTATAACAAATACATCATTACCATTTCCCATATCATTAATACTAACAACAGTACCAATAAAATTATTATTAAAATATACTGACATATTAATAAAATCTTCATTAACATATTGATTATAAGAAAGTTTAAGTTGATCTTTAGATACAAACACAAGTAAATTTTTATAAGGAATAACTTTATCAATATCATCTAAACCATTAAGCATAACCATATCATAATCCTTATGAACTCTATAAGATAATATTTTTCGTTCCTCATAATTTTTACCAATATATAAAGTATTACCAACAACAAATACTTTATCTTTATACTTAAAATTAGAACGTATCTTAATCTCACCCTTAATGCCATGAGTAGTAATTATTCTACCAATATAAACATACTCCATAAAACTCCTCCAAACAATCAAAATATACGTATATATTATAAATTAAATTTCAAAAAAATAAAAGAAAAAAAGATATATAAATATCTTTATCTAATACCTCTACCAGAAGCACTTTCTCCATAGTAATCATTAAGCTTATCCATCCACATTTTATCTATCATATTCTGCGGATTATCTTCAGACCTAACAAAACCAAGTCTAACATTATAATCAACATATGAATTAAGTACACTAAATGCTAAATGCTCACTTTGATTTTCAGCAATACTTCTATTTGGATTTTGAAAATCAACATTTTTTCCATCAGCAACAAATAAACTCATACCAGTTAATAATTGATTTTTTAATGTACTAATATTATTGCTTTTTATTGATTCCATACAGTACATAACCCATGTTTTTGCATCATTAGTTATGCTTCCAGGATTACTATGTTCATAATTGCTTAATCTCACCATATTTTTTAGTAATGCTTTTGTAATTTGTTCTCCGTCCAAACAGCAAACCATAGCTCTCGCATCATTATTTCTCGTAAATCCATTATAATTACCATGTGTTGCTGCAGAAGCAATTGCATAAGAAATATTTAAATTTATATCATCTTGTTTAGATGCCATATGTCTATTAAAAGTCTCGATTGCAGCATATTCTAAAACTTGTTCATCATTCATAATTTGACTCATTCTAATCACCATTCCTACCTTAAATTATACAATATATACTTTAATTTTTCAATTCATTATTTCATACATAATAATACTAGTTGCAACACCAACATTTAAACTCTCAACATTATTTGTTTTTATATAAAGATTACCATCAACAAGTTCTTTAACCTTCTTGTTTACCCCATTACCTTCACTACCCATAACAACAGCAATTCTTTCACATTCAACATTTCTTATATCAATTCCACAAGTAACATCAGTTCCATAAACAAAAACACCATTATCCTTCAAATACAATATAACATTTTCCAAATTATCAAAAACTATATTCATTTTAAAAATAGCACCTTCAGTAGCTCTTATCACTTTATCATTATATAAATCACAACAATTATCACCAATTACTAAAGTATCTATATCAAATGCAAGAGCACTTCTTATAATAGTGCCAAGATTCCCCGGATCACTTACCTCATCTAAAAGAATATATTTATTTCCTTTTAAAACACCATTTCCCGGTTTTTTTATAACACCAATAACATTAGTAACAGGTAAAGTTTTTATCTTATTTAAAACTTCACAAGATACATTATCATAGTTAAAATTTATATCAAAAGAAAAACCATCTTTTATATATAACTCTTTCAATAACCCATTTTTATAAGCTTCTTCTATAACATTAGGAATCTCAACTACAAATAAACCCTCTTCATCACGATATTTTTTATTTCTTAATTTAACAATATGTTTAATCTTTTTATTATCCAAACTAGTTATTAACATAACATCACCTCATAAAATATTTTTCATTTCTTTTCTTATAATTTTATAATTAGGAGAATACTTAGAAACCACATTCCAAAATGCCTTTGAATGATTAGATTCAATAAGATGCGAAAGTTCATGAATTATTACATAATCCAAATACTTAACATCAAGTTTAATTAAATTAAGATTTAAAGTAATAACACATCTAGTAACATTACAAACACCCCATTTACTAGTCATTTTTCTAATATTAAGCGAAGGATATGGTATATTCTCTCTAAACAAAGCATAACAATAATTAAGCCTTTCAAGAAATAAAATTTTTGCTTGTTTCTTATAGAAATTATCAATATTCATATTTCTATTAATAAATACTTTATCATTAGTAAAAATAACTTTTTTATTTTCTATATAATTTATTTCATAATATTTACCCAAATAAAATATTTTATTATATCCTTTTTTATTTCTTTCAGAAATGGTATTAATCATCTTAGTTATACTACTAATATTATCATTAATAAACTTTTCTACTTGACTATTTCTAATATATTTAGGTGCTGTTACATAAATAGTTAAATCATCTTTAACTCTTAAATACATATTCTTATTACTCTTATACACTATATCAACATTATAATCATTACCATTTATGTTAACTACCATAAAACCACCTAAAAATATTATAACATCTTTAAAAAACAAATCATATATAAATTTACTTTGACAAAAACAAATAAATTGCTATAAACTATAATTATAAAGACACTTCCAGGAGGATTTATGAAAAGAAGTACACAAGAAAAAATTATAAACACTATAAATCATTATACCGATAATTTACAAATAGCTGATGAAACATTCATAGCAAAAATATATCTAATATTATTGGATGATGATAAAAGTATAAAACCATATTTACAAAGAATAATAATAGATTCTAAAGAACAACACATAATTACAAAAAAGGCATGTCAATATTCACCAGAATATAATACTATAGGAATAGATTTTCAAAAGCTAGATAAAAACATTTCAGAAAATATTTATGAATTTTTTAAAAGTGATATCGAAAAAGAAAATATATTACTATATAACATTGAAGTAGTAAGATTAATACTAGGAGAATATGAACAAGCAAAACTTCTAAAAGAATGCACTGAACAAGAAAGTTTTGAAAATAAACTTCTAAAATTTTCATTTGAATGTGATTTGCACAAAAGAAACCAAACAATAAAGCCAGATAACATAACACACGAAAAATATGTTGATTACATTCTATCAGAAGAAGACTTAAATTATATGACAAATGTAGAATATATAAGTCCAAAATCAAGAATTGCATTTGCAAAATCATACTTTGAAATTAAAAAGATTCTAAAAATCTATAACAACGATAAAATAGATGACTATGAAAAATTCATTTATCATAGCGCTATGTTAAATGATTACTATAATCAATATAAATTAGAAAACTCACCAATCAAAAACTTTATAAGAGCTAAAAAAACACTTATGAGAAATTTTGGTATTGAAAATGATGATTTTGAAAAGTTAATAAAAGAAGAACAACAAATAGAAAAAGAATTAGATCTTAAAGAGAGATTAATATATGGAATGGATATCACACCAGAAGAATACGACTACACTCTATATAAATGTGCAACAACAAATGCATGTAAAAAATCAAACGCAAGAATAAGAATATAAAAAAATTCCCAAATCAATGGGAATTTTATTTTACTAAATTAGATATATCTGAAGAGAAATCTTTTCGATTTTTATGCAAGTCAATAAATCCTTTAAAACCTAACTTAAGATAACCTTGTATTTCGATATCAGATGTATCTTTTGTTAAAACATAAACCGGTATCTTAAAATTATCTAAAGCTTGTAATTTTTTAAGAGTTGTAACACCACTAAGTTTATCCATATCATCTTTCATAAGAATAAGATCAAAATTTTCACCTTTTCTTACCTTAGCAAGACAAGACTCTCCGCTTTTTGAAACAATAAGTTCAATATCCTTTGGCTTTAAAATTTTAGTAATTGATTTAACTTCATTTAAATTATCATCCACTAAAAGAATTCTTTTACTTGCACTATATTTATTTAAAAGACCTTCTTCTGGAACAATTTTTTGATCAAGAACTATAGTAATTTTTGTACCTTCATTTAATCTACTATCAATAATTAACTTTCCACCAATTAAATCAATTATTGTTTTAGCAAGTTTTAAATGTTGATTATGTGCTTCAATTTTTTCAAACTCTTGTTCAGAAATATCACTTGCGCTTTCTAATACATCATTAACTTGATCAGCACTCATTCCACATCCAGTATCTTCAACTACAATTAAAATCCTACAAATATCACCTTTATTAATAAAGCTTGCTCTATATGAAATAGACCCTTTGTCAGTATATTTTACTGCATTATTTAAAATAATACTAAGAGCTTGTTTTAATCTAAGACCGTCACCATAAAGATTCTGTGGAATATTATTTGAAATATCAACATTAAGTTCAACATCTTTATTAACTAAGTTACTGCTTAATATTTTTGATGTTTGCTTAAATATTGTACTAATATTATATTTATTATATTTAACATCAAGTTTTGATGAAGCAATAGATGATATATCTAAAGCATCATTAATTATATTCATAACTTTTCTAGATGAAAGTTTAATATCATTAGCAATTTCCTTAGCTTCATCTAAACTAGTAGCATCATCAATATAACTACACAAATCATATATCTCACTAGTAGGTTTTTTAATATTCTGAGTTATATTAAATAAAAACATAGATTTTTCAGTATTAGAACTAGTAGAAATTTCTCTAGATCTTTTTAATTCTTCAATTATTTTTACATCCGGATTTTCAATAGTAAAATACATTATAAATGTTACTAAAAATAATGATATAGATATAACTAAAAATCCTGGATTTATAATTCTTACAACTAAAGCAAAAAAAACACAACCAATCAAAGAAAATAACGGAATATATTTTTTCCATTGTATATTCTTAAAATTCAAAACAACAGACAAGATCCAAGAAATAATACATCCACCGGCAATTATTGCTATAAAATCAGTACTAATACCATAAGAATACACAACATTATTTTCGTAGTAATAATATAAAGGTAAAGTACATACAATTAAAACGCTTAAAATATAGCTAAATATAAACAACATCATAGCAATTTTAGCAACTTTTTGACTAACATTAACAAATGATATCTGATATATATAAAAAGTAAATATAAACAACCAACTTACTATATGAACCAACCATAATCTATTAATGATTACTACTGAAATTGGAAACAATTCCTTATTTGCAGTAAAATAGCAACACAAAAGCTCTATAATAAGTCCGCAAAAACTTAAAACTATCAAAATATTATATATCTTTGTTTCAACAGTGTTAACACGTTTTTTAGAAAAGTATGAAATTAAAATTACTAATCCAAAAAGCATACAACAAATCATACTTCCAATAGCTTGATACAAAACAATCACTCCTTCTATTCTATATAAGAAAAGTATAACACAATAATAAAAAGTAAACAATTAAGTTTACTTTTTTTAAATTATTTTCTTACTCTTACCACCGAATTACTAGAACTAGCCTCTTCTGCTTCTTCTCCTTGAACCTTAAAAGCATCAATTTTACCAATAGAAGTAAGTGGTAATTTATCATCAAATTTAAATTTTACTGGTTGTTCATATTCAGCAAGTTTTTCCTTACATACTTTTTTAATTTTTTCTAAAGCAGAAGCTTGATTGCTTCTATATTGTTCCTTTAACACAATATGTAAAGCTGGAAGACTTCCTTGTGCTTCACTTCTATCTGGTGTAGCAACAGCAACACAGTTTTCAACTACTTCACATGAGTTAACAGCACTTTCTATTTTAGATGGAAATACTTTAAATCCATCTGCTCTAATTATAACTCTCTTAATTCTATCCATTATATATAAAAGACCGTTCTCGTCTATATAACCTATATCACCAGTATGAATCCAACCTTCACTATCAATCATATCATTAGTTGCTTTTTCATTTTCATAATAGCCAAGCATAGTATTAGGTCCTTTAATTTCAACTTCACCAGTTAAACCCTTTCCATATGGAAGTTCTTCACGAGTAGTAGGATCTACTATTCTAACAATTGTATTAGCAAAAGGAATACCTACACTACCAATTGCATTAGTACCATCAACATGAGTAGAAACATTTGAAGCAGCAGCATACTCGCTTAATCCATAACCCTTAATGACAGTTGAATCACATCCAGATTTCTTTAAGAACTCATTAACTTTAACTTCTAATTCCTTATTCATAGCATCTCCACCAACAATTGGGGATTTTAAGAAGTATAAATCTCCTGGTTTAATCTTTTTATTACCCAGTAAATGGCCATAATGAGATGGAACACCAGTTAAATGATTTGGTTTTTCCTTCATTAAATAATCTCCAAATTTTCTAGGATCAAAAGCAGGAACTAAAGTAACTTGCATTCCCATAGTAAGTGGAAGATGAAGACCGTTACCAACACCATATGCAATAAATGGAGGCATAATGTTTAACCATTTATCTCCCCTTTTAAAATCAAGTCCACACAATTCACATTGTAATGCAGAAGCATTAAGATTAAGGTTAGATAACATAACTCCCTTAGGTGTTCCAGTAGTACCGCCAGTATGAACTATTGCAACAGAAGCATTTTCATCATATGGTGCTTTAACAGTGCCTTTACCAATTGCATTTTCTAACAAATCTTTCCATTTATGATATTTTTTAGCTTTAATTAAATTAGAAAAATTCTTAATATTATAGGCCTTTTTCATAAATGGTGGCAATGAATCAGCTGCTGATGAAACAATTACATCTTCAACAGTAGAATTATTCTTTATATCTTTAACCTTATCAACATATAAATCAATAATAACAAACAACTTAGAATTTGCTTCATTTGCATATTCTTCCATTTCTTTTGCGCTCTTTCTTGGATCAATCATATTAGCAGTTGCACCAAGCATACTAAGAGCATAAAACATGTAAACTGTATCAGGAGTAGTTGGCATAGATATTGTTACAATATCACCTTTTTTAACTCCCAAATTTTGAAATATTTCTGCTGACTTATTTATATTATCAAATAATTCTTTATAAGTTATCAATCTGCCATAATAATTTAAAGCTACTCTATCTAATCTATCTTTATTTCTCTCCCATAAATAATCATAAATTGTCATATTAGGCATCATAGCATTCTTTGCTTTTTCACTATGAAACTTCATCCAAGGTTTATCTATTGAAGCTAACCCTGTTAATTTTTTTTCATTACAATCCAAAACGATCTTTTTTCCTTCTACATTTTCAGGAAAAACATTAATATTTTCGATATTGAACATAACATCACCCCAGAATAATCATACAATTATTTTACATTTTTTGCAAACATTTTTGTAAACTTTACGACAAAAACACATAAAATTTAACAAATTACGCATTTTATACGAAATCTATATGCAAATATAACTAATTGAAATCATTTTTAATCAAATCAACCAAGTCTTTACATGAATTTTTGTTAATATATTTTTCCTGATTTTTAATCATTGAATCCTGTAATTTATAATCATTAAGTAACTTTTTTAAATTAGTAACTATATCATTTTCAGATTCACATTTAATACTCATACCATGACTTTCGAAAAAATCAGTATTATATGTTTCAATTCCAGGTATAGGAAAAATATGTAGAAGAGGCTTACGAATAGAAGTAATCTCAGTTGAAGAAAGGCCACCCGGTTTTGATAAAACAATATCAGAAGAATAAATCAAATCATTAATATTATTAACAAACCCAAAAACCTTAAGCTTAGAATTATTAATTTGATTTAAATTATCATATAACCTTTTATTATTTCCACAAACCACTAAAACTTTAACATTATCAAATCTTAAAATATCATCTATTATTTTATTAATTTTTCCAAACCCCATGCTACCAAGCATAATTAAAATTACTTTTTCATTTTTTATTTTCAATTCATCTCTAATATTTTTTGCACCATATACAAAGCAACTTGAAACTGGTATTCCAGAGTTAAATAAAACATCACTAGAAATTCCCTTTTTTATAAATTTATCTTCAAGTCCTTTTTGCATAATAAAATAATTTGGTTTACATTCTTCTAAAAATGGACAAGGTTCATAATCAGTAGCAATTGTTATAAAATTAATTTTCTTATGTCTTTTATCTTTATTTATTGCAGTAAGAGTAAGAGATGGAAAAAGATGAGTTGCAATAACTAAATCAATTTTATTAGAAATTATATAATTATAAAGAGCTTTTTTATGAAATTTATTAACTAAGTAAACAGGACTTTTAATTTTAGTTTTACTATATAATTCTCCCAGTTTATAAACATTTTTAAAAACTCCACCATTTCCACCAAGCATAGATAAATATACTTTGGAAGACATCTCTTTCATACCTGTATTAACGATATCGTAAAAATCACTAAAAACAGCTTCTATATTGTTTTTTTCAAGTTCATTTAAAACATATCTAGCACAAGAATTATGTCCACCACCTGTACTACAAGATAATATTAATACTTTCATTATCTCATTCCTTCCTACATGTAATATCATAAGTATAACATAGTAAAATCATTATTACAAAAAACGACAAATAAAAAAATCTCTGTTTACAAAGATTCTTTATTTTTCCACCATATTAGCATAATATTTTTTCAAGAAATCATCTGCATAATACCTATCATATAGTTGTCCTACAAAAGTTTTAGGTGGATAACCCCTACGCCTAAAATCTTGTCTAATAAGTGCCGTCCAAGAAATAAACATGTCAAGTGATAAGAATACTAAAAATCCAACATATAACACCTTACGTAAGTCTGGTTGCATGCGTTCAACAAGTAAAGAAACTTTAGGATATATAAACTTCATAAGTCCAACACAAGCAAGTCCCCAGAAAAACATAATTGGAAGAGTTGTCCTACCATTTATATTAAGAGGTAAATTACTATAATCCCATGAAGTAGTCCCAACAAACACTTCTTGTAGCAAACTAACTAAATACTCAAAAGATCCTCCTATTATAGAGCCCTTCAAAAAAATTTTATACCAAGATTGATCTGTATGAGATAATAAATAAACCATTAGCACCGCACCTGCGCCATATATTATATTAAAAGGTCCATATATTACTCCTCTATGAACATTAAAACTAAAAACACCAGTATCGCCAAGATTTCTAAACCCTTCTAATAAATCTTCATAAATTGCTCCAATAACACTACCAATAACAAACAAAAACAAATATTTTTCTCTTACTAAAGATTTTACTTTAACCATTTCTACCACCTATCCATAATTAAAGATACTAAGATAAAACAATTATATTACAAAAAGGAAATATATACTACTATTTTAATTTTTTTCCTTAAGCCACTTTATAGTATCTTTAATCGTATCATTCATATCTCTGTTTTTATACCCCAATTCTTTTTTTGCTTTTTTATTACTAAAATTGGAGTTAGATGACAACGTATACAAAGAATATTTAGTAAATAAAGGTGTTTGCTTTTTAAAATTATAATACATTTCACAAAAAGGAGACACTAATTTTGCCAGCCAAATTGGTAACACTATCTTAATTCTTTTTAGTCCTTGTAAATCACAAATCATATCAGTTAACTCCTTAATAGTAATATACTTATTAGACAAAATATAACATTCTCCTTTATTATTTTTTTCACAAGCACTAATAATACCATCTACAACATCTCTAACGTCTACAAAATCATATCCTCCTTTTACACAAGCAAAAAGCTTTCCATTAGAAACTTCTTTTATTAATTGCGTTAAATGACTGTTTCCAAAATCATTTGGGCCAACAATTCCAGAAGGATGAACAATACAAGCATTTAAATTATTATTTTTTATCGCATTCATAACATATTTTGCAGCTTCTGCTTTTGTTTTTGCATATAATCCCTTTACTTTGTCTGAATCAAAATTATTAATTTCAGTCATTAATTCATTATTAGGTTTTTCTGTAATAGCATGCACACTACTAACGTAAATAAGTTTAGCATTTATTTCTAAAACCTTATCCACAATATTTTTAGTACCATTAACATTAACATCATATACTAAAGGATTATATTTTGATTTTATATATACAATTGCGGCACAATGAATCACAAAAACTTCTTTTCCTTCAGTTTTTTCAAAAATTGAAAACAAACTGTCTTTTTTAGTAACATCTCCATAATAAATTTTGCAATTTAAGTGTTCTAATGACTTTTTAGATTCACCAGGCAATAAAAATGCTCTTATTTCATTATTTTGATCCTGCTGTAATTTTCTTATAATATTATTCCCTAAAAATCCATTTGCACCTGTTATTATAAATATTTTTTTCATACTATTTATACCTCCATCTTTATTATTTATCAAAATCAAAAGCTTAGCGTTTGCAAATTCCAATAAAAGAATGACACTAAAATATTATTAGAAAACATAAAAAATATTATCACTGATAAAGCAACAAATATTCTTAATAAATACTAATAAATAACTAAAAACAATCATACAATAAACATTTAATCATCTTACTTATAAGTATATCATATCTTTAATATGCTTAAAACAAAAAAACTAACCGTTTCTAGTTAGTTAACATTTATTACACTCAGAAGTCAAATTCCGAGTTTCCTATCAATTTGGAGCAAATGACCGGGATCGAACCGGCATCCCAACCTTGGCAAGGTTGTATACTAACCATTGTACTACATCTGCAAATAAATTATATTGTAATATTATCACTTTTAAAAAATAATTGCAATATAATTTAATTCATTTAAATCAAATAATTTTCTTTATACTTAATGATGCATTATAAATATCATTTTTAGACAAATCACTATTTTCTTTTTTTATTCCACTTATTGCTTCTTTTAAAGAAACATTGTTTTTAACCATATAATCAATAAGCATCGCTTCAATAGAAATACTATTTTCCTTATTTTCTTCTACATAATCCTTTTCAATAATAAATGTATATTCACCAAGATTACTATTTTCAAAAGACTCTAAATCCTTAATTACCCTACTTATATTACCAAAATAATTCTTCTCATGAATCTTTGTTAAATCAGAAGAAACACTTATGTTTACTTCCCCAAAAGAATCATAAATATATTTTAGAGTTTTTATAATTCTTTTTGGTGACTCATAAAATATATATGTTTTTATATCACTTTTTTTGATATTTTTAATTAAAATCTCTTTATCTTTATTCTCTCTTGGAAAAAAACCATAAAAAGTAAAACTAGATGAATCAATTCCACTAACAGATAAAGCAGTGATACAAGCAGATATTCCCCCTACTCCAATAACCTCAATACCATTCTCTTTTGCTTCTTTAACAAGAATATATCCCGGATCAGAAATACAAGGAGAGCCAGCATCGGTAATTATTGCAACATCATTATTTTTTAATATATTTAATACTTCCTTACATCTTTCGTTTTCATTAAATTTATGATAACTCATAAGTTTATTTTTTATATTATAATAATTTAGCAATTTCAAACTATGTCTTGTATCTTCACAAAGTATTAATTGAACACTTTCAAGAACTTCAAGAGCCCTTTTTGAAATATCTGATAAATTTCCAATTGGAGTTGCAACCACATATAACTTTTTCATAAAATTATCTAACTCTCCTTATTATTTGATTCTACTTCTTTTTTCAAATCATACAAAATATTTAAAGCATCTAAAGGTGTAATTTCAAGAGGATTTAAATCTTTTAATTTCTTTTCTATCTTATTTTCTTCCTCTTTAAACTCAAAATTTAATGAAGTCTGTTCAAATACTTCTTTTTTATCTTTATTATTTTCATATAAATTTAATATTTCTTCTGCTCTGGTTATTATTTTTTTAGGTAAATTAACCAAAGAAGCAACATGAATACCATAACTTTTATCAACTGGGCCATTTTGTATTTTATGTAAAAATGTTATACTTCCATTACTTTCTTTAGCACTAACATGAACATTCTTTAAATTTCTTAAATTCTTATCGAGAACTGTTAATTCATGATAATGAGTAGAAAATAATGTTTTAGCCCTTACTTCATCATGAATATATTCCAAAATACTTTGAGCAAGGCTCATTCCATCATATGTCGCAGTACCTCTTCCTAACTCATCAAATAAAATCAAACTATTTTGAGTAGCAAATGTAACAGCATTATTAGCTTCCTTCATCTCAACCATAAAAGTAGATTCACCACTAACCAAATCATCACTTGCACCAATTCTTGTAAATATCTTATCGAAAATAGGAAGTCTTGCTTCTTTACACGGAACAAAAGAACCCATCTGAGCCATAATTACTATAATAGCAAGCATTCTCATATAAGTAGATTTACCACTCATATTAGGACCTGTAATAAGCAAGATATTAGTCTTTTCATTCATGATAACATCATTTGGAACATACTCACTATCCATAACTTTCTCTACTACTGGATGTCTACCATCTTTAATATAAATATCTCTTTCATCAACAATAGTAGGTCTTACATAATTATTTTCTTCAGCAACAACAGCTAAAGAAGATAAAACGTCAACCTCGCTAACAACATTAGCGATCTTTTGAATTCTAGAAATATACCCTCTTACTTCGTCTCTAATATTAATAAATAGTTCGTATTCTAAATTAATACTTTTCTCTTCAGCATTTAAAATTAAATCTTCTTTTTCTTTAAGTTCATTAGTTATATATCTTTCACCATTTGCTAAAGTTTGTTTTCTCATATACCCAAATTCATCTTTAACATCTTTGATATTTCCCTTAGAAACCTCAATATAATAACCAAATACTTTATTAAATCCAACTCTTAAATTCTTTATACCTGTTCTTTCTTTTTCTCTTTTTTCAAGTTCTAATATAAAATCTTTTCCACCGCTAGATAAACTCCTTAAATTATCAAGATCTTCATTATAACCTTTTTTAATTATTCCGCCTTCTTTAATAGTAATTGGTGCATCATCATTTATTGACCTATCAAGCAATGAATAAAGTTCATCTAATGTTTCAATTTGTTTATCATACTTTATTTCTTTAAGTATCCTAGATATTTCTGGCAAAACAGACAAACTATTTTTAAGTTGTAATAAATCTCTTGCATTTAAATTACCATAACTTATTCTTCCAGATAATCTTTCCAAATCATAAACATTATTTAAAGCATCTCTTAATTCTTCTTTTAAAATAAATTCAGTAAGAAAATTAGAAATAATATCATAACGCCTTTCTATTTCTTTCTTTTCTATTAAAGGATTCTCTATATAATGCTTTAAAAGTCTTGCACCCATTGCAGTTTTAGTTTTATCTAAAAGCCATAAAAGTGAATAAGTTCTCTCTTTAAGCCTTAATGTTTCAACAAGTTCCAAATTTCTTTTAGAATATACATCAAGTTCTAAAACTTTTCTTTTATCTATTACTTCCCCTTCTTTAATATGAGATAAGTTTCCCTTTTTAGTATCATTTAGATAATATAATAAATGTTTAAGAGAAGTAGCAATTCTAAGATCACTAATATTTTTATAAACATATTGATAACTTTTATCCTCTAACAAACCATCACTTATCGTAATAAGAACACCATAATTTTTTCTTAAAATTTCAATAATTTTTCTATCTATTATATTGTTTACTATTAATTCCCTAATATTTAATCTTATTACTTCATTTATTAATTTATCTTCATTAAAATCAATTAACTCAGTATAAATATCCCCAGTAGAAATATCAGCATAACTAAGTGCATAACAATGATTAAAATCATATATACTACCAATATAATTATTATCTTTTTCATTCAAAGAAGAAGCATCCATTACAGTTCCTTTTGTAATAATTTGAATAACTCCTCTTTCAACAACGCCTTTTTTATCCGGAGGAGTTAACTGTTCACAAATTGCAACTTTATATCCATTATTAACAAGTTTTTCAGCATAAGGTAAATACGCATGGAAAGGCACACCACACATAGGAACTCTTTCTTCTAAAGAACAACTTTTTCCTGTTAAAGTCAATTCTAAAAGATTAGATGCAGTAAGTGCATCTTCAAAAAACATTTCATAAAAATCCCCAACTCTATAAAAAACTATTGTATCTTCATATTTATCTTTAATTTCCATATATTGTCTCATCATTGGAGACAACTTATCTCTTAAAACTTCGCTGCGTTTCATACTACCACCTAAAAAATATTATACAAAAAAAGGATCAAAAAAGCTATTTTTTTAACCCTTTATTTTACTATTTTAAAATATCATCTATCTTACGCAATTCATCATCTATTTCTAATAATGATATTTGATGAGGCTTTTCTATTATTTCTGGTTTTTTAACCTCTTCAGTAACTACTTTTTCTTCCTTTGCTGTTACTGTTTTTTCATCTAAAACTTCTTTATCATCTTTTTTATCTTCTTTATCATTAATAACAGAACCATCAGTTAAACCAACTTTTAAGAATATTGATACAACATCCTTTTTAGAAATAGTCATTCCTGTTTTATATCTATCTGAAATTGATATCTCCGTATTTTTAATATAATCAATATCAGAAGAAGTCTTAATTCCAAAATAAGAATTATTCTTAGTTAAGATAACATTTATTATTTCATACGGATTAGTCTTAACATCCCTTAATAACAATAAACCACGTTTAGCTCTAGATTGCTTTTCAAATTCTTGAATCTTAACCCTTTTAGCAGTATTCTTATTTGTAAAAATAGTAACATACTCTATATCATTATCAAAATTATTAACTGCTACTACTTCATCACCCTTTAAATTAATAGATTTTACCCCAGATGATTTTATACCTGATTCTGGTATATCTGACTGATCAAACCATAAACCATAACACTTATTAGTAGCTATGAATATATTATCATAATTATTTATAAATGCTCCAACTACTTCATCACCATCTTTTAATTTCATACAAGATATTGGTTTTGAATAACGACTAACTTTAAAATCACTAACTTTAGTCTTTTTAATCATTCCACCCTTAGATGCAATAATTATTGATCTATCAACATTAAAATCATTTATAGGTATTGCAGCAACTATCTTCTCATCTTCACCTATTTTAATTATATTACTTATATGTTTTCCAAGTTGTTTCCATTTAATATCAGGTATTTCATAAACAGGTAAATACAAATAATTACCAAGATTAGTAAATATTAACATTGTATCAATAGTATTTTGTTTAAACAATCCAAGTAAATAGTCATTTTCTTTTATAACAGGTTCTTCATTATTAGCAAGATATGCCCTTTTACTAGTTCTTTTTACATATCCATCTTTTGTTATTAAAGTAACAACATCTTCTCTTGGTATCATTTCTTCAGTATCAATTTTAATCTCTGCATCCATATCAAATATAGCAGTTTTTCTTGGAACATCATAATCTTTCTTGATATTTTTAAGTTCATCTTTCATTGTCTTATGAAGTTCATCTTCATCATTTAATATCTTATTTAACTGAGCAATAATAAACTCTAGATTCTTTAACTCTTCTTGAAGTAAAGTAACATCAGTATTAGTTAAACGATATAATTGTAAAGTAACAATTGCATCTGCCTGTTCCATAGTAAATTGATACTCTTTAACTAAATTTTCCTTAGCATCACTCTTATTTTTACTTCTTCTAATTGTTTTTATAACATCATCCAATATTGATATAGCTTTAATTAATCCTTCAACTATATGATATCTAGATGAAGCATGTGCCAAATCAAACTGAGTTCTTTTTATAATTATTTCTTTATAATGTGCAATATAAGCGTCAATTATTTCAATCAAAGATAAAAGTTTAGGTCTTCTATTTACTATCGCAACCATATTATAATTATATGCTGATTGTAATTCTGTATTTTTATATAAATAATTTAATATTAAATCTTCCTTTGCTTCTTTCTTTAATTCAACTACTATTCTTAATCCTTCTTTATCAGATTCATCCCTTACTTCAATAATTCCATCTATCTTTTTATCTATTCTTATTTCATCTATTTTTTTAACAATATTTGTTTTTAATACATCAAAAGGAATTTCAGTAACTACTATTAAAGTTTTATTCTTTTCTTTTACAATTTCAACTTTAGAACGAACAACTACTTTACCCTTTCCAGTAGTAAGAGCATTTCTTATGTCTTGATGATTTAACGCAATACCACCAGTAGGAAAATCAGGACCTTTTACAATGTCCAAAATAGTATCAAGATGACAATTTGGAGAATCAATTCTTTTAATTGTTGCATCTATTATTTCTCCTAAATTATGAGGAGGTATATTAGTAGCATAACCAGCACTAATTCCAGTAGTACCATTAACTAAAAGATTAGGAAACTTAGCAGGTAAAACTGTCGGTTCCCAAATACTATCATCAAAATTTAAAGCAAATTTTACAGTATCTTTATCTATTTCTTTTAATAATTCATTAGATATTTTAGAAAGTCTAGCTTCAGTATAACGATATGCAGCTGGACTATCACCATCTATTGAACCATTATTACCATGCATATCTATAAGAGGATTTTTCATCTTCCATTCTTGAGACATACGAACCATCGCATCATATATTGATGTATCTCCATGTGGATGGAAAGAACCAATTACATCCCCTACTGTCTTAGCGCTCTTACGATAAGGTTTATCACAAGTATTATGGCCAATATACATTGCATACAAAATTCTTCTTTGAACAGGTTTCAATCCATCCCTAACATCAGGAATAGCACGATCTTGAATAATATATTTTGAATATTTTCCAAACCTTTCACCCATGATTTCTTCCAATGAATAGTTGCTAATTTTTTCTAATATGTCTTTCATATCATCACCACTTCAATTATATAATATTTCTAATTATTTTTCTATTTCAAATGACAAATAATGTAAAGTTTACTTATCTCTAAATTTACTAAATTTATTTTTAATATTAGGGAAAGAATTCATAAGTCTGTTAATAGAAGGTTTCTTAAATATTGACTTAATCTTATCCTTTATTTCACCAGTATTATCCTTAACCAATTTACTTAGTTTATTTTTAAAACTAAAAATTATTTTTGATGAAACAATTAAATCAGTAAGAAAAATAACTGCCAAAACTCCTGCAATAATATATTTCACATTAGGAGATAAAAGATTAACAATACGAGATATAAAAGGATGAACTAAATATATAACTATTACTCCACCAAGCCCAAAAGGAACAAGTGTCTCTAAACATATTCTCCCATTGATATTATATTTTCTTTTTGAATAATCCCACCATCTAGCATTAAATATTTTTTCCAAAATATAACTTGTAAAATATTCAAGAATTGAACAAATTATTAATGACATAAAAAATAAAACTAGTGGACTATCAGCATATCTTCCAAGAAGAATAACTATAAAAACACAACCAAAACCATAAATAGGACAATAAGGTCCAATAAAAAATCCTCTATTACACCATTTACCAGTACCAATATAAATATATATAGTTTCAACAATCCATCCTAAAATAGAATAGAACATAAAATACAAAAAGTATTGAACAACAAGATTTAATATATCCATAAGTTTAATCACCTTAGTACATTATATCATAATTATTTTTAAACTTTCAAAAAAGTTTACAACAAAAAAGTTTCAAAAATGAAACTTAATTTATAGTTGTATTAGTCCTATCATTTATAACAGATGTAGTTTTTTTATTACAATCTTTTAATACATGAATAAAGCCCAGGAACTTTAATCCCTTCTTCTTTCCAGCAATCATATCTGAATAAAACTTAGTAGATTCAGTATGCGTACAACATTTATGAGCTGATGTATTACAGCCTGCTTTTGGATATCTATCAGTATTACATTCAAATATTGTGAGATTTCCTTTTCCGTCATTTGCTTCAACTACTTGAATATGTCCATATGAAGAGCCAGAAAACATATATACAATTAATGTTCCAGGTGTTATTTTACTAATATCACTATCCATTACAAAACCATTTTCACCCAAATTAGCGTTATTATAATAATAATCTTTAGCATGCCCAGCTATAGAATCAAATTTTTTCCAAGCAGTTGGATCTGCAGAAGGTAAAAAGCTTTTAAAATAAGCATAAACTCCCTCAGCACATTGACCATTAGAAAGCTTTTTAGCAGTATACTTTCCTCCACATATCTTACTAGTGTATGTACCAGATCCAGTTCCACCACTAGAACCTCCAGAACCACCAGAGCTACCAGATCCACCTGAACCACCATTACTATTACTTTGGTTTTTCTTTGCCTCTTCTTGTTTCTTTTTTTCCTCTTCAGCTTGATATTTATTAATATTTTCAATAGTAGCATTTTCTAAACAATCAGTGAAATTTTCACTTTCACCCATATTACCAATAGTAATCATTAAAGTATTCACAATAGTAGGAACAAAGAAAATAAGTAAAGAATAAATAACTCTTTTAATAAGAAGTTTTACTGCTTTGTTCTTTTCTTTATCATCAGATGCAATTACTGCTTTAAATAAATCAATCATAGCAAGTACTACTAAGATTATTGGAACAGCAATTTTAATTATAATCACAATTATTTTTAAAAAATAAATTACTTTTAAAATACTTGAATTAGTACAAACAGACATAAAACTCATAAATCTCACCACTTTATGTTAAATCTAAAATTATTATACCCTAAAATTTAAAAACTATCAATAACATAAAAGTATATAAACACTTAAAATGCCAATAATATAATATGAGGTGATATTTTGATAAATAGTAATATTAAAATAAATGAAAACATAATAAAAGAAAACTATAATAACGCACCAGATATAACTTTAAGATATCTAGAAGAACAAAAAGAAAAAATAACTATAGTTTTTAATCAAAGTTTATGCAGTACAAGTTCCATAAATGAATCTATTTTAAGAAATATAACCCTTCTTACAAATAAAAAAACCTTTTTTAAAAAAGATTTATACACTCTTCTTAAAAAAACATTAGCAGCAAATAACGTCAAAGAAGTAAATACATATAAAGAAATATATTCAAAATTAAGTAATGGTTTTACTATAATTTTATTTGATAAAAAAGATAAGGCCCTAGCTGTAGAAACAAAACAGGACTTATCAAGAGCTATATCAGAGCCTCTAACTGAACAAACAATAAGTGGACCAAAGGATGCGTTTAATGAAAACTACATGACAAATATTGGATTAGTAAGAAAAAGAATAAAAACTGATAATTTAAAAATTAAAGAAAAAATACTCGGTAGAGAATCAAAAACAAAAGTAAGTATTATGTATATGGATAACATAATAGAAAAAAACTTATTAGATGAATTAAATAAAAAGCTAGAAAGCATAGACATCGATGGAATTATTGACAGTACTTACATAAAAGAACTAATTTTAAAAAAAGATAGCATATTTCCGCTTCTTGAAACAACCGAAAGACCTGATCACGCAACAATGAGTTTACTAGAAGGAAGAATCCTAATATTTGTTGAAAATAGTCCCTACGCTATAATAATTCCTACCTTCTTTTTTGATTTTTTTCATGCCCCAGAAGATAATTATCAAAATTATAAAAACGTCACATTTACAAGACTTATAAGATTTTTTGCATTCTTTATTGCAACTCAGTTACCGGCCATATATGTTGCAGTAACAACATATAATCAAGAAGCTATACCAACAACTCTTATTACCAATTTTGCAGCTCAAAGAGCAGGAGTACCTTTTCCAGCCATAGTTGAAGCACTAGGAATGATCTTAATATTTGAAGTACTAAGAGAAAGTGATATTAGAATGCCAAACTTTTCCGGTTCAGCAATATCTATATTAGGAGCAATCGTACTAGGAGATGCTGCAGTATCAGCTGGAATAGTTTCACCTATAATGTTAATAATGATAGCTACAAGTGCAATATGTTCATTAATGTATTCAAATGTAGGAATGATTAATGCCATAAGAATATGGAGAATAATATTTATGATATTTGCAACATTTTTTGGAATACCAGGAGTATTCCTAGCAGACTTTATCTTCATAATAAACCTATGCGAATTAAAATCCCTTGGTAAACCATATCTCTACCCTATAACACCATTTAGTTTCAAATTCTTAAAAAGAAACGTTGGAAAATCAAGTATAAGAAAAGACAACGAAAGATCCCCTATTCTTACTGATAAAAATTACAAAAGGAGCAACTTATGAAAATAAAAAAATTACTTTTAATATTAATAATTTTGACTACTTTATTTTTTATGAGTGGTTGCAGTTATCAAGAATTAAACGATTTAGCAATTGCATCTGCAATAGGAATAGATTATGAAAACAACGAATTTATAGTAACTTCACAAATATTAAACTTCCAAAAAAATGAAGAATCATCTGAAGAAAACGTAATACTATATGAAGGAAAAGGAGAAACAATCGGAGAAGCAATAAGAAATACTTATCTACAATACCCAAATAAACTCCACATGGGTCATCTTGAATTAATAGTATTAAACAAAAATGCTGCTAATGAAAAACTAACAGAAATAATTGATTACTTCATAAGAAGTCCAGAAGCAAGAAGTAATTGTTATTTTATGATTTCAACAGAAGGTAGTGCAAAAGATATACTTACTCCATCAGAAGAATCAGAAGATACATTTACAGCAAATAAAATAGTAAAAATAGTAGAAGATACTAAAAAATATCAAGGAACAACAACATTAATGACATTGGACCAGGTATCAATGGCATTCCTATCAAAAGGAATATACCCAGTAATTACCTCTTTAAAATATGAAAAAGACGAAGAAAAATATAGCAATGTAATATCAACGGGTTTAGTAGTATTAAAAGAAAACAATAAAATTACAGATGAATTAACAAAAGAAGAAGCAACAGCATATAACATCATAAATAAAAATTTCACTGATGTAATGCTTAGTTTTGAATATCAAGATAACAATTTAAACGTAATAATATTTAATCCAAGTTCAAAAATAGATGTAAGAATAAAAGAAAACAAACTAAAAGTTAGCATTAACTTAACACTAGAAGGACATATTTCAGTAATAAATAAAAAGATTAATTTACAAAAAAAAGAAAATATAAAAGATATTGAACACAAAACAGAAGAAGAAGTAAAAAAATATATTGACCACTTAATAAATTTTAATAAAGAAAATAATATTGATACACTAAATATTAAAAATAAAATATATAAAAATTATTATAAAAAATACAAAGAATATGAAAATAAAAATATATATGAAATTGCAGAAATAAACACAAATATTACTGTTAATCTATATAGATATGGTAATACTTATAAAAGTATAGGTGATAAAAATGAATAAAATAGATACCAAAGAAATTCTTGCTATTACATTCTTTACATGTACAGCACTATATCCAGGATTTGGAATAAATTCAGTGCTAAACACCGGAAATACAACATCATTAATTACACTTATAGTGGCTTTTATAATTGGAATAATTCCGATGTTTGCAATTACTTATTTAAATAAAAAAATGAAAGATAAAAATATATTTGAATACAACAAAGAAAAATTTAAAATGTTCGGAACAATTATTAACATAATATTGGTTCTAATAGGAATATACATACTATTTATAAACTCATGGACATTTTGTAATTTTGTAATAAGTCAATTTTTAACAAGAAATTCATACTATGTGTTAGCAACAACATACTTTCTCATTGTTTCATATTTAGTCACTAAAAATATAAATGTAATTTGTAAAACATCAACTGTATTATTAGTTTTCTTCTTTTTAATAATAATTCCCGTATTCGGAATATTATTTACAAAAATCGATATAACAAATATAAAACCACTTTTTACTATATCTTCATCATCCTTTATAGGAACTGTTGTAAAAGTTTTAGCATTCACATCAACTCCAATTATTACGCTATTAGCTATTAAACCATCAGATTTAGATGATCAAAAAAAATTCAAAAAATTCATCATAATCGGTTATGTTTTAGCAGGAATAATACTTTTTATATATACATTTCTAATCATAACAACATATGGAATTGAATTTTCAAAAATTCTTGACTACCCAGGATACTATTTATATAAACAAGTAAAAGCATTAAATTTCATAGATAGAATTGAAAACTTTATCGTAATAGTATTTTTTGATTCCACATTTATAAACTTAACAATGACAACATTCTTTATAAATGAATTTATAAATACAGTATTTAAGATAAAAAAAGAGAATAAAAAAATAATTATAACTTACACATTTCCACTTGTTATATCATTGATAAGCATTTATGTTTTCAAACATTTTTACACATACAAAATACTTGCCATATTTCCAATAATTGCAACAATTGCCATAATAATAATTATCATATTAGCACTACTTTCCAAAATAAAAAGAGATAGCAAAAATACTACCTCTTAAAAACTATTTCTTCTTCTTTAACTTGCCCGAATAAACAAGATAAATCATTGATAAAATACAAACTATTACGGAAATAATAAATATTGTACAAATAATTGCTATTGTATCTCCAGTAGGAGGATTATCACTATTAACAAGTTTATAATGATAATTTATTACAATATTTTCACTAGATGCTGTTCCACTAGCACTTCCTTCAATTCTAAAAACTTTATACCCAATAGAAATAAGTCTATTAAGTGGTGATGTATTATATTCATTCCCTACAAAAGTATTTATTGTTTCAGTTTCTACTTTATCGCCAGTACTATCTTTATAATAATGATTTACTGTAACTACTGCTTCTTTAGCAACATCAAAATCAACTGTAGATGATGCTAAGGAAGTTTTCTTTTCACCAGTTTGAGGTAATTCTAAAACTCCATTAGCAGAAACAGTCATAGATTTAATATTACTTACATCAGCATCTTCCTTTAATTTCACTGAAATATTTTTAGTATAATAAATATCAAAAGAACCACCATTTAAATTATTTATATTATTTAAACTAACATTCCAAGTAATTGTGTTATTAACACTATCATAATTTCCAGCATCAGCATTAGTACATGTAACATAAGATGGGAGTTGAACAACTATTTTGTAACCAACATCTCCATAATATGATGATATTGATGACTTATAATCTATCGCATAATTTATTATTTGCTCTTTACTTGAAACCACTTTAGTATCAGTACTAATTTCTAAAACCGGATCAACAATAGTTGAATTATTAAGAGTATAATAATAATCAACATAAATTATTCCATTTGCATATACTCCCTTAGCATTGCTTGGAGAGGATTTTAGAGTATATTTAGGTTCAAGATCTTTACTAGTTGTAGAATAATTAGTACCAATTAATCCACTCAACATATTATCAGAAGATACTTTCACAGAAGTAGCTTGATTCTTAACTTTATCCCATAAATAATGACGAACAATGACACGCGAATCATCAAAATTAGTAATAAAATTCCACTTTACATCACCAGATAAACTTTGATATTCGTTACCCATTTTAGAATCGAGAGCTAATGTAACCTTTATCTTTTTACTACTACCAGATGGAACAGTAGCAAGTAAAATATCATTTACCATGTAAGAACCTTCTTCTTCATTCCAAACAGGTCCATTATACAAAACATTATTATCCTGATCCTTAACAGTAATAATTGCATATTCTTTTAATAACTTATTAACTTTTTCATCACTACTATTAATAGGTTCTGCTCTTAAATAGAAAGTCTGACCATCTGTATCAGCATAATTATTATTTAAAGTAATTGTTTGATTTATAGTCATTCCAGGTTGTAAATTTTTAAAGTTTTTAAATACACCAACATCAGATGGATCAACATCAAATCCAGAAGTAGAAGAATTAAATGTTACACTAACATCATCATAACTTTTTTCATCATCTAAAGTAGTATTATTATATATATTAGATATCTGATCATCAGATAAACCCCATATAGATTTAGCAGCACCACTTGTTGCTTGAATCATTTCAACATCAAATTTAACATCAATAGAATTAGAACCAAAAATAGAAGAAATTCCAGAATTAATTTCTATTTCATCAATTAAATTATCAGTAACTTCTCCTGGTTCCAACACTTTCATATAATAAAAATATAAACTTAAATTTGGATTAGTAATATTTGGTCTTGCAGAAGTAATATTACCATTCTTATCATAAACTATATAATACCAATTATTAATACCATTTGTCTTACTCCAAAGTTGCTTAGTATTACTACTTTTATCAACAACATTAAGTTTAATTCCAAGTGAAGAAACACCTTCAGGTGAAGTAATTTCACCAGATGAATTTCTTATTCCAAGAAGTCTAATTACTTTTACTCTTACTAAAGCATTAGTAGAACCAGTATTCTTAACTGCAATAGTTTTATCTATTTTACTTCCAGGATAAACATCACCATCAACTTTCCCACCAGTTTCTATAAGTTCTCCACTTAATGTCCCTGTTGAAATAGTATTTGTAAAACTACTACCAACAGATTGAAGAGCATAACTTATTCCTAGATAAAGAGAAAAAACAAATAATGCTATACCAACAATAATATAATATACTTTCTTTCCTTTCATAAAAACCTCCTAATCAAGCTTTTTAAACGCATCAGAAGAAGAACTATATCCACCAGTTGAAACAACATCAACCTTAACTTCAATAGTAAAGCCTTTTATATCATCATAATAAACCATATCAGAAGGAATAACAACATTAGTAAATAATGTAACCTTATCTCCTGCTTTTATTACTCCATCATTTCCAATATAAATAAATACAAATTCACCATTATTACTATTACCATCTAACATAAATTCATCTTTATTATAAAAGCTATATAACTTATTAGAATTAACTAAGTAAAGTAACTCTTTTTCAGTATAACTACTATTAACATTAATATTATAACTATCACTCTTATAAGCTTTATCATAATAAATAACATTTTTTATTTTATTTAAAGTCTTATCATCAGTTATAAGTTTACCATTTTTATCATAAAAACTAACTTTTAATCTAAAATAAGAATTTCCTTTCATAGCAATAATATTAGGATCATAAAAATACGTTTTTCCAGGTTTAACATCAATCGAAGTTTCTCTATAAGGTTCAATATAAGTAACTAAAACATCCCCTATTATTCTTATATTTCTAGGTTCATTAACTTTTAAAAAACCATATATACAAAAAATAACTGCTACAAAAGATACAACTAGTAAACAAATTGCAATCTTCTGTTTACTTTTTTTCTTTTTCATAAACCATCACCTATTCTTTATAATTACAAAAATATTATAACATACCAAATCGCAAAAAAAAATAACTTTTACATAAATTAAAAAAGTAATATAATTTATACAGGTGTATAAATATGACTGAAAATATATATAAAAACTGTACATTATGTCCAAGAAACTGTAAAATCAACAGATACAAACGAAAAGGATTTTGTAATTCAAAAAATAAAATAAGAATAGCATATGCAGATATGTATAAATATGAAGAACCAATTATAGAAAGTAAAAATAAGAAATCTGGAGCTATATTTTTTTCTGGATGCAATATGAAATGTATATTCTGTCAAAATTATGACATAAGTACATTAAATATAGGAAAAGAAATTTCTATAAAAAAGTTAAAAAATATCATGCTAAAACTACAAGAAAAAAATGCTTTAAATATAAACCTTGTAACTCCTACCATATATGTTCCAAGTATTAAAAAAGCTATAAAAAAAGCCAAAAAAGAAGGATTAAAGATTCCAATAATATATAATACTTCAAGTTATGAAAACATAGAAACTATAGAAATGTTAAATAATGATATTGATATTTACTTACCTGATTTAAAATATTATGAAGATAATCTATCACAAAAATATTCAAATACAAAAGACTACTTTTATCACGCCACTAAAGCAATTGATGAAATGTATAAACAAGTTGGAAAACCAATAATTAAAAATAATATAATGGAAAAAGGAGTTATAGTAAGACATCTTCTATTACCAAGTCATTTAGAAGACTCAAAAAAAATAATAAAATACTTATATGATACATATAAAGACAATATCTACATCAGTATAATGAATCAATATACTCCAATAAAAAAATTAAAATATGAAAATTTAAATAGAACAGTATCAAAAAAAGAATATGATGAATTAATTGATTATGCTATAGAATTAGGCATTAAAAATGCCTTTATTCAAGTAGGTGAAACACAAAAAAAGAGTTTTATTCCTGATTTTAAAATTCAGAAATTTTAGCTCTTTTTTTATATTCAATCAAATTATTAACAAGTCTATTTATTAAAAACTTAATCTCATCATTTATACTATCACGTTCTTCTTTTGTAATATTATAATTATTTTTTTTATTTTCAAGTATACAAGAATCATCAGCAAGTAATGACAATTCAGAAAATAAATCACTTTCTCCTTCATACTCATATATAAAATCAGCAGTATTTCCATTAATTTCACAACAATCAAGTTTTTCTTTTAAACCTAATCTATCTTTTAAACATAGTGCAATACTTTTAGTATTTTGATAATCAAATGTTTCATAATTATCTCCAAGAATAAGTTTTAAAATTTCTTGTTCATCATAACTATTAATTCCTTCTTCTATACCAACATTAACATAACTAGTTAAATTTAAGGTTATTTCATTTTGATTAACAATCTTATAAAATCTCTTTTCTAATCCAGTCCTTTTTATAATAACATCATCCTTTAAAACAAATTCATTTTTATAACTCTTTATAAGTTTACAAAGCTGTGAAGTTAAAGAAGCAAGGCCTCTTGCAGAATCAAGATTATATGTATGAGATAAAATTATATATCTTCTAACACCATCAATAACATAACTATTTAAAATATCATCATAATTAACTTTAGGTCTAGATAAATATATGCCACTTACATAATTTAAATCTTCCTTTATCAAAAATGTTGATTCATCTATATCAATTAAGTTAAGCCTTTTTATAACCATACCAATAGTACTATATGAATCACACATAATAATTTCACAATCAAGTAAAGCACTTTTAATAATATCCCATGAAAAATATCCATAATATTTAGTCATACTTGGAAGTATTTTTCCTAAAGCTCTAGTAAGCTTATCATTATAATCATATTTATTCTTAAGTTCACATAAAAATGAATCTATGATCATAAGCTCACCTCTTAGATAGTTATTATAACATAAAGCAATATATTTAAAAGAGTTTTTTAAAAAAAGAGATCAAATTCCAATTGATCTCTAATCTATATAAACGTAAGTTAAAACTTACGATACACAATATATATTATGGTTAAAACTTAAAAATAGTTACACCTTTTTAACTAATATTAAATCAAAATTTCTCTTCTAACTTTCTTTTTTCTTTTTCTAATTCTTTTAAACTCTTATTTGGAGTCGGCAAATCCTCAGGTAAAGTACTTCCCAATTCCTCTATAGTTTTTCTTATTTTTCTTCCAACTTCATAATGCGTTTTATTAGCATCACTTTCTAATTTTATGTTTGCATTTTTTAACTTTTGCTCAGTTTGAGATATCCTAAATAGATTTACTATTAATTCGTCACTCCCCATATTATCCAGAATATCTTCTCTATATCTTAATTTTTTTCTCTTAGCAATATCATTTGCAGTTTCACCATTATATAATCCTCTATATCCACTATTATGAAACTTATCAAAGTTTTTTACACCAGCATTTCTAGCAACAATATTAAGCGAATAATTTCCCTTTCTTGTTAAATTTCTTTGATAGAATCTTTTTTCATCCTCAGTTAATTCATTATACTCTCTTTCACTCAATTCTTGTTTTCTTGTTTGAATTGCAAAATAAGTTTGTGCAAGCGCAATTACTTTCTTACGTGAATCACCATTTTGAGCAATAAGATAACAGCCATATCTTGTCAACTTAAAATCTTTTGATAATTCAATTTTCCCTCTTCCACTACTTATTGGGGTGGTAACTTCAACACCCCAATAATTTTGATCTGGATAACTAGTTTCAGAAGAAACTATCGCCTTCCCTACTACCTTATTAAAATTTCTCCAGTCTTTATACTCAAGTATTTTTTGTAATTCTCTAGCTTTCCAATATTCATTACCATTTTCATCTATATGCTTTATATCTTCAAACATTTTTTCTGTATATTTTTTTATTTCATTCATTTTTTCCTCCCTTCATGGACTAAAAGTTTTTATCTTATATCCACTTTTATTTAATTTTATTTCAATTGAACCATCTAAATCAGTTCTATATATCTTACTATTTTCTAAAATATCTAAAACAGATCCTTTTGGATGCCCATATTTATTATCTTCACCTACACTTATTAAAGAATATTTAGGTTTTATCCTTTCTATAAAATATTTACTACTGCTTGTATTTGATCCATGATGTCCAACTTTTAAAAAATCTATATTAGATAAGTTATATTTATTCAATATATCCTTTTCTTTTTCTATTCCTGCATCCCCCATAAGTAAAAACTTATAACTTTCATAATTAAAATATATAACATTCGAATTATCATTTTCGTTATCATATTCACAAGTATTAAGAAAATATAATTTATTATTTTTTATATCTAAATATTTAGCTCCTCTTTGATATTTAATCTTCTTTTCATTTAAAACCTTAATCAATTTCTTTTCTAATTTATTATAATTACCAATATTAAAAATAACTTCTTTAACCATAAAATTCTGAACCAAATCAATTGCATCTCCAATATGATCATTATCTCCATGAGTTAAAATTAAATAATCTATCTTTCTAATTCCTTTAGATTTCAAATAAGGAATTATTTTATTCAAACTATAAGAAGTATTATCATTATAATCACCACCAGTATCAATAACGATAGTCTTATTAGAAATATGTAGTAAACTACTATCACCTTGATCAACATCAATTAAAAGATAATAATTAGATGAAATAAATGGTCTAAAATACAAAAAGACAATAAATAGAAAAATAAAAAAATTATACTTCTTTTTAGAAAACTTAATCTTAAAAAATAATAAAAAATAATAAATCAAAACCAAAACAAAAGGCATATTAGCAAATATAACTTTAAAAATCTTAATATTAGAAAAAAACTTACTACTACATTCCATTATTAAAATAAAAATATATAAAATTTTATCTAAAAAAGGAAATACATAACTTATTAAACACAAAGGTAAAATAACATATGAAAGAAAAGGAACATAAAATAAATTTAATAAAACAGACAAAAAATTAACCTCATGAATATTATTAATACTTATTGGTAATGACACTAAAAATGAAATAAAAGAAACTACTAAAAGCTTTATAAAAAACCCTTTAAAACCATTTATATAGTTACTTGAAATAACTAAAAAAGAACTTATTAAAAAAGAATATTGAAAACCTATATCATAAACAAAAAAAGGATTTATAAATATTATTATGGATAATGTCAATATAAGTATATTAGTAGGTTTGATATTAAAATAAAAAACTTTATTAATAATAATTAATATATTAAAAACAGATGCCCTGATTAATGAAACTTGAAAATTAGCTAAAAACATATAAAAAAGTAAAAATAATATAATTATAAAATATCTTTTATTCTCTTTTATTTTTAATTTTTTTAATACAAATGATATCAAAGATACAAACAAAGAAATATGTAAACCAGATATTGCAAATAAATGACTTATACCATTTGATTGATAAGTATTCTTTATTGACTTAGAGATTTTATTATTACCAAACAATAAACTATTTACATATGGATAAGATTTTTTCAAAAGTATTGTTCTATCTAAAAGAAAACTTCTTAATTTATAAAGAATATTTTTATTTTTACTTATTAATTTAATATCAGTAATAGAAACAACCTTATATATCCTTTTATTATATAAATATTTTTTATAATCAAAAGTATTTTCTAAGGTACTATTTTTTATAACAGTATTCTGAAAAGATATAAATACTTTATCACCAATATCATAAGCATCAAAAAACAATTCTTTTTCATGATCTTCCAAATAATAGTATGCTTTAACTTTCTCTTTTCCTTTTAAAATTAATTCTATTCCATAATCTTTACTATTTATATTAACAATTTTAAAAGCTCCTTCAGTTATACCATCATACTTACTTTCATATTTTATAATTTTAGTAAAAATCAAAAAATAAACTAATGAAATAAAAAGGATAATAAAATATAAACTATCACGTAGTAATAAAATCCTTAATTTTAGCATACAAACTATCACCTATTCCTGATACTTTAGTAATATCAGAAATATCATTAAACAAACCATTATTATCACGATATGAAATAATATCCAAAGCTTTTGATTCACCAATACCTGTTAAAGTCATTAATTCTTCTTTGGATGCAGTATTAATATTTACTAAACCTGATAATGAATCATTACTTATACATGTATCATTTCTTATATCACTAGAATTACAAGATTTAGATACCTGACTTTCTTTTTCCTTAACTTTAGAAAAATTACTAACCTCTTCATTACTATAAATTATAATAACCATTTCATCTTTTACCTTTAAACTAAGATTATTAACACTAGTATTAGCATTCTCAGTTAACCCACCTGCTTTTTCAATAACATCCAAAACTCTTGTATCTGGTAAAACTTCATACGTACCTGGATTATTGACTTCGCCCTTTATATCAACAAAATACGTAATAACTTCTTCATTCTCTTCTACTTCATTACTACTTTCAAAATCATCAGAAATATCGATACTTGAATTATTAGAAGAAATGAAATTAATATAAATATAAACATCAAATAAAGATAAAAGAATAACAAAAACACTTAAAAAAACACTAAATAAATTTTTTCTAAAAAACCACTTAATTCCACCAAATTTATCCATAAAAAAATAACCTCCTCAAAGAGATTATTTATCTTTAAAATTATTTTACCTTAGTTTTTTGTAAACTATTTTCATAACATATTCTACCAACAAAAGTAAGTGCAAATATAAGACTCATACAGAAACTTCCGCCATAACTTAAGAAAGGAAGCGGAACACCAGTAAGAGGAATAAGACCAAGTACACCTCCAAGATTTATAAATATATGTAAAAATATATAAATTGCAACACCATAACAAATCATAGTATAAGAAACCTTACTACTTTTCTTACCTATTCTAATTAATCTAACAATAAGTAAAAAATAAAGAAAAATAAGAAAAGCCCCTCCTACTATACCAAGTTCTTCAACTAAAATAGCAAATATAAAATCAGTATGAGCCTCAGGCAAATACAAATACTTCTGAGTACTATTACCTACACCCTTGCCAAAAACTCCACCACCATTAATAGCAATATATCCATTACATAATTGATTTCCAGTAGTTAAATATCTTGAACATGGATCACTAAAGTTAAATCTTTCTAATTTCTCTTTAGGAACCGTTCCAGTTACCAACAATAACACAACCGAAATAACTGCAAAAATACCAGCAATAAACGTATATAACTTGAACTTTTTACATGCAGGAGATAAGAAAAACATAATAACTGAAATACATAAAAATATTAAAGCAGTTCCATAATCGTTTTGTAAAATAATTAATATAGTTATTATAATAGAAACAATAAGTGGTATAAATATTTTTTTAGAATCGCTTTGATCCTTATATTTTTCATAAAAACAAGCACTAAAAACAATTATAAAAACTTTTGCAAATTCACTCGGTTGAATACCAACACCAAATAAATTAAACCAGTTATTTGCACCTCTATTAGCAATACCATAAAAAGCTAAAAAGAATATAGCAAAAGATATAGCAACAAGTGCATAAATTGATAATTTATAGTACTTTCTAGTATTAAATTTTATTAATACCGAAGAAATAACAAGAGAAATAGCAATAAAAAATAATTGTTTAAAAAAATATCTTCCTGGATTCGCCTCATACATATAAAAAGCAGTTATATTAGATGATGTATAAATCATAACAAGTCCAAGTGAAAATAATACTATAACTAAAAATAAAAGTTGTTTATCAAATTTTTTAATTATCTTTCCCATATTTTACCCTCAAAAATATATTACCATATTATCTAAGTTTTTTAATCATTTTTTTAAAACATAGACATTTATACTGTCAATTTTTCATAAAACTAATAAACTATAGTAGATAAAAGGAGGTAACCTTATGTATTATTACGGAAATTCTTACGGATATGGAAATACTGGAGCATGCTGCGGTAACCAAGGTGGATACTATAATGGATATGGTTCAGGATACGCAATCATATTAGTATTATTCATATTACTTATAATAATTCTAGGTGCAAGAAACTGGAATTAATAAAAAATTAAAGGAGTTTTAAACTCCTTTTTTTTGTAATCAAATATTACCCCTTTATTTTAACAACAATTTGTGATAAAATACTAATAGTTTTGAGGTGATACCATGTTAAAAACAAATGATATTCTAGATGAAAAAGATAAAAGACTTAGAAAAACAAGTGAAATTGTTTCATTTCCAATGTCAAAAGAAGATAAAAAATATATAGATCTAATGGTTGAATACTTAACCAATAGTCAAATAGATAAACTTGCTAAAAAATATGACCTAAGACCAGGAATGGGACTTTCTGCAGTACAACTTGGTATCTTAAAAAGATATATAGTAATAGTACACGAACAAGAAGAAAAAGAAACATTCAAAACATATGTTGTAGTAAATCCAAAAATAGTATCTAATTCTGAAGAAAAAATATATGTTGAAGAAGGAGAAGGTTGTCTATCTGTAAATAGAGATCTTGAAGGAATAGTTCCAAGATATGCAAGAGTAACTATAGAAGGATTTGACATCGAAGGAAATCCCATAAGAATACGTGCAAGAGAAGAACTATCTATTGCATTCCAACATGAAATAGATCATTTAAATGGAATATTATTTTATGACCATATTGATCCGAAAAATCCATATAAATATCGTGATACTTATAGACCAATTTAAAAAGACGAAAAATCGTCTTTTTTTATTTATTTAAATCAGTTGAACCAAATCCACCAACTCTAGTACCCATTGCATTATCATCATCAACAACTAAATACTTTTGAAATATACCTTGTGCTACAGGATCTCCTTTTTTTATCAAGACATCTTGATCCTTAATATTAATACATTGAACAAAAATATGTCCATCATTATCAACATTACCATAATAATCAGAATCAATAACCCCTACACTATGTGGAAATAATATTCCCTGTTTTTTAGGGCTAGAACTTCTAGGAAATATCATTAAAACCTCATCTTCCATCATATAAGCCTTAAGACCAGTTGGAATTAAACTTGGCTTCATTCCCATTTTAAAACTAGGTAATAAAATATCCTCAGCTGCCTCTAAATCATATGCAGCTGAATGCTTAGTTTTCCTAATTGGTAAAATAATCTCCTTATCTTCCCAACCTTTAGCGATTTCAAATCCTCTTTTTTTATCCATATTACACTTCTCCTATCTCTATATATCTAATTTTATCATAAATAAATTCTATCATATCAAAATTAATTAAATCATTATTAATATAAGATTTAAACCCACCTTTAGTAAGATTTGCAATATTCTCTTCAAACAAAAGCTTATCTAATCCAGACTTTTTGCTAAATGATATATCATAATAATCTTTATCAGTAATGCCTTTAATAATTCCAAATTCTTCCCTATCCTTTAGTACCAGATAATTCAAAGTATCTATATTATCCATAAAACATGATTTAAATAAAACACCTGTATCTTTACTCCACTCTTTACACTTAGAATTTATAAGATTTAAAATCTTTTCTATAAATATCTCTTTATCAGCAATATTTAAAATTTCCGTTACTTCATAAAGTCCAGCAAAACCTAAATTCAAAAATGAATAACCATTTTTTAAATATTTATCTATTCTTTCATTCTTTGAAAGTCTTGCAAGCCCACCATTCTGCCAATGAAGAGAAGATATATCCGAACACGTTCCAAGAAGCGAAAAATACTTACACATTAAAGCTTCTTTACACAATTCCAATCTCTCATCAAATAATGTAAAAAACTTATCCAAATCATTAAATGATGAAAGTGCCAAATTAACTAAATTAATACTAACAATACCCTGACTAAATCTTCCAAAAAACTTATAACCATCATCCTTATATAGAGGTAAAAATAAATTATCACCAATAGGACTAAAAACATTACCATCAAAATCTTCCTTCATTCTTTTAGCAGACATAAATCTTGGAATTTGTTTTTCTTTCGCACAATCTAGTGCAAGTTCAGTTAAATATCCATATTCTTGATCTTTCATATTATTTGAATCTAAAACATAAACAAACTTAGGACATTTAGGAGTAACATAACTACCATCTTCAACTTTTACTCCCCTTTTAGCTTGTTTTAAAATCTCTTCAATAATTAATGATGTCTCATGAATACAGTTTAGATCACCATTTATATTTAAAAATACTGTAATAGACAAAGCTTTATCTTTAATGTTAGTCATAATAGTATTAACTTGATAATTAATAATTTGAATACCAGATTTCAACTCTTCATTAACTTTATCTAAAGTAATACTTTCTATTAAACTATCAGATATTTTATTTTTATATTTTTCTTTTAATGATTTATAAAACTTATCATAACTTTTCTTCAAATACTTAGACAATGCACTAACATCAATGGAAATACCACCTGCTTGACTAGATATTAAAGTAGATATAATTTGTGTTGTAACAATACAAGCTACCAAAAATGTTTTTGGACTTTCAATTAATTTACCATTAATAACAGTACCATTATCAAGCATATCAGAAATGTTTATTAATGAAGCATTTACAATAGGTTGAATAAAAGAATTCATATCATGAAAATAAATAATGCCACTATCATGCGCTTTGGTAACATTTTCAGGCAATAAAACTCTTTTTGCTAAATCAATAGAAACTTCATTTGTTATCAAATCTCTTTTATCAGAAATCTCATTACTAAAAGATGCAGAATCAAAAGAATTATTTTTTATAAGACTAAGTATAGATTCATCTGTAGTATTAGATTTTCTAACTAAAGCACGATTATATCTATAAATAATATATTTTTTTGCCAATACAAACCTTTTTTGTTCCATAAGTTTAGTTTCAATTATATCTTGAATATCTTCAACTAACATTCTTTTTTTATCTAAAGATTCTATATATTTTATAATATTTTCAATTTGTTTATCACTAGCTCTATTACATTCTAAAACTTCTTTATTAGCTTTACCAATAGCTATACGAATCTTATCACTATTATATTCAACAGCTCTTCCATCTCTTTTAATTACTTTCATATAATTACCATCCTAATACAATTATAATATTATCAAAAAAGAAAGTTGTTGTAAATGCAACAATTTTAAAATATAATAAAATTAAGGTGGTACTATGGAAGAAAAAGAATGTTTAATATTTAATAATATAACCAAAGAAGAACAAAAAAAACTTCTAGATTGTATTGATGCCAGAATAACTAAAATTAAAAAAGATAGAACCATAGTAACATATATAACAAATACAAATTTAATTGGAGTTATACTAAGTGGTTCTGCTGATATAATAAGATATGATTATGATGGAAACAGAACCATTATAGAACAATTAAAAAAAGATTCACTATTCGGAGAACTATTCACAAATAATATAAATAGTGAATATACAATTGTTGCAACCAGTGATTGTGAAGTTCTGTTTATGGAATATAATGAAATAATAAAAAGATGTAGAAAAGCTTGTCCATATCATTCAAAGTTAGTAGACAACATATTAAAACTAATGGCAGATAAAATAGTAGCAAGTAATGAAAAAATAGAAATACTTATGAACAAAACAATAAGAGAAAAACTAAGGACATATTTTTCACTAATGTCAAAAAAGAAAAGAAAAAAAACATTTACACTTCCATTATCATATACTGATTTAGCAGACTTCTTATCCATAGATAGATGTGCTATGATGAGAGAAATAAAAAATTTAAAAGAAGACGGAATAATTAAAACCGAAGGAAAAAAAATTACAATTAACTACTAAAAAGATCAATTAAAAATCTAATTGATCTTTATTTTTTATCAACAAGCTTTACACTAACTAATTTAGATACCCCAGACTCTTGCATCGTTATGCCATATAAGGTATTTGCATATTCCATAGTTTTTTTCTTATGTGTAATAATTATTAATTGTGTTTTACCAACATATTTCTCAAAATAATTACCAATTCTTTCAACATTAGCTTCATCAAGAGCAGCTTCTATCTCATCAAAAATACAGAAAGGTATTTTCTTAACATTTAAAACTGCAAACAATAAACTAATTGCTGTAAGAGTTTTTTCTCCACCACTCAACAATGTAATAGTAGATATCTTTTTGCCAGGAGGAGCAACAACAATATCAATTCCTGTTTCAAGTAAATTATCTTTATCAGTTAGCTTTAATGAAGCAGATCCTCCACCAAATAATGCTTTAAAGACATTGTTAAATTCAACCTCAATATTTTTAAAAGTAATTAAGAATTCCTCTTCCATAACCTTATCAAGTTCACTAATAATCTTTGATAAAATTTCAATAGCACCAGTCAAATCATTCTTTTGTTTTATCAAGAATTCATATCTTGTATTAATTCTATCATACTCTTCAATAGCACCAATATTTATAACACCAAGAGCTTTAATTTTACTTTTAAGTTCATTAACACTCTTAGTTGCTATATCGTGATCAATATCCAATACATAATTTTCTTTAGCTTTTTCAAAAGTCAAATTATATGTACCATTAAGAATATTAAGTAAATTATCCATCTTAACACTAATCTTAGTACTCTTAACTTCAAAAAGTCTTAATTTATCCCCTAATTCCTTAGATTTAGAATTATTAAATCTATAATCAGCTTGAAGTCTTTCAATAACACTTGAAATATCATTTTTAGCACTTTCAGCTTCAACTATTTGTTTACTAACTAATTCCTTTTCGTTTATAACTTCATAATACTTAATAATAATTTTATCTTCTTCCTCTTGTAAAGTATCATTTGTTAAAGATTTAAGATTATTAAGTTCCAAAGTAATTCTTTCATAATCATTTTTTAAAGAGTCAAAAACACTTCTTTTAGAACTAAGTTCTTCATTTAATAATAATTTTTGTTTTTCAAGTTCTATAATAGAAACTTGCTTTTGCTTTTCATTATTAATAATTTCGTTAACTTTTTCTTCTAAATAAGAAAGTTCATCTTTAATATTTTTCTCGTTTTGATTTAAATTTTGTAACTCATACTTTTCGCTAATAACTGAATTCTTATTTAAAGAACCACCAGTAATAGACCCACCAACATTAATAACTTCACCTTCTAAAGTTACAATCTTATATCTATTATTTATCAATTTACTAATTCTATTAGCACTATCAATATTATCTACAAGTAACACATTACCAAGTTGATTAAAAATAATATTTTTGTATGTTTCACTAAAAGATAATTTATTAGCAAGAACATCTATAAAACCATTTTCATTAGATAATAAATTTAGAATATCTGTTTCTACAAATCTAGGTTTAATTGCTGTAATTGGAAAAAATGTCACTCTACCAATATTATTTTCTTTTAAATAATTAATAGCATTTTTAGCTACTTCTGAATTTTCAACAACTACATAATTCTTAGCACCACCTAAAGCAACTTCTATTGCAGTACTATATTTTAAATCAAATTTAATTAATCTAGAAATGGTATTATGCATACCATGAATTCTAGGATTAGATAAAACCTTTCTAACACTAACAGGCATATCTCCACCTTGTTCAATATATGAAGATAAAGTTTTAATCTTATAAGAAATATCAATTAATTCTTTATTTTTAGAAGAAATATCAACTTCCATCTCTGATCTTTCTTTTATTGTATTATTAAGATTTTGTCTAGCTAGTAAAATATCATTATTAAGTGCTTCTATTTTCTTTTCAATAATCTCTTTATCAGTTTTTAAAGAAATCATTCTATTATTAATAGATAATTGTTGTTCTTTTAAATTAGCAATATTCTCGTGTACCTTAGAATCAGTTGCATCATACTTACTACGCTCTTTAATAATATTTTTTTCTCCATTAAGTCTTTCTTCTTCTTTACTAAGAGATAAAAATTTATCATTTAAACTTGCAATATTCTCATTTGCTAAAGTTAGCTCTTCTTGCTTTTTTAATATTTCAGCATCGCTACTAGAACTACCAGCATTGAAAGATATAATTTCATTATTTAAATTATCAATTTCTTTTTGCAAAGAATTATACTCATTATTCAAATCACCTAAATCATTAGCAATTAAAGAAATTTCTAAATCTTCAAGTTCCTCCTTATAAGATAAATATTCTTTTGCTTTTTCACTTTGATCTTTCAAAGGTTCAATTTGTGTTTCAAGTTCACTAACAATATCATTTACCCTTACTAAATTCTCATTTGTTTTATCAAGTTTTCTTAAAGCTTCTTCTTTTCTCTTTTTATATTTTAAAACATTAGCAGCTTCTTCAAAAATAAGACGCCTTTCACTAGGAGAATCACTAATAATTTTAGATACCTCGCCTTGAGATATTATATTAAATGCATATTTTCCAACACCAGTATCTAAAAATAAATCCGAAATATCTTTTAAACGACATTGTTCATTATTAATATAATATTCACTTTCTCCACTACGATAAACTTTTCTTGTAATAGATACCTCATCCATATTATTTTTAAGACAATTATCACTATTATCAAAAACTAAACTAACAGATGCTATATTAAGAGGATTTCTAGAACTAGAACCAGAAAATATTACATCAGTCATCGTGTTATTACCACGTAAAGATTTAACAGATTGTTCACCCATTACCCACTTTACTGCATCCACTATATTACTTTTACCTGATCCATTTGGACCTACAATACATGTAATATTATTATCTAAATTAATATTTATTTTATCTGCAAAAGATTTAAAACCCGATATCTTAATTTCTTTCAAATACATAGTAACACTTCCTAGTCTTATAAAAGAATTATAACAAAAAAACAAAACAAAAAAAAGAGTTATTCGCTCTTTTTAGAAGAAACATTTATTGCATAATTATATGAATCTTTACACATATCTTCAATAGTTTTAGTAGTTTTAAAACCTAACTTCTCAAAAGCTTTAGAACTATCCGCATAACAAGCAGCAATATCTCCATCTCTTCTACTTGCTATTTCATAAGGAACATCAACATTATTTACTTTTTTAAAAGTATTAACAAGTTGTAAAACACTATATCCATTACCAGTTCCAAGATTAAAAATATCAAGTCCTGGTTTAGAATTTAAATATGTTAAAGACTTAACATGTCCCATAGCCAAATCAACAACATGAATATAATCTCTTACACCAGTACCATCACAAGTATCATAATCATCACCAAAAACATTTAAATGATCATACTCTTTAGTAGCAACTTTAACTATATAAGGCATTAAGTTATTTGGAATGTCATTAGGGTTTTCACCAATAAGACCAGATTCATGAGCCCCAATTGGATTAAAATATCTAAGAATAACAATATTCCATGAAGAATCAGATTTATATAAATCTTTTAAAATCATCTCTATCATAAGTTTAGTAGACCCATATGGATTCGTTGTAGATAATGGAAAATCTTCTTTTATTGGTAAACTCTCAGGTTTTCCATATACTGTAGCACTTGATGAAAATACAAGATTTTTACAATTATGTTTACCCATAACATTTAAAAGAACCAAAGTAGAATCCAAATTATTAGAATAATAAAGAAGTGGCTTAGAAACTGACTCACCAACAGCTTTTAATCCTGCAAAATGAATCACATAATCAATCTTATTTTCAGAAAAAACCATATCAAGTAACTTTTCATCTTGTACATCACCAAGATAAAATTTAGGTTTAACACCAGTAATTTTTTCAATACTATCTAAAACATCCTTTTTAGAGTTACATAAGTTATCAACAATGATAACATCATAACCATTTTGAATAAGTAGTACAGCAGTATGACTACCAATGAATCCCATACCACCAGTTAATAAAACTTTCATAAATTCACCTCAATTATATTATATAGTAAAATTAATTGTTTTTAAACTAAAAACATCTTATAATTATTAAAAGGAGACACATATGAAAAAAGCTAAATTAATTGTTATATCAGGTCCAAGTGGTGTTGGAAAAGGTACAATCATAAAAAATTTATTAAAAAGTGAAAAACATAAACTTGCTATATCAATGACAACAAGACCGATTCGTGATGGAGAAAAAAATGGTATAGATTATTACTTTGTTTCAAAAAACGAATTCAAAAAGAATATAAAAAATAACAGTTTTGTAGAGTATGCCGAAGTATATAAAGACGTTTATTATGGAACATTAAAAAGTGAAGTAGAAAAAATACTTAAAAATAATACAAATGTAATTCTAGAAATAGATATTGAAGGAGCACTAAATATTAAAAAAATATATAAAGACGCGGTGCTAATATTCATAGAACCACCAAGTATAGAAGAACTTGAAAAAAGACTACGAGAAAGAAAAACTGAACAAGAGGAAAAAATAATAGAAAGAATTAACAAAGCACATGATGAATTAAAAATGAAAGATAAATATGATTACATAGTAATAAATGATAACATTAAAAATACAACAAAAAAAATAAAAAAAATCATAAAAAATGAAACAAAAAGAGGATAAAATATCTATGAAGTCAAACAGCAATCTTTCATTTGAAGAAGTAAAAGAATTAATAAAAACAGTAGTAGAAGAAGAAAGCAAAAGATATGGTTTTAATATCAACTGCAAAGCAATAACCCCTATTTATATTTATAAAGAAAACTTAAGTCAAAAAACAAAATTAATAACTTATTATAAAGCTGCTATATCAGTCCTTCCATATTATGGAATACAAACCAAAAACAAATCTAATATTTCAATTGCACTAGTGTTCTTAAATAGATATAAAAGTCATATATTCAATACCAACAATATATTTGAATACCTATATACTGCTTATCATGAAATAAGGCATATTCTACAAGAAGAAACAAAAATAAAACCTGATATTAATAGATTATCAATAATTATGCAAGAGTTAACAGATTACACAACTGTTGATTATTATATAAATCACGATTCATTCTCTTTTGAAATAGATGCTATAGAATATGGAATAATTATGGCAGAAAAATTATTAAAAAACAATGGTTTATATGAAGAAAATATAGGAGTCATAGAAAAGAAAAAAACAACACTTGAAATAGAAAAAATAAAATTTGACTTTGACAACATATTTGAAAAACTCGATAAGAATATCAAACAATATAAAGCAAAAAATGAAATTTATACAAATGCTGAAGGAATGAATTTAATAGATGCACTATATAATGATGATTTTTCATTAAGAACGATTGATGAAATAATTAACAACACATACTTCAACTTTTTAGATGAACAAACAAGATATAAAATTCTTTCATCAAATGTAATACTTAATTCATTAAATGGGCAATTAATAAGTGATGCAGCAAAAATAGAACTAGAAAATGCATATTTATATTACATTAAAGAACAAAATCAAAAATTAGCAAAAATTAATAATTTAAAGCAAAACATTAATTCAAAAAAATTAAATGAAAAAACGCAAGAAAAAATAGCAAGAAATATTTACAAAAAAACAACAAATGTATTATCTCTAATTGATTTAAATGATGAAAAAGACTATATCACTAAATGTTTAGAAGCAAAAAAAGAATTATTTTATGAAAGTGTAAAAAGCAATAAAACAAGATAAAAAAGCAAACACGATTTGTGTTTGCTTTTAACTTTCTATATTATGCTTGTGTATAAACAATTGAGAATCCAAGATTTGAGATTGTTACTTCACCTTTTGGAAGTTCTGCATCTGTTACATCATCTTTATAAGTTAATTTAAGAATTGAAGCTGCATGACCACCTTTTGGAAGTGAATCGCCCACTGCAAATGGCCTATTAACACCACCATTTTCACGTACAAGAGTATACTCTAAATGATCGCATACATTCTTAGCGTCAGCTTCAGCATTATCACCAGTTCCTGTACATATTGGAGTTGGAAGTTCAAATGTTGAAATCTTAGCATCGAATGAACCTCTATTTAGAACAAAAAAATACATTTCTGCATAATCACCAGGAGTCTTAAATGTTACTTCCCAATCACTTACTGTTGTATCAGTTAATGTTGCTTTTTTTACAACTGTTGTAGTTGAAGCAATTCCACTTTGTCTTCGTTGTGTATTACCTATAGAAACATCAACTTCACCTGGAGTAATAGCTGTAATATCTGTACTAAATCCAATATTCCAAGATGAAGCTTCAACCTTTGCAGTACCATTGATATTTAATGTTGTTGTAAATGCTGCAAATCCTACTCCTACAACTACTATCATTGCTATTAATGCAACTAGTACTCCTATTTTAAATCCTTTGTCGTTCATTTTTTATTTCTTTCCTTTCTATATATTTGTATCGGCACTTATTTTACTACCGTACTATATTAAGTATATCACACTTTATATTTTTGCAAATAGATTTTCAAAAAAAAATAAAAAAATATTAGAAGTATAAAATTACTTTCTAATATTTTTCTTATAGTAAGGATTTTCTAACTTATAAATTTCTTTACCAATCTTTTCATATCCACAAGAAAAAGCAACCTTCATGCTTGGAATATTATCATCTGCTATCTTAAGTTTTATAGATCTTATGTCAGTATTATCAAATAAATATTCACTAGTTTCACTTAATATTTTTTTTCCGTAATCATGTCCTCTTCTGCTTTCATCAACTGCAGCTCTTAAATAAACTGAATAATCTTCCAAATTAACCTCGCCTATTTCTATATATCCAACCAAGCCATTATTATCACTAACGAGAAAAGCCCTGCCAAATTTTTCTTTTGAAACTAAAGGAGAAAGCAATCCTTGAAATCTTTTTTTTATTGAAGGATCACCATTTAACTTTTTAAAAAAGGAAATATGGAAACTATTTTTCTTATCAAACTTAACTAACTTTAATGTTTGTAATTCTATATCTTCCATAACTAATAAGTTTCCTTAGAAATAAGTGAAATATTTTCATGCATCAATGATAAGAAATCTTCATTTTTATTCAAATCATCTTCTTTAATAGTTTCTAAACTTCTAAATGTTATAACTTCAGCTTTTGCATCTTTAATTCTATCAAGTAAATCACTACCACTATAATATTCAGGAACAAATACATAACTTAGGCTTCCATTATTATACAAATCAAGAGCTTTATCAACATTTTCAACATCTTCTTTGCCATCTTTAGTTAAATTTATAACTTCAAATCCATATTTACTCAAAAAATTCATAGTTTCATCAATACAAACAATTCTTTTATCAACAGAATTATCTGCAACAACCTTTAATGAAGATTCAAGCGCTGCAACATCAACCTTTAAAGCTTCATATCTTTCATCAATATCTTCTTTTACAAACTTATTGCTAATATATGATTTCAATTCATTTTTTACATTTTGAGCTAACATCAAAAAGTTAGATGGATTTAACCAAACATCAGAGTATGTATTATAAGAATCAATTCCATAAGATGCATCTATAATTTTAAGATTCTTATTTAAATTAAGCATTGTTTTTGCATAATCCCTCGTTGTAGATTTAGCACCATTATAAATAAGTAAATCATTTTTACTATAATCCTTTAATTGCTTATCAGTTAATTTATAATCATCTTGATTAACCCCAGCTGGATACATATTAAACACCTTAGAATTATCTCCATAAAGTTTATTAGTAATATACTCAATTGGATAATTAGTAGTAACTATGTTAATATTTTCCATATCATACCTTTTAAAACAGCCAGTTAAAATAAATAAAGATAAAAAACATATAGCAATAAATAAATACTTTTTCATTTTTTTACATTCCTTTCAGGTACCGGATCATACCCCATCGTTCCCCAAGGAGAACATCTAAATATTCTTTTTACTGATAAATAAAATCCTTTGAAAAATCCATGAGTTTCTAATGCTTCAATTGCATAATTTGAACAAGTTGGATAATGCCTACACATACTATGCCATGGACCAGGAATTTTTTGATAAATCTTTATCAAGAAAATCAGGATATATTTCATTATATCACCACTATCATTTTACTATTAAAAAGCCAATTTATCAACGAAATAGTATTATTTTTTAAAAAACTATGTTATATTAAAGATGGTGATAACTATGAAAAAACTTTTAGAAACTCTAAATATCAAACCCAAAAACATAAGTTTATATGAGCAAGCATTTACTCATAACTCTTATATGCACGAACATAATTTAAACAAGTCATATGAAACATTAGAGTTTCTAGGAGATGCCATTGTTGATTTAGTTGTTTCAGACTATTTATACAAAACAGATAAATATCATGAAGGTGAAATGACAAAGTTAAGAGCAAGCTATGTATGTGAAAATGCCTTATACGAATACGCAAATAACTTAAATTTTGGAGAATATATAAAACTAGGTATAGGTGAAAAGAAAAATGGCGGAAACAAAAAGAAAGCAATTCTAGCCGATGTATTTGAATCATTCATCGCTGCAATATATCTTGACTTAGGATTTGAAAAAGCAAAAGAAGTAAGCTCAAAAATAATTGTTCCATACATTGAAGATAAGCACATTCTATTATTCAACGACTACAAATCAGCTCTTCAAGAAGCAGTACAAACAGATAAACAATCATTAATTTATGAACTAATAAATGAAGAAGGTCCATCTCATAAAAAGAAATTTAAAATAGCAGTAAAAGTTGATGACATAGTATACGGAATTGGAAATGGAACATCAAAAAAAGAAGCAGAACAAAATGCAGCAAAAAAAGCTCTAGAAATGTTAGCAAAAAAATAATAGCCCTGAGGCTATTTTTTAATTAATAAAAAAACTATTTTTGTTTTTCTTCGATTACTTTATTTCCTTTATAAGACCCACATGCTTTACAAACACGATGTGGCTTAACAACAGCACCACAGCTTGGACATTTAGTAGTTTGTTTTGCTGTCAATGCCATATGTGCTCTACGAGTTCTTTGACTAGTCTTAGAAACTTTTCTTGCTGGAACTGCCATATTATCACTCCTTCACCTGATATTTAGCTAATACGCCATTGCTTTTTAAATTATATAATAAAATTTAATAAAAAACAATCTTTTTTTTAAACTTCAGCCAATTTGTTTCAAAAAATCTTTAGATTTCATATAAAGCCCAGTATATCTGTCATAATATTTTTCTAAAAACATATTAATTTCTTTCTTATTTTTATCAAGTATATTTAATTCTTTAATCTTATTTATATCAACATAATAAAACATTCTAAGTAATTTTATTGTTTTAGGATCAACAATATACTCATTAGTATAACAAGATGAACATACATATCCGCCATGATCACCAGATATAGTAACTATACTTTCACTACTACCACATATACTACAACAATCAAGTCTTGGCATAACCCCTAAATAATAAAGATACTTTAACTCAACTATATTAGTAATAATTGCTTCATCAAAACCATTTTCTATTTTTAATAAAGTTGCCTCTAAAATATCGAATATATCATCACTAGAAGCTTCCTTCAAAACTTGATTAGTTAAATCCAATAAATAAGATGCATATCCTATTTTATTTAAATCACTTTTAATTTCTTTAAACCAATCTATAACATCAACACTAATCAAAGTAGATAAACCATCTTCCTTATAATAAATATTAAAATACCCATAAGTAAATTTCATACTTACACTTCTAAGCTTACTCTTTAAATTTCTACACCCTTTAGAAATTACTCCTATTTTACCATGTTCTTTTGTTAAAACATTTAAAACCTTACTAGATTCACTATAATTAGTTTCACTTAAAATTATACCTTTAACCTTCTCTATCACCATTAGGTTTTTCTATTCCTTTCAATAAAATATAATATCTTAAATCACCAGTCATCTTAAATAATTCCCATAAATGTTTGTCCATACTATCACCATTAATATAATGGTCATTTATTAATTATCTAATTCATCAAGTCCTAATTCTTTTAATTTCTCTAAACTATTTCTCCAATTATCAACAGTTTTAACATATAATTCTAAGTAAACTTTAACACCAAGCATTTCTTCAATATCAACTCTTGCTAATGAACCAATCTTTTTAAGCATTGCTCCGTTTTTTCCAATAATTATTTTTTTTAAATTATCTCTATCAACAATAATTAAAGCATTTATGCAACACTTTTTCTTCTTAAATTCCATATTTTCGACCATACAAGTAACTGCATGAGGAACTTCTTCTTTTGTCAAAGCAAGAACTTTCTCACGAATAAGTTCTGCTACCATAAATTTTTCAGAAACATTTGTTAATTCACCATCATCAAAATATTTAACATCATCTTTAAGGTGAGTTTTAATAACGTTTAGTAATTCTTTAGTATTTATACTCTTTAATGAAGAAATGGGAACTATATCTAAAAAATTATACAAATCTTTTAACTTTTCTATCTCTTTAATAAGTATTTCCTTATTTATTCTATCAACCTTATTTAAAACTAAAATTACATCTTTTTTCTCATCCTTTAGTTTTTCTAAAATCTTTTGATCATTAGCTCCAAAACCAGAAGCAATATCAACCACAAATAAAACTAAATCATTTTCAAAAGAACTATAAGCCTTTTTATTTAAAATATTTAAAAGCTCACTAGAAGCCTTACTAATTCCTGGAGTATCCACAAAAACAATCTGAACATCATCTTCATTATATATCCCATAAATAATATTTCTTGTAGTACCAACCTTATCACTTGTAATAGCAACCTTCCTATTAATTAAATTATTAATAAGTGTACTCTTACCTACATTTGGTCTTCCTACTATACTTACAAATCCACTTCTCATTTTATTTTAAATCCTCCTCAGTAAAAGGATAAGGACATAAATCACTAACTAAAAACCTTTTTTCTTCGCCATTAGTATTCATACATAAAACTTCACAATCATTATCAAAAAATTCCATAATAACTTGCCTGCAAAGAAAACACGGAGTACCTACACTATCACCATTAACCATTATATTTATACTCTTAAAATCTCCCTTTTTATATCCATGTGAAATAGCAGATAATATTGCAGATCTTTCAGCACACATAGAAGCACCGTATGATGCATTTTCAACATTAACCCCAAAAAAACTAGAACCATCTTTCATAACAACTATACAAGATACCTTATAATTAGAATAAGGAGCATAAGAATTTTTTTGTAAATCTAATAACTTTTCATACATAAATATCACCTAAACAATAATATAATTTTTGGAATAAAAATAATCAATACAATAATTAAATGAAAAATAGAAAAAACAGCAACCGCGCCACTTGCAGCATCTTTAGCATGCTTTGCATCTTCCTTTTTTTCTTTAGTAATTAAATTAACTGAGGCTTCAATTGCAGTATTTAAAAGCTCAATACACAAAGTTGCACCAATTAAAACAACTATAATAAGTCTTTCAGTATAACTAACATTAAGAACTATTCCAAGTAACAATTCTAAAATACCAAAAATTATTAATAAAAACAAATTTTTTTCATGATAAAAAGCATATCTCAATCCATCAAATGAATACTTAAAAGACAACAAATATCTTTTAAAACTTTTTTCTTTAAATTTATCTTTCGATTTTTTTTGCATTTAATATTTCCTCCTGTTTAGCAAACATAATTTTTTCATCTTCTTTTTTCATATGATCATAGCCTAACAAATGTAAAATACCATGGACTGATAAAAATGATAACTCTCTTCTTAAAGAATGTCCATATTCTAAAGCTTGTTCACGAGCTTTATCAATAGAAATGTAAATATCACCAAGCATTCTAACATTAGATAGTTCCTCTTCCTTATTATCTTCAAGAGCAAAACTAATTACATCAGTAGTCCTATCAACATTTCTATATTCCTTATTTAGTTTATGTATATAATCATTATCTACAAAAATAACATTAAAATTTGCATTCTTAACTTTTTCAACTTTTAAAGCATACTTTAAAACACGTTTAATATCCTTTAAATAAGAAGAAATATCAAAATCTGTTAAATTACAAATTTCAAATTTATTTAAACCACCAAAAACCATACTAATCCTCCAAGCAACATAATTGATAAAATATCAAGAATTATTTCCCTTGTTAACAAATTAGGAATCTTATCCTGAATTTTGTAAAATATTCTATATAAACCAAATCCTAATAAAGCACCGAATACATTTAATATAACATCATCTATATCAAAAACTCTTCCTATCAATAACTGAATACACTCTATTGATATAGAAGCTATAAAAGCTAAAATAAAAGCTGTATACCACTTATCAGTTTTAACATAATATGAAATAAAAATACCATATGGTAAAAATAATATCATATTACCAAATACATTTTTATAAAATAAACTACTACCAATACTATATCTTAAAATCTCTTTAAAAGGTATAAAATTATTGCCTGTAAGATTTACATCTCTATATGTAACCACCTGAAAAAGACAAAGAATATAAACTAAAAAGAACAGTTTAAATAATTCTTCATATATAACAAATTTTTGTTTATTAATTATCAGATAAGCAATTCTAACACTAATAGCTACAATAATAGATATCACTACCATCGGCCATGAAAAACTAAGAACACCTATAGCATAATCTCTCATTTTTTCTATAAACATTTCTACCATTCCTCTATCATTCACTAGGTAAAGAAGTCTCAACCTCCAAAGAAATATCTTCATAAACTTTCATAAAAACTTCCACATACATTTTACCATCTTTATCATAAGTTTTCAAAGTTTTTTGCTCTAATATTTTTTCTCTATCACAAAGATCTTTATTTATTTTATTAAAAGCCTCATCTTCAAGTTCTTTTTTTAATGTTTCCTTATCGTATGAAACATTATTTTTTATTAAGATATTTTCAACTCTTCTCTTAAGTCTTAATAAACCGCCACTATATATAACACCATTTTTCTTACATTTTTTACTTTTAAATCTTAAAGCATTGAATTCATAACCTAAAACATTAAAATCATAATTAACATAACAAATATCACTGCTTTTATTACTTACATATTTATAAGGTTTACTAAGTACAAGCCTATACCATACCTCGCCAAAAACTAAACCACTAGAATTTCTAGAACCAACAATATTATCATTTCTTCTTATAATACCGCTTAATATAACATCACCTTTAGAAACATAATCATCTTTAAATTTAACAAGTTGTCCACTGGTAGAATAAATATCTCTTATAATAGCATTTTTACTAGCTACTATATTAGTAATTACATTTTTATTAGGAACAGATATATTATTTTTTCTTTCGATAACAGATACATTTAAAAATACACCATTATGTTTTATTTCAATCCATTCAATTAATGAAGGATTATTACTTTTAATAATATCAGCTAATCTTTCATAATAATTAAAATCTTTAGAAACAGAAAATAAAGAAACATTATTACTATTTAAATCCTTATAAACAGCATCATAAACATCTTTATTTTTAGTGTCAATATTTATAAACAAAATAATTCTCGATAAAAAAACAATAATAAAAATAGATAAAATAAAAAAACATAAAAACATACGATATTTCATAATTAAAGCCTTAATTCGTCTTTTACCATGAGTACCAACTATTTTAATATTATATATACCTTTTACTTCTTTTATTTTTTTTATATCTTCATACTTTATATAAATTAAAACTTCATCTTTAAAATATTCTATTTTTAATATATCAATATTTAACTTTAAAATCTTATTAATAAATCTATTAATATTTTTACCACTACAAGAAACAATATAATAATTGATCAATCTTATCACCTAAATTCTAAACTACTAATATCTCCTGAAATAAGTAACTCAGTATCCAAAAGTTTATTTATAACTAAATTATTACCATTAACATAAATAAACCTATCAAAGTTCTTTAAAACAATTTTATCCGAGGAAAAATCAACAATTTCACTATAGTTAATAATATCCACCTTATCATCATACATATTTATTCTAAATTTATCATCTTTTATAAAATTTCTTATATTAGTTAGCATAATCCACCTAATAAATTGTATTAAAAAAAGAGTAAAAATTTACTCTTAATTAAGTTTTTCTCTAATTAAAGAATTAAGAACTGACATATCACATCTATTCTTAACTTTTGGAGTTATCTCTTTCATTACTTTACCTAGATCTTTTATAGATTCTGGTTTAACAATCTCAAACACCTCATCAATTATTTTATTTAATTCATCATTTGATAACTGACTAGGCATATATTTTTTTAATATATTTATTTCTTCTTGATAAGATGAAACTAAATCTTCACGACCAGCTTTCTTAAATTCACTAATTGAATCATTACGCATTTTAATTTGTTTATTAATAACATTAAGTAAAACTTCATCATTTTCTTCACATTTGTTATTAATAACTTCCATCTGTAAAGCACCTTTAACTGACCTTAAAGTATTTAAAGTAACCTTATCCTTATCCTTCATTGCTTGAACTAAATCTCTCTTTAATTTTAAAACTAAATCCATATTTTCCTCCTAAAATAAGAAAAAGGTGTATCTAAACACCCCTCTTAGTTATATCTATCTTTTCTATTTTTCTTTTTTGAATTAATTATATTTTGTTTCTTTTCTTCCCTTTTTACAATTCCGGGTTTAGAGTAAAATTTTCTTTTCTTTACTTCTGAAGGGATTCCATCTCTAGAACATTTTTGCTTAAAACGTTTTAAAGCTCCATCTAAATTTCCTTTAACTGCAACCTGTGTCATATTATCCCTCCTTCCCGTTTTTTCTACCAACGATTATAACAAAAAATATTTTAAAAAACAACTTTTTTTACAAAATTTTAGCAAAAAAAGTCATCATTTAGATGACTTTTGCCTTTTTTCATATATTTCAGCTACTTTTTTAACAACATCTTCACTATTTCCAACTAAAGCTTTAGTAGCGTTTTTTTGAAGAATCTTATATATTTCATTACATACCTTATTTTGTCTACCAAAAGTTTTAAAATTATAAATACATCCATTTAAGTCTCTATCATATATAACAATACTTGTACCAACTGTAACGAAATAACGTTTTATTTTTTCTTTATAAAACCAGAAAATATTTTTGTAATCAATAATAGTTAATCCATAACAAGTACTAATTAAATAGTCTTTAGTAAGATATATACCTTTTCTCTTATAAGACTTAGTTGATTTATCAGTTAATTCCTTTGATATTAAATCAATATCTTCTTGAGATAAAATCTCTAATACTTTTTCAGTTATAATTTTAGCTCTTAAAAATACCAAAAAGAATGAAATTGAAACAAGTAAGAACAATAAAGCAAGTCCATAAAACATCAACATACTAACATGAGTAACCTTAGCATCATCATAATTTGAAACAGTATCAAGTAACATAGTTCCAAAATACTTTTCAAAATTATCTTCATTTAAAAGATCTTCTTCAATTGATTTATTATATACACTTATAGCAAGTTCTTTTATCTTATCAGGTATTTTATGCGTTGAACCAGTAAGAATATATCCCTCATCTTTTAAGTTTTCTATATTACTAATTTTTGTATATGTATCTTGATCAAGATATACAATATACGTAAACTTATTATTATCCATTACAAAATAAAGCTTATTAGTAACTTCTTCATCAATACTCTTAGCAAAAGCATATGGAATAATATTAACATTAATATTTGCTTTATATCCCTCTTTTTTTACACTGTATAAATATGGAATAACATCTTTCTTAGTATAAATATTCCCATATACTATAGATCCAATAGCTAAAAATAAAAATAATACTGAAAACAACAAATCATAAATTTTACCAGTTTTAGCTCTTTTCAAAACAGTAGAATTAATAACCTTTTTACTTTTATTAATATCTTTATTCTTTTTCATAAACACCTCTATTTACAAGAACATTATACATAATAAAAAAATATTATTCAAGTTATTAATTGCAAGCTAAAGCCTAAGATGATAAAATAAAATACATAAAGGATGTGTAAACATGAATAAAATTTTAATATTTGGTCACAAAAACCCTGATACAGACACAGTATGTGCTGCAATAACATTATCTAACCTAAAAAATGAATTAGGATATAAAACAGAACCAAGGGTTCTAGGTGCTATAAACGAAGAAACAGCATATGTATTAAAAAGGTTTGGAATTAAAACACCTAGATATTTAAATGATGTAAAATTACAAATAAAAGATGTAAACTATCGTAAAAAATACTATGTAAATAATAAAAAATCAATTCTAGATGCTTTTAACTTCATGAGTGAAAATGATATCAGTACTATTCCAGTAGTAGATGATAAAAAGAAATTCTCTAAATCACTTGCAATGAAGGATATAGCTAGAAATCAAATATCAAATGATTCAAAAAAGATTAAAGCTTCATATGAAAATATATTAAAATCTATAAATGGAACAGAAATATTAAAATTTGATGATGAAATAAATGGAAACCTAATAACTGCAACATTTAATACTAAAGATTTAACAAGTGAAGATATTTTAATCGTAGAAAGTAACTATCAAGCATTAGAAAATGCTTTAAAATCAAAAGTAAAACTAATCATAATTGCAGAAAATAGTGAAATAAAAAATAAGTATTTAAAAATCGCTGAAAAAAATAAAATAAATATTATAAAAACACCATTAGATAGCTTTAATACATCAATTAAAATAGTATTTAGTAACTATATAAAAGATCTAGAATATACAAAAGATTTACTATGTATTGACGAAAATGATTATGTAAATGATGTTTTGGCTTTAACTAAACAAACAAAGTTCAGTTACTATCCAATCGTAAACAAAGAAGACATTTGTCTTGGACTTTTAAAAGTTGCTGACTTAAATGATAAACATCCTAAAAAAGTTATATTAGTAGATCATAATGAATATCAACAAAGTGTTGACGGAATTGAAGAAGCTGAAATATTAGAAATAATCGATCACCACAAAATTGGATCGCTTGGGACAAAAATGCCAATCAATTTCAGAACAATGCCTGTCGGGTCAACAAATACAATTATTTATTACATGTATAAAGAAAACAATATTAAAATAACAAAAGAAATGGCATCACTAATGCTATCAGGAATTATTTCTGATACATTAATGTTAAACTCACCTACTACAACAGAATTAGATAAAATCGCAACTAAAGAACTAGAAAAAATATCAAAATTAAATCATCAAAAATATGGAATAGAAATGCTTAAAGCAGGAACTAATATAGAAAATAAAACACAAGAACAAGTATTATATTCTGATTTTAAAATATATGAAGAAAATAATAAAAAAATAGGTATTGGGATCTGCCAAGCATTTACAGAAGAAATAAACATAATCCTAAATAAAAAAGATGAATATATAGAAATGCTTGATGAAATAGCAAAGCATGAAAAATATGACATAATAACACTATTTATAACAGATATACTTGGTAATGGATCATATATATTATATAATAATGATAGTAAAAAAATATTAAGTAGATGTTTCAAAAAAGATCTATCACAAGGAATGTTTATAGATAAATTTGTATCAAGAAAAAAACAAATAGTACCTACAATTATAAATGTAATTGATAATAAATAATAAACGTTCAGGGGGCATAATGAAAATATTTATAAGCGCAAACTTAAGTTGTTCCTTAAATTATGAACAAAACTTAATAAAAGAAAAGTTAAAAGAGAAGCATGAACTAACAAATAATCCAAATGATGCAGACATAATAGTGATTGCAAGTAGTTGTGCTACAACAAAAAAGCATATTAATCAGACACTCAACTATATAAAATACTTAAAAAGAATGAAAAAACCATCAACAAAAATATTTTTAACTGGATGTATAACACGGGAACATATAAATGATCCATATTTAAATAAAGTAACAAATTATCTAAAAGAAAATGTAGATTACATAATACCAAAAGATAACCCTTATACCCTAACAAGTTTAATTGAAGGAGAAAAAGAAGAAAAAAATCCAGTCGGATTTAAAGAAGATGGAATACAAATAAGAAACATATACATAACAAATGGATGTTTAAATAAATGCTCATTCTGTAAAACTACTTTTCAAAACTATCCATTAATAAGTGCTGACTTAGAAACAGTAAAAAAATATATAAAAGAATCTCCAAGTAGTAGAATAAATTTAATCGGAACAAATCTATGTCAATATGGATATGATAAAGAAGGTCATTTCTTATTACCAAAACTACTTGAATTTATAAAAGAACAAGATCGAATAGAAAAAGTTTACTTAACAGGTTTCTCATTTAAAGATGCTATAAATCTTGGTTTTAACCATCCAATAAAAAATAATAAAAAAATAGTACATATTTGTGGTTCATTAGAATCAGGAAGCGATAGATTACTAGAACTAATGAAAAAAGGTTTTACAAAAGAAGAATTCTTAAAATTTACACAAGATATAAAAGAAAAATATCCAAAAGATTTAGATCTTAATATAATCTCAGGATTTCCAACTGAAAATACACAAGACATAAAAGAAACCATTGATGCTTTAAAAATAGTAAACCCAACAAATGTAAATATCTGTAAATATATAAATTCACCATTTGTTGGATCAAACGATTACAAACAACTAACTAAATATGAAATAAATAAACATACAAAAACTTATCAAAGAGCTTTAACAAAAGAAGGAATAAGAAACAAAATAGTATAAAAATAAAAAAAGAAATGAATAAGAATAAAAGTTTAATTCATTTCTTTTTTATTTAAAAATTCATTATATAAAATACAAATAATTACTGGTAAAGCAAATGCACATGGTAACACATATCTAAAATATGTATTAGCAGGTCCAGCCATACATACCAAAATAAATGTAAATGATGGTAATAATAAAATAATATATTTTTTCATTTTATTAACTATTAAGAATCCAAGTAATAAAATATGAATCCATACAACAATACCTATATTAGCAATAGAACCAACAATAGGGATATAAGGGAAAATATTAGCATAACCCTTCAAAATAGTTCTTAAAAATCCCATAGCACCAATAAAATGATAATCAAATCCGGCTTCAATTAGCTTTGCATTTAAATTAGTATAAACATACCATCCACTTGTATTAGGATAAAAATATCCATAAATATTATTTATAGTAGCATCGACATAAACACCAGGATATTTAAATAAATATTTAAACCATACTTTAAAATAATCATTAAGATCAGAAGATGTAGCATATTTATTATATTTATTCTTAACAGGATCAGATAAATTAGGTTTATACCTTTCACCTAAAGTATCATACTCCAATACCTTATCAATAATTACTTTATCATTTTTATCTATTTCCTCATCATAATATTTAACCAATCTTGCAGTTTGTTGAAAAGGAACAGAAAGAGCTTCTCTTACACTCGTATTAGATATTTCATAGTGAGGCAATAAAATTTTATTATATAAACCATATAAAGAAATATTTAAAACCAAAACCAAAGCAAGAACAAACCTACCCTTTTTCTTAAATAAACATACAAAAGGAAGAGTTAAAATAATCGTATAAATTCCGTTATTTCTAAATAATATAATAAGTAATATTAATAAACCAAATAAAATATAATCTTTTATATTCCAATCATTTTTAATATAATCATAAACTCTAATAACATATAAAAGTATCAAAGCAGAAAAAATAACATCTTTAACAGCAGTCATTGCATAAAGCGGGAATAATGGTACTAATGAATATATCAAAAGAACAACAACAATTATCTTTTTATTTACGTTAATCTTATTTAAATAATAAATAGAATAAGAAAAGACACTAATAACTATAAGTAACTGGATAATAGAATATAAAAACATTCCAAAATTAACATTACCAAGCAGATAACCAACTTTAAATAAACCACCTATTAAAAAAGTATGAATAATTGGATTAAAATTAGTTAATGTAACAGATGGATTAATAAGAACCACACTATCCATATATCTAGTATGAATACCCATAACCTCTTTTACTTGATTAGCAGCATCATAATTAATAATAACTGGATAATAAGCAATTATATATGGCAAATAACATATCAATATGAAAATAAAACTAAATATAAATGGATGTTTTAAAAACATATCAAACAATTTTGGCAACTTACCATCTTTAACCTTCTTTAATTTAACAAAATCATCAAATAAATGAATTGAAGTATTAAATAGTACATAATAACCAATAAATTTAACAATTGAAAAAATAATTAAATATGAATTTCCAAGAACTAATGATGAATTATGAACAACATCATAACTATATCCAAACACCATTAATAAACTAAAAATAACACTTATAATACAATAAGTAATCTTTTTAGGAAACTTAAACAAATATTTATTATAATAAACAAACAATAAAGCAGATAAAACTATATAAGTAATCATCATTGTATTATTATAAGAAAACTTAAATTTTAAAGATTTAATTTGAAATAATAAACTAAAAGTAGTAATAAGAGCAAATATAAAAGCAAATAATTTTTTATGTTTACTAAAATTAGTTTTACTATTATTATCATTAAATATAAATTTCTTTTGAACAAAATAATTAACCATAAATAGTACTATTTCAACTGGAATTTTTATTACTGTTTCATATATATGAACAGATTTATAAATAGATGTAACAACAGTAGCGGATACAAGCATTTGAATAATCACTAATAAATAATATTTAGTCAATGTCTTTACATCCATCTTATTTTCATTATTCTTAAATACTTTATTTCTATTAATAAAATAATTAACTAAAGAAGATATAACCCTTGCCATTATTGTAGCAATAAATATGGATTTATCACCAATTCCCTTTTTTAATAAGAAAGAAAACAAAGAAAACAATATTAAATCTAAAGCAAAAGAAATAAAAGCAGAAACAATATATTTTAAAAATACTTTATACTTATTAAATAAATTAACTAACATTTTCATATTACCTATTTTCCTTTTCACATTTTAATATAGCAACTTCTTGACATAAAGATGTAATTTTAGATTTTTGATCAGAAATAATCTTTGTTAAAACAAAAGTTATAAATAATAAAAGTCCAAATCCTATAAAAAAGATAAAATTTGAAACTGTAACAATTCCAATTGCATTACAAATAATCTTTAAAAATCCTGGTATTAGTACAGCAATAATCATAGAAATACTAAACAACAACCAAATAAGTGCATACTTAATAGTAAGTTTTCTTTTTACAATATTACACCAAACATAAACAACAAAAATCAAAGCTATTATAATCAAAAATATAACTAATTTTGTAGGCATATTAATCATTTCCTTTCTTTGTAGAAACAGCTGAAATTATTATTGATAAACAAACCTTTATCATATAATAAATTGATTTTATAAAATTGATACTACTCTTTCCATGTTCACGTTTATTCATTTGAACTGGTATTTCTGACACTTTATATCCTTTTTTTATTACAGTAACAATAGTATCAGGCTCTGGATAATCAGTAGGATAATTCTTTGCAAAAAGTTCAATAATCTTTTTGTCAGTTGCCCTAAAACCACTTGTTGGATCATAAATTTTTTTACCAGTAACAAGTTTTATCAACCATGATAATAAATTAATTCCTACCCTTCTCATTTTAGTAGATCTAAAACTACTTAACTCTTGAACAAATCTAGAACCAATTACTATATTATTATCACATTTTAATTCATTGATTAAAGCTTCTATATATGAAGCGTCATGTTGACCATCACCATCAAATTGAATAGCAAAATCATAATTATTATAATATGCATATTTATAACCAGTTTGAACTGCTCCACCAATACCAAGATTAAAAGGTAAATCTATAAATTTAAGTTTATTATCTATTAACACTTGTTTTGTAAAATCTTTAGATCCATCATTAATAACAATATAGTCAAGCGTAACACCTTTTACTTTTGTGCTTTTAACACTATTAACAGTTTTTAAAATATTTTTTTCTTCATTATAAGCAGGAATAATAACTAAACACTTCATAAAATTCACTTCTTCCAAAAAATATTCTAACATATTGAAAGTAAAAAAGCACTAATTTAATAAATTTATAAATTAATTACAAAAAATATAACTTATCTATTGCATCAAGAACAAATGTTCGATATATTAATATTGAGTTGCTAAAACAAAAAATAATAACTAATAAAGCATCAAGGGAGGTAATAAGTTGAAAGAAGAAAAAATGCATTTAGTAAACAAAATATTTAACAATGAAACTATTAGAACTGTTTGGGATAAGGAACAAGAAAAATACTTTATAAGTATTGTTGATTTGATTGGGGTACTAACAGAAAGCAATAGACCAAGAAAATACTGGAGTGACTTAAAAAGAAAATTAAAACAAGAAGGAAATGAAGTGTCCGAAAAAATCGGACAATTGAAATTAAAATCACAAGATGGTAAATATAGATTAACTGATATTTGTGACATTGAAGAAATGTTTAGAATAATTGAATCAATACCAAGTAAAAATGCAGAACCAATTAAACAATGGTTAGCAAGATTAGGTAGTGAAAGAATAGATGAAACATTCGATCCATCTCTTACTGTACAAAGAGCAATAGATTTGTATAGAAAAAAAGGATACGACGAACAATGGATTTCAAAACGTATCAGAAGCATTCAAGATAGAAAACAGTTAACTGATATATGGAAAGATGGAGGAATAACTGAAGCTAATGAATACAGTATTCTAACAAATGAAATATATAAAACATGGAGTGGAATGACTGCAAAAGAATATAAAAATTTTAAAGGCCTTAGAAAAGAATCTTTAAGAGATAATATGGATAATATTGAATTAATACTAACCGACCTATCTGAAGAAGCAACAAAAAGAATAGCATCTAAACAAAAACCACAAGGGCTAAAAGAAAATATTAAAGTAGCACATAAAGGTGGCAACATAGCAAAACAAGCAAAAAACAGTCTTGAAAAAGAACTTGGTGAATTAATTGTAACAAAAAATAATAAATTAAATTATGAATATATTGATGAAAAACAAATTGAAATAAATAAAAATAAAACTACTCTCAAATTTTAATTGAAAGTAGTTTTTATATTATCTCGAAAAATTCGAGTTTAGTACCAATCTGGTAGCGAGAAAGAGATTCGAACTCTTGACCGATCGGGTATGAACCGATTGCTCTAGCCAGCTGAGCTATCTCGCCATAAAAGATAACAATAAAATAATAACATATTAACATTTCTTTTACAAGAGAAAATTTTATTTTTTTAATAATTAAAGACATTTTCAAAAAAATAATATATAATCTATTTATAAAAGGAGAATACAATGAAAAGCGAAAAAATAAAAAAATTCTTTACTATAGTAGTATTAATTGCATCAATTGCAACACTTATATTTTCTACATATAAAATAATAATGTGGTTTAAGGATAACAAAAAAATATCCAGTATAACTGAAACTATCATAGAAAATACCAAGATTGAAGAATTATTTCCAAGTGATAAATCAGAAAATGTAAATCCACCAGAAGATAAATTTGATCCATACTGGGATTATATAAAAATGTCACTAATAAGTGTAGATTTTAAAGATTTATTAGAAAAAAACAGTGATACAACCGGATGGGTAAGAGTTGAAGGTACATCAATAAACTACCCAGTTGTACAAGGAAATAATAATGAATATTATCTAAATCACTCATTTACAAAAGACTATAATTCTGCTGGATGGGTATATTTAGATTATAGAAACAATAAAGATTTATCAGATCAAAATACTATAATTTATGGACACAGTAGAGTTGATGGTTCAATATTCCATAGTTTAAGAAATGTCTTAAAAGACAATTGGTATAAAAATAAAAACTATCACATTGTAAAATATTCAACACCAACAGAAAACACATTATGGCAAGTATTCTCAGTATACACAGTAAAAGAAGAATCATACTACATAACTCCAGGATTTGAAACAAGTGAAGAATTCAAATCATGGCTTGACACAATGAAAAAAAGAAGTAAATTCAACTTTAATACAACTGTAACAACAGATGATAAAATATTAACATTATCATCATGTTATGATACAAATGGTACAAGAATGGTTCTACATGCAAAATTAATTAAAAAAGAGGCAAGATAAAAGAGCTACAATAGCTCTTTTATTTTATATTGAAAACAATTCATTATTTTCTCTTTCATCACCAAGTATAGTTTTATCACCATGACCAGGATATATCTTAACAGAAGAAGGATATTCCTTCATTTTCTTTAAACTCTGAATAAGATCTTTATAATTACCAGTAGGTAAATCAGTTCTACCTACCCCATCTTTAAATATAAAGTCTCCAGTAAACATAACCTCATATGCTGGAAAATAAAAACATATACTATCATCTGTATGCCCAGGAGTATAAATAACACGGAACTTAAAAGGATCTAAAAAGTGTTCTTGTTCAAATAAATTATTATAATCAAAAACCTTAACACCATATATACTAGCAATACTCTTAGCACATTTATTATGATCTTCATGATTATGTGTAACAAGAATAGCTAAAACATCAAGTCCTAATTCCTTAACTCTAGAAACAATAAAGTTTTCATCATCCCCAGGATCTATAATTAAACATTTACCATCAAGATATACAATATAACAATTTGTTCTTAATTTTCCTACTTTTAATATATCTATATTCATTTTAAACCCTTCTTATATGCTTCCCTTAAATACTTAGAATCCTTACATCCCATAAATAATATTACAGAATTCTTATAATCATATAACTTAGATATTTCTTCTTCACTTATATGTTCACAATTCGGAACTAAATCCATAATCATATGATAATTAACATTAGGATAATCCACTAACTTTTCACGTGCTGGTTCAACATCAGTAACAAAAGCCTTATCTGCTAAAGAAATAACATCAGCGAAATCTTTGTAAAAAGCTTCTGTTCTTGATAATGTATAAGGTATTAATACAGCAACTACTTTCTTTTCTGGATACTTTTGTCTTGCAGTTTCAATTACAGTTTTAACTTCCACTGGATGATGAGCATAATCATCAACTAAAATAGAGTCACCTACTACTTCTTCAGCAAACCTTCTTTTAGCACCAGGAAATGTATCTAAATAATTCAAAATATCATCTTTAGAAATGCCCTTTAGATAAGACATATAAATGCATGCTAATGCATCAAGAATCATATGATTTCCATATAATTTTATATCGAAATGTTCATAAAACTCACCTTTAATATAAACATCAAAAGAACTATCATATTGATTTAATTTAACATTTTTAGCAACCACATCATTATTATCATTAAAGCCATAGTAAACTATCTTATCTGACTTTAAACGTCTTACATTTAAATCATCACCACACGCTATAACAGTATTTTTAGTTTTATCAACAAACTGTTGAAATACCGAAACTATTTCATCAATATTTTTATAACAATCAACATGATCTAAATCAATATTAGTAATAATAGTATAATCTGGATCATAAGCAAGAAAATGCCTTTCAAATTCACAAGATTCAACAACTAAAAGATTAGAATTTTTATCTAAAAAACCAGTGCCATCTCCTATTATATAATTAGTACCAATTGTATTTGAAAATATTCTAGACAACATTGCAGTTGTAGTAGTTTTTCCATGAGTTCCAGAAATACAAATAGATTCATACTTTTTAGTCAACTCACCTATCATTTCAAAATAACTAAATATAGGAAGCCCTAACTCTTTAGCTTTAATATATGATTTATGATCTTTATGAATAGCAGCAGTATGAACATAAATCATACCTTTTTCCATATGAGATAAATCATTATAAATAGGAATACCTCTTTCTACCAAAGGCTTATCAGATTCTGCAGTATGATTGAAATCATCATAACCAATTATTTCATTTCCAGAATCATAAAGCATAGTAGCTAAAGCACTCATTCCAGATCCTTTAATACCTGCAAAAAAATATTTCATAAACCCACAACCTTCCTAATAAAATATTATTTTATATTTTTTGGTTTTATAACTTCTAAACCACCCATATAAGGTCTAAGAACAGGAGGAATACTAATAGTTCCATCCTCATTATAATTATTTTCTAAGAAAGCTATTAAAGCTCTTGTAGAAGCAAGAACAGTATTATTTAAAGTATGTGCAAAATAATTACCATCTTCACCCTTAATTCTTATACCAAGTCTTCTTGCTTGAGCATCACCAAGTATTGAACAAGATCCAACCTCAAAATATTTCTTTTGTCTTGGACTCCAAGCTTCAACATCACATGACTTAACTTTTAAATCAGCCAAATCACCACTACAACACTCTAATGTTCTAACTGGTATACCTAAATTATTAAATATTTCAACAGTATAATTCCACATCTTATCATACCAATCAAATGAATCTTTAGGTTCACAAATAACAATCATTTCTTGTTTTTCAAACTGATGAACACGATAAATACCTCTTTCTTCTATACCATGAGCACCAACTTCTTTTCTAAAACAAGGAGAATAAGATGTCATTGTAATAGGTAATTCATTCTTTTTAATTATTTGTCCTTTAAATTTACCAATCATTGAATGTTCACTAGTTCCGATTAAATATAAATCTTCACCTTCTATTTTATACATCATAGCATCCATTTCAGCAAAACTCATAACACCATTTACTACATCACTTCTTATCATAAATGGAGGAATACAATAAATAAATCCTTTATCTATCATATAATCTCTAGCATAATTAAGCATAGCAGTACTAAGTCTTGCAGCATCACCCATTAAATAATAAAAACCATTACCACTTGTTCTACCACTAGCTTCCTTATCTAACCCATTAATAGATATTAAAATATCAGCATGATATGGTATTTCAAAATCCGGAACAACTGGTTCACCATATTTTTTAAGTTCAACATTTTCACTATCATCACGACCAATAGGAACTGATTTATCAATAATATTTGGAATTACCATCATTTTTTCTTTAATAATAATATTTAAATTTTCTTCATCATGTTCCAAGGTTGTAATCTTTTCATTTATAGCACTAACTTCATTCTTAATAAGAAGAGCTTCATCTGCCTTCTTATCACGCATAAGACTTCCAATTTTATCACTTAATACTTTTCTTTGATTACGAAGTAAATCACCTTCTTGTTTTATACTTCTTACTTTCTTATCAAGTTCAAAAACCTCATCAACTAAAGGTAACTTTTCATCTTGAAACTTTTTCTTAATATTTTCTTTTACTAAATCTTTATCATTTCTAATTAAATTAATATCTATCATAAAATCGCTTCCTCATTACAAATATTCTACCAAAAATATATAAAATAGTAAACTATATTTTAGATAAGAACAATTCCATTCCAAGTCTCTTATCTATAGCACCAGACTTTATTTTTATATCTAGTTCACTAAGTTCTTTTAAGTAATTTAATACATCATCTTCTGTATAATTATAACCTTGTTCTTTCAAAAGTTTAAATCTATATGGATGTATCTTTAATCTTTTAATAACATCATCATCAAGCATATCTTTACATAATACTTTGATTTTATATATTAATCTGTAGTTATTAGCTAAAATACTTATTATCTTAATCTCATCATCATTATTAACTAATTCATAAAATATTGAAAATACTTTTACTTTATCTTTTTTATTAACTGCATCAATCAAAGAAAAAATATTTCCATCAAAACTTTTACTTACTACAAGCTTAATATCATCTCTATTAATTACCTTATCATCTTGTTTATAAAGCTTTAATTTTTCCACTTCATTTAGAGCCCTATTGTAATTATTATCAACATAATCCTTTAATAAGAGCATATCACTAAAACTAATTTTATAATCCTTCAAGGATTCTTTAATATAATCTAAAACATCATATTTAAAACATTCTTTATATGAACAATTTTTCTTTAATTCTTTAACATATGACAATTTATCATTTAATTTATCAAAACTTATTAATACTAAAATATTATCATTTTGATTTTTTAAATAACTCACTAATATATCACTATCAGTAATTTTATCTAGATTATAAACAATTATCATTTTTTTATTATCAAATAAACTAAATGTATTAATATCATCTATTGCATCTCTTATCGAACAATTATCCAAATCATATCTGCTAATAGAATTATTATCTATTTTTTCTTTTTCTCTTATTTCATTAACAAATTTTTCAATTAAATCCTTTTCACCAACAAATAAATAAGTCATATGTCTCACCTCACTAGATACTAATATTTTACTACATTTTACCAAATCAAAAAAGCACTTTTAATGCTTTTTAAACTTTCATTATATTTTTAAGTCTTTTTAAAACCTTTTTTTCTATTCTTGATATATATGACTGACTTATTTGTAACCGTTCTGCTAAATCTTTTTGAGTCATTTCCTCTTTACCATCAAGACCATATCTTAACACTATAATCTCCCTATCTCTATCATCAAGTTTAGAAAGTTCTTTTCTCAATATTTCTTTATCTATCTCATCATCTAAAGGTTTAGTAACAATATTATAATCAGTACCTAATATATCTTCAAGATGAAGTTCATTACCATCACCATCAAAAGATAATGATTCTTCTAATGATATATCACCCTTAGTTTTCTTATTTTTCCTTAAAAACATTAATATTTCATTATCAATACAACGTGATGCATAAGTAGCAAGTTTTATATTCTTTTCTAACGAAAAAGTATTAATTCCTTTAATCAAACCAATCGAACCAATGCTAACTAAATCCTCTAAATCAACCTTAGTATTCTCATATTTTTTAGCTAAAAAAACAACAAGTCTTAAGTTATGTTCAATAAGCTTATTTCGAGCTTCTTCATCACCCTTTTCCTTTAAAAGAACAAGTTTTTCTTCCTCTTCTTTTGGTAATGGTGGTGGCAAAACATCAGTTGCACCAACAAAATAAATACCCTTACTGCTAAAAAGCTTTTTTAAAAATTTTAATATCTTTTTCATAAATCCTCCCATAAATTTTTATTCAAAATTATATCTATACCAGAAATTTTAAATTTCTCCGGTGAAATTCCCACTAACACTTTGTTAAAAAATCCCCTATTAGAAATATATACTTTATCTACAATAAAACATTCCATAATGCTATCACCGTTTATAGTATTAAATGGTACCAATATTTTCTTACCAGAAAAAGAATAATTTCCTTTATTAATAATTAGTATTGGTTTTTTAAAAAATGGATCAGATAAACAATTACCAGTATCCAAAAAACCAACTAAATCAACAACTTTACCATTATCATATAACTGAACTTTATATCGTAAATCTATATCTTTATTTTTTCTTAATTTTCTAACATAAAAAAATAATATAATTACTGAAACAATTAAAAGAATAAATAAATTACTTTTCTTACCATTAGTAAAAAAAACAAGACCACTATTTGAATAACCTCTACTTACATTTAAAAGATACAATCCACCTCCCAAAATAATACTAAGTATCATTAAATAAAAGAAATTATTAAAGGTATATTTAAAACTTTTAAACCCAAATGCAATAATTACCATAACAATACCAAGTAACATCTTTAATATAAAAAATGATAATGAAGATATATTTAAAAACATAACAAATATAGAAAATCCACCAAATAAAGATGAAAGTATAATTCTTATTAATTTTGTATTATGTTTTAATAAAATTGAAAGGAAAATAATAAGTATAAAGTCAAATAAAAAATTAATAAAAAAAACATAGTCTAAATATATTTTCACTATACCACCAAAATAAGTATATTTAAAAACATATAAAAACTATGTCGATTTTATTAATTAATTTTTTTAGTTATCTTTATCTTTTTTATTAATACTATCTTTTATAAATCCTGCTACAGCATTATTATCAGTTAAAGCACTAACAACACTATTTTTAATATTTACACTATTCATAGAATCAAGTATTCCTTTTCCAGCATTACCATTAAGTTTAGTATTATTAGCTCCTTCCATAATAGAACTAGATAAACCTTTTTTTGTTTTAACAAATTTATCAACTTGTTTTAAATTAGACATATTAGTTTTAGTATCTGTTTCATATGTATGTCTTGCATCAGAATTCCTATATCTTAAATACATAATTATAAAATAAATAACCCCAACTAATAAAAATAGCCATCTTACATCAGAATCAACAAAAATCATAGCAATAATTCCCAGCAATTCAATTAAACCTGAAATCAAAAGCAATTTAGGCATATGAATTGGAACACTTCCCATCGTCTCCTTAGTTCTTGCATTAACAGCAACATAATGAAGCATTTTTTTATTTCCCTTAACTTGTTGATAACTATAAAGCCATACTGGTAAATATGCAGCTTGCCATTGTTCACCCTTTATATTAAGATTTTCGTCTTTCCAACAAACACCTCTATCATAAGTTTTAAGTGTTTCATTACAAGAAAATCTTGCGATATCCATCGTTTGAACATTAACTAAGCCACTAAGTTGATCTATATTAGTGTCCCTTTTCTCAGAAGAAAAACCTTTTAAATAATTTGCATTCCATTTAACACAATTTTCTACATCAAAAGGCATTATAGAATTAATTACATTATTTGTCTTTTCAGATGAAGTATTATTTAATTTATCAGCACTTGATTCTACTGATAAGCCATTAATAGTTATATCAAAACTTCTTCCAACATCATATAAATCAGCATCATAATAAGCTTTTTGACTATTACCATTACTTACATAATATTTCCTTACTTGATGTTCCCCTTGGCCAACAAAATCAGCATGAGCATTAACATCAACTAACATATATGGAAAATAAACACCCATAATATTCTCAGTTGTAAATTCTTGTCTAAACTTTGGATGTGCAAAGAATTTTCTCTTTCCTACAAATTTTTGAATTTCAGATTGAGCTTCGTCTTTAGAAATTTTAAACGGTAAAACAACATCCGGAATACTACCATTCGGAATTTGTTCATTAACAGATAAAGTATTTCTACACCAGTGACATCTAGCTTGAGTAGCACATGAAGTATCTATAACAACTTCGGATCCACAACTGCTACATTTAAATGTTAAAACATCCTTTGTATCTGCAACAATATCCTGAGTTCCCGATCCAACAACTCTACCAGCAAGTTTTGATATATCAGTTTCTAATCCATCAACTTTTTCTGCTTCAAACTCATGACGACAAAAATTACATCTTAAAAGTCCTTTTTTAACACTAAGAGAAATATCAGTAGAGCCACACTTCGGACATTTTTCTTGGCCATTTTTTGCACCAATATCAGTTTTAACAACTTTTACATTATCATTATTCATTTATTATAAACCTAGCACTTGAGCTTTTACTTTATCATATTCTTCTTGAGATATTGCACCAGCATCAAGAAGTTTTTTCATTTCTAAAAGTTTAGCTGTTGGATCCTGTGTGGGTTGTTGAGAAGCTTGTTGTACTTGCTGTGCACCAAAATTAGGTTGATAAGAACTTTGAGCTGGTTGTTGTTGCATTCCGCCCATCATACCACTTGCAGCATTCATACCCATTCCCATGAAAGCCATTCCGGTTCCACCACCGTTTTCTCCGGCAGCTTGCATTCCTCTAGCAGCAGCTTGTTGCATAAATGAATTACCTCTAGCTCCAGATAAAGCATCAGCTTTTTTAACATCACTAAGTAATTTCTTAGTATCATCATCATATTCGATTGCTAAAATTGCAGTCTTAACAATTTCAAGCCCTCTTGAACTTTTCCATTGATATGCATCTTCAACAGCTTGAGCCATTGCAGCACCAAATCCAAGTTGATCTCCTTGAATTTTAGAAATTCTATTTCCTCTACTTGGATCATTTGTATAATTAGAGAAAGCAGCAGATAAAGTTCCAACCACTTCATTAAATAATTGTGTACCAGCATCATTATCCATATCAGCAAAGTCAAATACTGGTGCTCCTGGTTGTAAATATTGACTTGGAACAAAATTTTTAACAAATAATAATGGATCAACAATCTTCAAAGTATAAGTTCCTCTTGTAACAGCGCCAACTTGTGTTCCAAAATATGCATCATCCCAATATATTTCAGATTGAGTTCCAAATTTATTATTTGGAATTTCTTTTAAATTAACATAAAACGCTAATTGTTGACTTCCAGGTTGTCCTCCAAATTTTACCTTTTCCCAAGTAGACTTAATTATTGGTCCTATAATTCCATCTCCAGCAAATATAGATTGTGAATTAGGATCTTGAGAACTATAAATAAATCCCCCTGGTTCAACAATAATACCTGTTATAGCACCATCTTGTAATGTAATAAGTGCAGTTCCTTCTGGAACAATAATTTTACTACCATTAGATATAATATTATCATATCCCTTTGTATTTTCACCACGCCCAGTATTTTGACTACTTGGAACAGCTTGAAATAAACCTGCTGTTGCTGGAACTCCTGGTCTTGGCATATAAAAGTCCTTCCATTGATCTGCAAAAGTACCACCAAGTGCTCCTGTAAATGCTTTAATAAATCCCATATCATCTCTCCTTTTCTAATTTATTAAGCAGACAATAGTCTTTGCTACCATCTTATAAGAAAATTATAACATATTTAAATAAAATAAGTAAAACATAAAGTAAAATAATACGTAAACACATTACATATTTATTTAAAAATATAAAAAAATTTATAAAAATCATTCATCAAATAACTACAAAATATGCTCTATTCTTTTTAATAATTCATCTATAAATATTTTCTCATTAACTCTATTTATATAACTATAACTTTTTCCGATATCTTTTAATGACATTCCGCTAACATATACTTCCTTTTTATCTAATATTATATATCTATCATGAAATGGATTATCGCTTATAAATTCAATATTATCATATTGTAATTTATACTTTTTTATTAGTTCACCATTTATATTTTTAGATAACACAATTATCTTTCTATCTATATTTCTTAATCCATCTAATAATTCCTTATTTACATAATTATCAACAACTATTATCTCATTATTTGACTCATTAAATATATCCAATAAAATACTATATGCATCATATATTTTTCCTTCATAAATAATAGAATTATGTCTGTTAGAGAATTTATCAAATGATTCCTCTAGCTTTAAAATCCTTTCTTCATGATTAACTAACATACTATTTTTATTTTCATTTGATAAATACTTTCGCATATAAATAAATGCATCAATTATTTTCATGCTTATTATATCAGCTACACTAGTGTGAAGTATTGTAGCAAGCATCGCAACTCCCTGCTCTGTAAAAGCATAAGGTAATTTTCTCACACCACCATAATTATTTGAACTTGAAGTTTCAAACTGGGACTTCAAGTTAAAAAATTCTTCTTTTGTCAACTGAAAAACATATCTCTCAGGAAATTTATTTATATGTCTTCTAACAGCTTGATTAATTGTTTTTGTTCCATTTTTACACTCATACAATCTAGCTAAATCCCTATCCAACATAACTTGTACTCCTCTTATCTCATATATCAAATTATTTATTTTTCCTTTTTCCTTTACCTCATTCATATTTTTTTCTCCTTTCAAAATACAAAAAAGAGATATACAAAAAATATATCTCCGCATGCATGCATATAAGATCAGTTGCTCAACCTCATAAACTCTAGTCGACCAAATTATCATAATAATCTTAGCAACTTAATTAATACAAATATATTATATCAAATAAAAATACTACATACAACAATTACCACTTTTAAAAAATTATCTTTAATTAATATCAAAGTTACGAAACCTATCTATTTGCGTTCTAAAATGCTAACACATTCAACATGACTAGTTCTATAGAACATATTAACAGGTGTTATTTCTTTAACATAATATTTATTTTCTAATAACTCAATATCTCTTTTTAATGTTTTAGGATTACAAGAAACATAAATAATTTTATTAGATTTCATTTCTAACAAATTATTTATAACATTCTTAGACAGCCCACTTCTAGGAGGGTCAACCACTACAACATCATAACAATTATTAACTATTGTTTTAGAATCGCCTAAAAGAAATTCACAATTTTTAATACTATTTAATTTCTTATTTAAATTAGCGTTTTTAATACTAGATTCGTTTATTTCAACACCAAAAACACTTTTAAAGTTATCCTTAAGATAAATTCCAATTGTACCTGTACCACAATACAAATCAAGTAAAGAATTACCACATGATGCATACTCTTTTACAACTTCATATAATTTAATCATCATACTAGTATTAACTTGAAAAAATGAATCCGGATAAATTGTAAACAAAATACCATTTATATTTTCAGTAATATAAGGATTACCATAAATTAATTTATCATCTATATAAATAGAATCACAATACTTTTTAATTGAATCAATAAAAACATTTCCATTAAATCTTGTCATTACCTCACCAGTAGTTTCTGAAACCCTAATTAAAACAGAAGAAACATTAGATAAATCTAGTTTATTAATATGATTTATCATATCATTTATAATTGGATTAACTAAAGCACAATTATCTATAAAAACAACATCATGACTATCTTCTTCAAAATAAGCTAATCTATTATCTCTGACATGAAAAGTTACCTTATTTCTATAATGAAGCAAATTAGAAGAAATAATTGGCTTTACATTATATTCATGAAACAATGATTTAATATAATTATATTTACATTCATTTTCAAATTGAGAATCAACATGTAAAAAATTACAACCACCACATTCATAAAATTTATCACAAACTACTTTTTTTCTTTTTAAAGACGGTTTTAATACTTTTACTACCCTAGCTTTAACAAATCTTTTTTTTACATCAGCCACCAAAACCAATAACTCTTCCCCTTTTAAAGCGCCTTTTACGAATCCTACTAATCCATCTTTTTTAAAAACACCATTACCATTATCATCTTCATCAATTATAGAAACTTGTAACTCTTTATTTAACATAAAAATCACCACTTGATATGATTATATCATTTTTCTTGACTTTTAAGCATATTTTAATTATAATTATAAACGCATGTACATCTTAACAGCCTTATTTTATGGTTTTATAATGTGTTTATTGAAAGAGTAAGTAATTTGGCTGTAAAGTGAAAACTCAAAATAAACACCCTATAGAATTAGGAAATAAAAGTTATTTGTATATAGTTTAAAGAAAGGAGAAATTTTATGTCAAGATACACAGGTTCAAGCTATAAACAAGCTCGTCGTACAGGAATGTCTTTACTTGAAAATGGTAAAGAATTAGCAAGACGTCCATACGGTCCAGGACAACACGGACAAGATCGTAAAAGAAAACCTTCTAACTATAGTGATCAGTTAAAAGAAAAACAAAAAGTTAGATTCATGTATGGTTTAAATGAAAGACAATTCAAGAAAACTTTCAATGAAGCTGGAAAAATGGAAGGTATTCACGGTGAAAACTTCCTAAAATTACTAGAATCAAGACTTGATAACTTAGTATATAGATTAGGTTTTGCTCAAACTCGTCGTGCTGCAAGACAACTTGTTAATCACGGACACATCACTGTTAATGGAAAGAAAGTAGATATTCCATCATACAAAGTTAAACCAGGATCAACAATAGCACTTAAAGAAGAATCAAAAGATCACAAAGCTGCTCTAGATTCATTACAAAAAGTGTTAAAAAGAGTTGAATTCGTATCATTTGATGATTCAAAGAAAGTTGGTACATTTGTAAGACTTCCTGAAAGAAGCGAACTTAACCCAGAAATTAATGAATCATTAATCGTTGAATTCTATAACAGATAATATTAAAAACAAAAAACTTTCATTTTTTGAAAGTTTTTTTATTTATAAGAGACACTGGTGTTTTAATAACAATCTTAAAATCATTTAAAAAGCTTAAATTATTATAATAAACAACATCATACTCTAAAATCTGTTTATGCGTAAGATTTCTGCCACCACTTACCTGAGCAAGACCAGTCATACCAGGTTTTACAAAATACCTCTCATCAGGTATTTTTATATCTGGTAAATTATCATTTGGAATAAAAGGACGAGGTCCAACCAACGCCATATCACCTTTTATTACGTTAATAAGTTGTGGAAGTTCATTTAATCTTAAACGATCAATAATATAACTTACCTTAGTATATTGACTACCATCAGTAACATACTCTTTACCTAATACTTTAGTTCTAAACTTATACATTACAAAAGGTTTTTTATTTTTGCCCTCTCTTAGCCTTATAGTATTATGAAGAGGAAAACCTAAATCTATAAACGTAATTATTCCAACAATTAAAATAAGTGGAGATAACAATATTAGAAGTATTATAGCAATAATAGTATCAATTATTTGCTTAATATATTTTTTATACACTACACCACCTCTTTTATTTTTTATAATTATCTTCTAAAGAAAATTCAACATTTTCTTCAATCCATTCCTTTCTAGGTTCAACCTTATCACCCATAAGTACAGAAACACGTTTTTCAGCAAGAGAAGCATCCTCAATAGTAACCCTAATAAGAGTACGAGTTTCAGGATTCATAGTAGTTTCCCAAAGTTGATCAGCATTCATCTCACCTAATCCTTTATATCTTTGAACTTCATACTTTTTACCTTCAGTTTTTTCTCTTAATTCTTCATTTGAATAAGCATATTCAATTTTTTTATTCGAAAAAGTTATCTTATACAAAGGTGGAATTGCTATATAAAGTTTTCCAGCATCAACAAGTGGACGCATAAATCTATAAAAGAATGTAATCAAAAGACATTGAATATGAGCACCATCATCATCAGCATCGGTCATTATTATAACTTTATCATATTGAATATCATCAGGATCAAAATCAGAACCAGACCCAGCACCAATTGTATGAATCATTGTATTTAGTTCTTCATTCTTTAAAATCTCTTGACTACTAGCCTTTTCTGTATTTAAAACTTTACCTCTTAATGGAAGTATAGCTTGAAATCTTCTATCTCTACCTTGCTTTGCAGAACCACCAGCAGAATCACCTTCTACTAAAAATAGTTCATTTTTACTTTTATCTTTACCGCTTGCTGGAGTAAGTTTTGCAGATAAAGACTTATCCTTAGCATTTTTATTCTTACCTTTTCTTATATCTTCTCTAGCTTTACGAGCAGCTTCACGAGCTAATTTACTCTTTAATGACTTTTCTATTATATCAGTAGCAACCTTCTTATTTTCTTCTAAAAATGTTGATAACTTATCTGCCACTATAGAATCAACAACTTGTCTTGCAACAGGACTTCCAAGTTTAGCCTTTGTTTGACCTTCAAACTCAAGTAATGCTTCTGGAATCTTAACAGAAATTATTGCAGTTAAACCCTCTCTAACATCTGAACCCTCAAAAGCCTTATCTTTATTTTTAAAGAAACCATTATTTTTTGCATAATCATTAAATACTCTAGTTAAAGCAGTTTTAAAACCAACCTCATGGGTACCACCATCAGTTGTCTTTACATTATTTACAAAAGAAATAATATTTTCATTATAAGAATCAGTATACTGTAAGGCTATATCAACATCTATATCATTCTTCTTGCCTGTAAAGTTAAATACCTTATGTAATGGTGTTTTGTTTTCATTAATCATTTCTACGAACGAACATAACCCATTTTCATAACAATATTTTTCACTTCTACCATCTTCTAAATCATTGACTTCGATTGTAAGGCCACTTATTAAAAAAGCAGATTCTTGCATTCTCTCAGCAATAGTAGTAAAAGAAAAATTAGTAGTAGAAAAGATCTGATCATCCGGTAAAAATCTAACCGTAGTACCTGTTTTATTCGTAGTACCAATTTTCTTTAATGGTACCTCAACATGTCCACCATTAGAAAATTTAATATAATATTCATATCCACCAGTTTTTATATTTACTTCAAGCCACTTTGATAAAGCATTAACAACACTTGCACCTACTCCATGAAGACCACCAGATACCTTATATCCACTAGTTTCAAATTTACCACCAGCATGAAGTACAGTAAATATTACCTCAGGAGTACTCTTTCCACTTTGATGCATACCACAAGGAAGCCCACGTCCATGATCTTCAACAGAAATGCTTTTATCTTCATGTAAAGTAACTTTTATATAATCACCAAAACCATTAATAGCTTCATCTATAGAGTTATCAACAATTTCCCATATTAAATGGTGTAAACCTCTCTTATCAGTAGATCCTATATACATACCAGGTCTTTTTCTTACTGCATCAAGACCTTCCAAAATCTTTATACTATCATCATTATATTGAAGTGCCATTACCATCATCTCCATTAATAGTATAACATTTAAAAAATGTAAAATAAAGAATTTTACATTTTTTTAGACACTATATTATTCATTATAATCAATTTGTTCAATATCTACTTTACTAATAGAATCAAACCTTTTAGTAATTTTTTCAGTAGTAGTGTGAATATCATTTACATCACGACTTACAGTATCAATACTGCGAGATAACTTATCCCATCTTTCTTTATATCTAGAAAATTCAATACCAAGTTTATTTAACTCTTCGTGTATAACAGAAGTATATTTATCCCTCTCAATATTTTTAATGATCATCTCAATAACTGTAAGTGTTGAAATAAGTGTTGTAGGAGAAGTAATCCATACCTTTCTTTTATATGCATAATCTATAATATCTTGATGATAAGCATTTATCTCAGCAAAAATAGCTTCAGCTGGTATAAACATAATTGCTTGATCAGAAGTAAATCCATCAATAATATACTTATTAGCAATTGCATCAATATGCTTTTTAACATCACTCTTAAAAGCTTTTTCATAACTGCTTCTTAATTCTACTGGTGTTTTTTTATCAACAAGCATTCTATAATTTTCTAAAGGAAACTTAGAATCTATAGCTATCGTACCTAAAGGTTCCGGTGCAAATAAAATTGAATCAGCTATTGTATCATTTGGCATCTTATATTGAAGTCTAAAAATCTTGTCATTAACTTCTCCAAATACAGAAGTTAAAATATGTTTTAAATTAACCTCCCCAAAAATACCACGAGTTTTCTTATCTGTTAAAATACCTTGCAATGATACTATATCACCAGATAATACATCTATTTTCTTCTGAGCTTCATCAATTTTAGCAAGACGTTCTAAAACAGAATTAAATGTCTTATTTGTTTTCTCAAAATTCTGATCGATTCTTTCATTAACCTTCTCATTTATCATAATAAGTCTGTTATCAACTTTAGAAGATAATTCATTAAAATCTTTATTTAAAGAATTATTAAAATTATTTAAATCTTTAGTTAAACTAACCTCAAGCTTTGAAATCCTTTCTACCATATCTTTATCATTATTGCCTCTTACTATAGAAATAATAACAAGTACTAAAACTACAACCAATAACCCAACAATTAAATACTCCATACTAATCCTCCAACTTAAATACTTTTTCTACTATTTTACTTACAACATATGCAATAACAAGCATTATAACAATTTGTATCAAAATTTTAGGTGATTTAACACTTTCTAATAGACTTTTACCTATATAACCCCAAAAATAAGTAACTGATATTTTACTAATAACAAGTGCCAATAAATATTTTTTAGGATCCATATCAGATAACCCTCCACCAACATTTAAAAGAGATGTTGGTAAAAATGGAATAGCAAGCACAACAACTAAAGCATTAAAATCAAAATGTGTGACTTTATATATTGCCTTATCAATCTTATCTTTTTTCTTTCTTTTACCTATCCATTTATCAAAATGCTTTTTAATAACATACCTAAAAAACAAGAAAACACAAAACGTACCACAAACAGTTGCAACATAAGAAAGTGTATAACCAACAAAATTTCCAAATGCTAAAATATTAAGTCCCACAAATAAACTAAATGGCAAAACAGGGATCATTGATTCTAGAAATATAATTAAAAATCCCCCTATTAAACCAAAAGATGACAACCAATTAGTTAAAGAATTAATTAAATTTGCTACAAACTCCATCATAACTAATCACCAATACTAGTATATATTATAAAGCGAATAAAAACAATCAAACATTAATTAATTTATGAATTTAAAAAGCCACTATATCCTCCAATAACATTAACAACTTTATACCCCATATTACTTAAATAATTGCAAACTTTAGCACTACTAAATCCATAACTACAATATATATAATATGTATCTTCATGATTAAATAGACTTTTATAATTGGAATAAATCATATTTACTGGTATATTCTTACTAGTTGGAACATTTCCTAATTTGTATAAATAACTTTCCCTAACATCAATAATATTTACAAGACCTATTAAACCCTTTAGCTTTTTACCATCTATACTAGAATACATATAAAACACCCCTAGCATAGAATATGAAAAAAAATAAAAAGTAAAGATTTAAAATACCTACTTTTTATTTTCTTTTTCAACTTCTCTATAATTAACCTTACCAATCAAAGTTTTTGGAAGTTCTTTTTTATACTCAAACTCCTTAGGAATAGCATATTTTGCAATATATTTTTTGCAATGATTCTTAATACTTTCTTCTAACTCTGGAGTATTCATATATCCATCTTTTAAAACAATTATAGCTTTAACTTTTTGCCCTCTATAAGGATCACTAACACCAATTACTAAAGATATATAAACAGCTTCATGTCTATCTAAAATATCCTCAATATATGATGGATAAACATTATAACCATTAGTAACTATAAGCCTTTTAAGTCTAGTTTTAAAAAAGAAGAAACCATCTTTATCCATACAACCAATATCACCAGTATGAAGCCACAACATACCATCATCATGTTCTCTAAGTACTTGCATTGTTTCCTTAGGATTATTTAAATATCCCATCATAACAGCTGGTCCACTTATACAGATTTCTCCATCTTCCAAAACATTAGCTTCTTCATGAGTTCCAATCTTAACAATTTTATAATATGTATCTGGAAAAGGTATGCCTATCGAATTTTCTTTATAATGATCTCTTGGAGTAACGCAACTTGAAGCAGTAGCTTCAGTTAAACCATATCCAACAACAACCTTAGCATCAGAATTATGTTTTTCTAAAAATTCATCAATACTTTTCTTTAAACTTGAAGAAATCATATCTCCACCACAAACAATATTGTGAATAAAGCTAAGATCAACACCATCTAATAATGGATTATTAATCATTGATTGAAAAAGTGATGGAACCCCAATAACAAAACCTGGTTTATTTTTAATCAAAATCTGTGCAAAATCATCTGGTTTAAATTGTGGTACCAATACAACATTAGTAGCATTAATCATTGCAGTATGCACACAAACACCAAGACCAAACCCATGGAAAACAGGCATAATAGCAAGTATTGTTTCGCCAACTTTATTAGTTTCATGAAATATATTAAAAAGTTGTGTTCCAACAGCATTAAAAGCTAAATTTGATAAAACAATACCTTTAGGTGTTCCAGTAGTACCACCACTATAAAGAATAACTGCAGCATCATTTTTATCTCTTTTAACATAAGGATTATTACTATAATTAAGACCCTTATCTAAAAACTTTTTCCAACTAAAAACTGATATATCATTAAATATTTTATATAATAATTCCTTAAAAATTCTACCAGGTCTTTTTTTATGTTTAAACAAAAAATACAAAGTCGATTTATATATAGACATATCATAACTTGGATATGCAATAACTACATCTTTAATATATGTATTTTTTACAATCTTAAATAAATTATCATAAGCAGCATCAACAACTAAAATAAGTTTAGATTTAGAATTTTTAAGATAAAACTCGATTTCTTTTTCACTCGATAAAGGATGAATCATTTGTGCTATAGCACCAATCATATTTACTGCATAAAAAAGAATAATTGCTTGCGGAGTATTAGGCATACAAATACTAACAATTTCATTTTCTTTAACTCCTCTTGCTTTTAAAGCATAAGCAGCTTCATTAACCCTTTTCATAAAATCTTCATAAGTACAACTCTTATCAAAATATGTATATGCTTTAGCATCTGGATATTCTTTTGAAATCTTATTTACAGCATCATACATAGAACCACTTTCATATTCTAATGAACAAGGCCAGTCATAAAACTTAGTCCATGGTTTATCTATATAACTAATTTTCTTCTTTGATTTTTTCATCTACATTATCCTCCAATAATTTAGGATTTTTCATAATATCTTCAAAAATCTTAAAAGACTTTATAAAATAAAAACCATCAGCAATTCTCTCATCAACAGTAATACCAAAATCACACATATCACGTAATTCAACCTTGCCATCATCCATAACAACTTGTTCTTTATGTATCTTACCAATTGTCATAAGTATAGAATTAGTACCAAAATCTGTTAAATGGTGATATATAGAATTACTTCCAATAGAACCAATATTAGAAAGTAATATAGTACTATGATATAAACTATCTTCTATAAAAGATTGTGGAAGTAAATCATGTCTATCAAGAAATTTAAGTACCCAAACAACAAAAGTTAAAATAGGTTTTGGAAGTTTAGCAACTATTTTCATAATATTATCAGTACCACCACCAACCTCATGAGAAGTTCTAATCTTTTTAACTCTTTTTGATATCTTATCTTTTATTTTAAACACATTGTCAGATGGATCAACATTTAATACTGTTAATACCTCCTTAGAATTATCAGTAAATTCTACTTTTGCAACAAAAGATAAAGATACATTCTTTCTATCATAAAATGTTTTATTTATAATAAATCTATTAAGAAGTGGTCTATTATAAATCACCTTAGCTATTGCACATGAAAAAGCATGAAAATAAGTTATCTTATCATCACTATTTTTTTTATTATAAGAATCAATATATTTAACTAATTCAGTAACATCAACATTTCTAGTTATAAAACAATCTGAATCACATCTTTTAGGTTGTAATCTAATTTGAATCTTATGTAGAGCATCAACATTTTTAACCTTAACAGCATCTTTTCTTTTCCCAAACATAATATACCTCTCTATCTAATATAAAGTATACTATCAAATGAAATATTTTTAAACATCTTTTTTTAAACTTTCCACCTCCTTAGTCAAGGCATCAATTAATTTTTTAAGCATTTTAATTGTATCTTCATTACTGTCCGGATCATAATTACTATCAGAAACATTCTGCGTTTGTAACTGCTTAAAATATGCATTAGTACATAAAACCTGAGCAATTAACATAAGCCAGTTACCAAGTGCATTTTGTTCTACATAAGTAGAATCATCTAAAAGAATATACCCAACAGCAACAGCTGATAAAGTTGAAACCTTAGGTGGTAATTTTTTCATAAAATTCATACGTATCACTTAATCTTATGCAAAACTATTACATTTAAATTAGAACTAAAATATAAAAATAGAATATAATACACTGTAATTAGAAGGAGGATAAAATGCGTAAATATTTAACTTTACTTGTTTCATTGCTTATTATAGTATTATGTTTTGTTTTTTATAAAATAGAAACTAGACAAGAAAAAACAAATCTTACTAAAGTAACTGTAGCAGAAGTAACACATAGTGTCTTCTACGCTCCACAGTATATAGCAATTAAAAATGAGTATTTCAAAGAAGAAGGATTAGATATCGAATTGATTCTAACTCCTGGTGCAGATAATGTTATGGCTGCAGTATTATCAAAAGATGCTGATATTGGTCTATCTGGAGCTGAAGCAACAATATATGTATACAATGCTGGAGAAAAAGACTATATAAAAACATTTGCACAATTAACACAAAAAGATGGATCATTTATAGTTTCAAGAGAAAAAATTGAAAACTTCACTCTTAATGATCTAAAAGGTAAATACATCATTGGAGGAAGAATCGGTGGTATGCCAGAAATGACATTAGAATGGGCATTAAAAGAAAATAATATAGATCCCAAAAAAGATCTAACTATAGATACAAGTATTGCCTTTGCATCAATGTCAAGTGCTTTCATAGGTGGAACTGGAGACTTTGTTGCATTATTTGAACCAACTGCAACACAAATAGAAAATCAAGGTTATGGATACAAAGTTGCATCATTAGGTTCACTTGGAGGAGTAGTACCATATACTGCATATAATGCAAGATCAAGCTACATAGAAAACAACAAAGACGTTATAGAAAAATTTACAAGAGCAATAGAAAAGGGCTTAAAATTTGTACATGAAAATGATAGTGAAACTATTGCAAATAAAATTCTAGAATTCTTTCCAGATACATCATTAAATGATTTAACTAAAGCAATAGAAGCATATAAACAAAATGAAACATGGCCTAATAATACTACCTTCACAGAAGAATCATGGAATCACTTACAAGAAATAATTGTAGAAGCAGGACAATTAGATAAAGATAAAACTGTAAATTACAGTGATTTAATTTATGAAAGATAAAATATTAGAACTTAAAAATATCAAGAAAATATATCACGAAAAACAAGGAGAAATTATCGCACTTGATAATATCTCTTTTAATGTAAGAGATAAAGAATTTATATCAATAATTGGTCCATCTGGTTGTGGTAAATCAACAATTTTAAGTATCCTAGCAAACATAGAAAGTCTAACACAAGGAGAAATAAAAATAAAAGACAAAGTAAAAGTAGGATACATGTTACAACAAGATTCATTATTTCCATGGAAAACAGTTTTAGAAAATTGTTATATTGGTTTAAAAATACAAAAACAAGATACAAAAGAAAATAAAAATAAAGTTCTAGAACTATTAAAAAAATATGGATTATATGAATTTAAAGACAAATACCCAAGTAGTTTATCTGGTGGTATGAGACAAAGAGTTGCCTTAATAAGAACACTAGCAACCAATCCAGATATATTATTACTTGATGAACCATTTAGTGCTCTAGACTACCAAACAAGGTTAAAACTATCAGATGATTTATATAAAATAATAAAGAATGAAAAAAAATCTGCAATCATGGTAACACACGATATAGCAGAAGCAATTTCCTTATCACAAAGAATAATATTACTTACAAAAAGACCAGCAACTATTAAAGAAATATATGAAATAAACCTTGAAGAAAACAAAACTCCAACCGAAAATAGAAAAGATAAAAACTTCATGAAATACTACGATGCAATCTGGAAGGAGTTAGATAACCATGTATAGCAATGAACATAAAAGATACTTAAAAAAATTAAAATTAAATAAAATATTAATAATAACTATACAAATATTGATAATAACATCACTTATAATAATATGGGAAATACTTGCTAAAAAAAACATCATTAATACATTTCTATCATCATCTCCTAGCATTATTTTTAAAACTATAATTGATTTATTTAAAAATAATAACTTAATTTCACATATTAATATAACCTTCCTAGAAGTAATTGTAAGTTTTTTACTATCAACACTAATAGGAATACTAATAGCAACAATAATGTGGTGGAACAAAACCTTATCAAAGATAATTGATCCATACCTTACTGTATTAAACTCTCTACCCAAAGTATCGTTAGGACCTTTAATAATAATATGGTCAGGAGCAAATATAAAATCAATTATCCTAATGGCAATACTAATATCAGTATTTACAACCATAATAAATATGTATACATCTTTTATAGAAACAGATCAAAATAAAATAATTTTATTAAAATCATTTAAAGCAACAAAATTTCAAATATTTAAACTAGTAGTATTTAGAAGTAATATAAAAAATTTAATTAGTACCCTAAAAATAAACATAAGCCTATCCTTAATTGGAGTAATAATGGGAGAATTATTAGTATCAAAAAAAGGATTAGGTTACCTAATAACATATGGGTCACAAACATTTAATTTAAACCTAGTCATAACATCAATAGTAATTCTTGGTATAATGTCATATATTTTATATCTAATAATAGATAGAATAGAAAAAAGGATCACAAATTAGTGATCCTTTTAATATTAACTAAGCTTCTTTTTTTCTTTTACTTATATAAAGTACAGTACCTAAAACTCCAACACTAAGAGTTGCAATTAAAGCAAAACTTAATATATTGTCTTGTGTATCAGGATTATTAACATTAGTAGCTTGAGGTGTATAGAAATTAAGCTCGAAAGTAGAGAAACTATTAGTTTCTATAAGAACATATTTTTGACCATCTTCTGTTTTAATTTCATATTTTTTCTCATCTATTAATAAATCTCCTGACTTATGTACAACCTTAACATGTGTATCTTTAATACTACTTGGAATTGGTAATTTAATTTTAATTGTTCCATTAATTGCAGAATTAGGAATTACACCAACTGCTACACCACCAACAGTGTAATATGGTTTTATATCAAAAGTTAAAACCTTATTCTTTTCATCATAACTTTTCAATTCAGAATTAATTTCGTATTCAACTAATAAATCATCACTAACACCTTGTAACTTAGAAGTATCTACTGCCTCTAATAAACCAGAATTAGTATTATCTAAATTTGCGTTTGTAATTTCTTTAGCAATTTCTTTATTTATTGTATCAGAAACAACAACTTTAACTGGTGCAACAACTACTCCACCGTCTTTATCAACAACTTTGTAAACACCATCACCCTTTACAACTTTGTAAGGATCTTTAACAAAATCTTTTATATTAGCAGAAGTAAATATTCCTTTAGTAACAGTTACTTTATCATTATCAACTAACTTTATATCACCAGTAAATGTTTCACCATTAATAACTAAGCTTTCTAAAGAATTGTTAACAACATCAGCTTCATTTTTCTTAGCTAAATAATGATATATTGCATAACTTTCTTTACTTTCAACAGTTCCTCCGTCTATGCTTATATTAATACCACCAGCATAACCATTATTAGACTCTATTTGAATAGCTGATCCTGTTGGATTAATACCATCATTATTATAACTTCCATCAGCTTTATTTCCTGTTCCTATTACTTTAGTATCTTTAATATTAAATACACCAGCTTTAGCACCTATACCACCTTCAACACCTTCAATAATAGCACCAGTTATATTATATTTAGAATAACCAGCAGCATAGATACCAAATCCCTTAGCACTTATATTAGCACCTTTATATATATTAACAATTGGATAATTTTCTTTATGTTGAATATTTCCATTTACGTAGATACCAGAGCCTGTAATACCATCAGCATCAACAAGACCTACAACAGTACCATAAACATTAACAGTAACACCATAAGAATTCTTAATCTTATTTGTTCCACCTATTTGATCTATAAATATACCAGACCAACCTTTAAGAGTAACATCTTTACCAACTGTTAAAGTGCTATAATTAGTATCGCCCTTATTTTCAGAACCCTTTATAAGTACTGGAGCAAAATATGGTTCAACTTCAAGCATAGTTCCTTTACCAGTAATTTCTAAATTACCACCGATTAGCTTTATACTTTTTTTATGTGCAAATGTAATAGTATGACCATTTAAATCAAGAGTCATTTTTTTATCTATTACAACATTCTCGGTAATTTCAAAATCATCAGTAATCTTTACATTTTTCCCTTCGTCAACTGCAGCAACAAATTCCTTTTCATCCTTTACTTCTGTAAACTCAAGTGCTAAGGCTTTTACAGGAACAATAACAGCCATAAGCACTATTGCAGCAATAAATAATCTTTTAATTTTCTTCATATCCTTCCTCCTTTATAATACAATGATAACATATAAAAATTAAAAAGCAACTCCTTTTATTAGACATTTCTCACACTTGACATATTTTGACGGGAAGTGGCAATTTACAATCAAAATAGAACAAATAATAATACCTTTACAATAAGCATAGAATTAAAAAGGAGGAACATATATGGCCTTTACACTTTCCCTTTTAGCAGGATTATCAACATTAATAGGAACACTATATGTTATATTAATAAAAAAAGAAAACGATAATACAATAATTTCTGCACTCGCCTTTTCAGCATCAATAATATTCTTTGTATCAATAATTGATCTAATTCCAGAAGGAATAAACTTTATAAAAAATAACAACACCAAAGAAATGACAATGATATTAGCATTCATATTTATATTAATAGGAGTCCTAATCTCATATGCACTAGACAAAATATTACCAGAAGAAAATAATAAACTACATAAAATAAGTATTCTTTCCATCATCACAATTATTCTTCATAATATACCAGAAGGAATAGCAACATATATAACCGCTAAAACAAATACAAATTTAGGAGTTTCACTAGCTATTGCTATTGCATTGCATAACATTCCAGAAGGAATAATAATATCATTACCGGTTTATTATTCAACAAAAAGCAAAAGAAAAGCCTTTTTATATACAATGATAGCAGCGTTATCAGAACCACTTGGAGCACTATTAGCATTTCTTTTCTTACAAAGAATTATAACAGTTGAAAAACTTGGGTATATCTACTTCATAATAGCGGGAATAATGATATATTTATCAATATTTGAATTATTAAAAGCATCAATTTCATATAAAAAAAAGAAAGTGACAATATTATCACTTTTTATCGGTTTTCTTATATTTATGATTGGTTTTATACTCTTCTAAAGCTTTAACATACTCAACTAAAATTTTACTAGCAAAAGCTTCAAGAGAATAAGAATAAGATTCTTTTTTTGCTTCTAAAGCCATATTTTCTAATATTTTTCTATTTTTATCTAAATACAAAACAGCATCACAATAACTTTTTTCATCTTTAAAAATTATACCATTTTTGTGATCGGAAACTATATCAATAAAACTTGGATCATCAATTGCTAAAACAGGAAGAGCCGCAGCAAAAGCCTCAATTAAAGTTAATCCTTGCGTTTCAAATCTTGATGCCGATGCAAAAACTGATGCTAATCTATAATACTTAGAAACTTCTTTATTTGGAACTTTACCAACAAAAATAACATTATCTAAAATTCCAAGTTCTTTAGCTTGTTCCTTTAAATTTTTATCTTCAGGTCCACCACCAACAATCATTAGTTTAATATGTTTATCTTTTTCTACTAGCTTTTTATGACAATCAACTAAAAACTGAATATTTTTTTCATATCCCAATCTTCCAACCCAAAGAATAACAAAGTCACTCTTCTTAATACCATGTTTTTTTCTTAAAGCATCTATTTCCTTATCACTATAAATAGAAGAATCAAAATTTTGAATTTCTATCCCAGAAGGAATAACTGTTACGTCTTGTTTAATCTTATATTTATCTTTTAAAAGTCTTTTTGGTTTTTCACCAGGAACAATAACCCTGACAACTCTTTTAGTTAAAAAAGTTGTAACAAAAGCTTTGGCACCTTTCTTACCTAATTTATCAAAATGTCCATTAGTAATATAATTAATACAATCTTCATACATTGTATGAAAAGTATGTACAACTGGAACATTAATCTTTTTCGCTATTGATTTTCCAAAAATTCCCATCATACCCTCTGTATGAGTATGAACTATATCCAAATCAAGATCCTTAACAATTTTTACTGCACCTTGTGGATAAGTAATTCTGAAATAATAATCATAAAGGTTCTTAGGAGTTCTAGTACCCGGAATTTTAACAACATTACCATCTAATTTATACTTTTTTTTACCTTCATCACCATTAAGAGAAATAACATAAACATCGTGTCCTAAAGCTTCAAGCCCTTTCTTCAACCCATCTACTGCAGTAACAACACCACTAACATAAGGTAGATAAGTATCAGTAAATAATCCTATTCTCATTCATTTCACCTACTTAAACACATTATATCATATATAAAAATATATGCAAAAAAAAGAAACTATTTGCTAGTTTCTTTACGCTAAATGAACATTAACTGCTCTACTCTTTGAGTTATCTTTTGGATCTTTTTCAACATCAAAAGTCACCTTTTGACCCTCAGTCAAAGTTTTATAACCATCAGATACTATTGCAGAAAAATGAACGAAAATTTCTTCATTTGATGAAGTATCTGAAATAAATCCATATCCTTTTTCGTTGTTAAACCATTTAACTGTACCTTCTCTCATTGGTACCTCCACATTCTGTTCTAATAATAGAACACCTTGAGAATATCATTTAGAATTAAAAAAGTCAACCAAAATAAAAATTCAAATTGTTAATAATGTAAAAACATCAATCATTTTTACTACTGAAGTATTAGAAGTAAACGAAATAGGAATTTTATTATAATCTCCAACTGATATCATCAAATTATTTAATTAATATTAACCCCTAAAAATGTAAAAGAAAAAGAAAGAGAATAACAAAAAAAGACTTAAAATAACACAAAGCAATTTAAATCTTATAAATCAAAACCAAAATTGGCGTCCCCGAGTGGATTTGAACCACCGACTTATCGCTTAGGAGGCGATTACTCTATCCAACTGAGTTACGAGGACACAAAAAAGTATTAAATTAATACTTTATAAAACAAACAAATAAAAGAACTATAAATCTAACAGCGTATCTTAGTTTTCTAAAATCTCCATTTACTCTTTCCTTAATAGAAACATAATCATCAACTAAATTAACTACTACACTCTCAAGATTTTTAGGTATTTTCCCGCCAACAGGGAACATATGAGAAGCAATAATACTAGCTTCTTTATCATTCAATTTACATAATTTACTTGCATTCACAAGTGACATTTCTGAATGCTTTAATATTTTCTTACTCTCTGATTTAAACTCTGAATCAAAGTAAAAATCATGCAAAAGAGCAGCCCTTGTAGCGCTTTTATAATCAAGATTTAATCTTTTACAAATTTTATATGTTCTACATGAAACATCAACTAAATGATCATATCTAGTAGTATTACGGTGATGAACTTCGTCTTTTAGTTTCATAAACTTTCTATTAGAAAGTATTTTTTTTGTTAGCTCTAAATAATTGTCATCCATAAGTTGATAACACGTTCCTTTCTATCTAAAAAAGATAAGATAAAAGTAACAATCTCTAAAGATTGATAAATATCAAAATAATGTTAAAAAAATAATTATAATAATTTTTTTGTTAACAGAAACATTCTACCACAAAAGCAAAAAAAAAGCAAACCAAACGGTTCGCCTAGAATTTATGCATAAAAGATGGGATATCAACTTCAGTTGGTTCGAAATGAGAACTATCTGAACTATCATCTTCTTCATAATTATTTTGATTAATGCTTGTTCTCTTTGTAGTACCTACTTCTCTATATAATGGAGCTGTTCCTTTTTTATCAAAACCAGTAGCAATAACAGTAACTATCACTTCATCGTTAAGATTTTCATTAATAACAGCACCGAATATTGTATTAATATCAGTATTTGCAGCAGCTCTTATAACTTCAGCAGCTTGTTCAGCTTCAAATAAAGTTAAATTAGAACCACCAGTAATATTAATTATAGCATCTGTTGCACCATGAATTGATGTTTCAAGAAGAGGTGAAGCAACTGCTTGTTTTGCAGCTTCTATAGCTCTATCATCACCAACACCAATACCAATACCTATTATTGCATTACCAGAATTTTCCATAACAGTCTTAACATCAGCAAAATCAAGGTTAACAAGTCCAACTACTGCAATCAAATCAGATATAGATTGTACGCCACGAAGCAATACATTGTCTACTTCTTTAAATGCATCGAGCATTGGAGTAGATTTATCAATTATCTCTCTTAATCTATCATTTGGAATAACTATTAAAGTGTCGACATGTTGTTTCAACTCTTCGATACCTGTAACAGCATTATCCATTCTTCTTCTGCCTTCAAATGAGAAAGGTCTAGTAACAATAGCAACAGTAAGTGCACCCAAATTCTGAGCTATTTCAGCAATAACAGGAGCAGCACCAGTTCCAGTACCTCCACCCATTCCACATGTGATAAAAATCATATCAGCGCCTTTTAAAGCTTCCTCTATTTCTTTTTTAGCTTTAACTGCTGTTTCTTTTCCAATTTCTGGCTTAGCACCAGCACCAAGACCGGTACCTAATTGAATTTTTTTATCAGCCTTTGAAGCATTTAGCACTTGTGAATCAGTGTTAACTACTATAAATTCAACTCCTCTAACACCTGCTTCTATCATTCGGTTTACAGCGTTACCACCGCCTCCACCTACACCAACAACTTTTATTTTTGCTAATTGATCCATAGTTCCTAAATCAAACATTTCATCATCTCTCCTTAATCAAATAATCTATCAAATATCTTTCCTATGACATTATTCCCAGCTTTCTTTCTAGGAGATAACATTGCATCAATTCTATCCATAGAAAACATTGTATATTCTTTTTCTCTTAATTCTAATTTACTAACAAAATACTTTATCAAACCATAACTAGCTGAATATCTATTGTCTCTCACACCAAGTATTCCAATATTCATTACTGAAGCATTTTTAACAAAAACATCCTCAACTAATGCATTAAAACCTAACATTGATGTAATACCACCTGTTATCATTATATAACCTATTTCGCCATTTGTTAAGTTATTTATTTGAATTTTAATATTTTTTAATATATCTACGACCCTAGTTTCAATAAGTTCAGCCAACTTATATTGATATAATTTTTCTCTTTTGCCACCAATAATGAACTCAAATTCCTCACTATCAGCATACTTTCTATTACAAACAGAATAATCTTCTTTTAATTTTTTTGAATCTTCAACACTAAAATTATAAGTAGAAGAAATATCAGTATCGATACTTTTACCACCTATTGGAAGTATTATATCTTCTTTTATAACACCTTCGCTAAATATAGAAATATTAGTTTTATCAACACCAATATCAACTATAGCAACATTTTTAGCATCAAAATCTCTATTCTTTATTACAAAATAATTAGCAATTCCAGAAACAGAAATATCCATTACCTCAATACCTAATGATTCTAAAACACTAACTACTGAATAAACATTCTTCTTAGGTACAAGAAGTGAAACAGCTTTAACTGATAATATATTACATTTTTTTCCTATAGGATTACTAACAATTGTCTTCTTATCCAATAAAAAAGCTTTAGGTAAAACGCTAACCACTTCCATACCATTTTCAGCACTATTAGCTAAAGCATTTTGCAAACAAGAAAAAATATGATTTCCTGTTACAATACCATCCTCTTCTTTTACCAAAGTAGTACCAACAACAGGAACAACATAAGAATCCTTGCTTGGAACTATTGCCAAAACTTTATTTATCTTAACGCCCAATTTATTCTCATTATTCTTAATTGCTTTTTTCAAAGCTCCAGAAACAAGCTGAGCATCTGTAATTAAACCTTTTTTTAGCCCTGATGATTTAAATGATGATGAAGCAAGAACATTATAACGATCATTAAATTTTTCTACTGTAACTACCCTAATTTCATCAGTGCCTATATCAACACTAGTATATATTTTTCTCATATAAATACCTCTACTCAATCATAAATAAATTATACATTATATTTAAAAAATTGACAATAATATTTTATAGTAATTATAGACAAAAAGCTTAATCTAAGTTATAATATAACTCGGTTGATTCTTTATTAAAAATTAAAAAAAGGAGGAATAAAATGTTTAAACAAGACAAAACTTACGTTTTTGCACTAGGTGGTCTTGGAGAAGTAGGAAAAAATATGTATTGCATCATGCACAATGATGAAATAATTATTATAGATTGTGGAGTAATATTTCCAGATGCTGAATTAAGAGGAATCGATTATGTTTTACCAGATTTTGATTTCCTGAAGAAAAATGAAAGAAAAATTAAAACTTTAGTAATCACTCATGGACATGAAGACCACATCGGAGCTATACCATTCTTACTTCAAAATGTAAATATACCAAGTATATATGCACCAAATCAAGCCTATGCATTAATAAAGAAAAAATTAGAAGAAAGAAATATGCCATATAAAGGATTAAGAGCATATCAAAGTAATGATAAATTAAAATATAAAAATTTTGAAATTTCGTTTTTTAGAACAACACACTCTGTACCAGATTCACACGGAATCTATATTAAAACCCCTAATGGGAATATTGTCGAAACAGGAGATTTTAAATTCGATTTAACACCAATTGGACCTGTCGCAGATTTTGCTAGAATAAGTGAGATCGGAAAAGAAGGAGTAACACTTCTTATGAGTGAATCAACCAATGTTCTAGACGAAGGATTTTCACTTTCTGAATCAAAAGTAGATGAAGCACTAAATGAAGTTTTCACAAAACATCAACATAACAGATTAATAATAGCAACATTTGCGTCAAATATTTACAGATTAAAACACATAATCGAAACATGTAAAAAATTTAATCGAAAAGTTTGTATTTTCGGTAGAAGTATGGAAAACAATATTAATATTTCTGTAGAAGGTGGATATATTGAAGCACATAATATCTTTGTAACACCAGAAGTTGCAAACACATTAAAACCAGGTGAAGTAGCACTTTTATGTACAGGTACTCAAGGAGAACCTTTAGCAGCATTATCAAGAATTGCAGATGGTACACACAAACAAATAAGTTTAAGACCAGATGATATTGTTATATTCTCATCAAGTGCTATACCAGGAAATGCAAACAGTATTGCAAATACTATAAATAATTTATATTTAAAAGGTGTAAAAGTATATACAACATCAAATGACAGCGAAATTCATGCATCAGGTCACGGAATGACTGATGAACTAAAGCTAATGATAAGATTATTAAATCCTAAATGTATAATGCCAATTCATGGTGAATACAGAATGTTAAAACGTCATGCAAAACTTGCAATGGACTGTGGAATAAAAAAAGAAAACACATTTGTCCTAGATAATGGAGACATATTAGAGTTAGATAAAGGAAACGTTAAAAAAGTTGGATCAATGGAAATAGAACCAACTTATGTTGATGGATCAAGAGTTGGAGATGTTCAAAGAGCAGTCTTAAACGATAGAAAAATAATGTCAACAGATGGAATATTAGTAGTAATAGCAAATATAAATTTCGATGAAAAGAAATTACTTGCTAGACCAATGATAACAACAAGAGGATTTATACTTATAAATGAAAATGAAGAATTAATTAAAAAAATAGAAAATCTAGCAAATAAAATTATAACTAAAAAATTAAAAGATAAAAATCTAAACTACACTGAATTAAAAACTGATTTAACAAAAGAAATAACAACATTCATAAAAGAAAAAACTGGTAGAAAACCTATCGTTCTACCAATAATATCAAATATAAAAAAATAGAAAGCACAAAATGCTTTCTTTTTAATTTAAAACAAATACCCCAAAGCTCAAATAAAGAGCAAATATTAACCATATAAGATAAGGGATCTGTAAATATGCTGCTTTTTTATCAATATTATAAAATCTTGAAAACATAATCACTACTAATACTATAAGTAAAATAATCCATAAAAACGCCAAGAAATAAAACCTTAAGTTAAAAAATATAACTGTCCAAAATCCATTAACAAAAAGTTGAACAATATATAATTTAAGTGCATCTTCTCTTTTATAAGATGAAGAATTATAAATTATCAAAGAAGAAATTCCCATCAAAACATAAAGAATTGTCCACACAATTGGAAAAACAAATCCTGGAGGAGATAAAAATGGCTTTAAGATTTCCTTATAAACCATATTGCTTCTTGAAAAAATACTAAATATTAAACCAACTGCCAAAGGAATAGCAATACTAATTACTAATTCTTTCAATTTAAATTTCATACTATCACCACTAAAATAATATGCAAAAATCGAAAAATTATTCAGTTTTCAAACATTCTATAGGATCTTTATTCATAGCAATTCTAGCAGGTAATAAACCACCTAAAATAGCAACAAAAATACTTAATCCAAAAATAACTAACATTACACTAAAGTTAATACCAATAATATTTTTAATATCAGTAAATTTATATAATAATTTGTTTAAAGGAAAAGATAAAACAGAAGTAATAAAAATAGCAAAAATTCCAGAAATAAAACCAATAATAAATGTTTCAGCATTAAAAATTCTAAATATATCCTTTCGTCTAGCACCAATAGATCTTAAAATACCTATCTCCTTTGTTCTTTCAAGAACTGAAATATACATAACTATACCAATCATAATTAAAGATACAATAAGTGAAATTAACGCGAAAAATAACAAAACAACCTCTATAGCACTCATAATACTACTAGATAAAGATACAATAAGCTTTGCTTGATCAGTATAAACTATCTTGTCTTCATCAACTTTACCAGTATTATAACTATCTAAATAATTAAGTAACTTACCTTTACTAGAAAAATCCTTAGGATAAATTAATATATTATGATAAATAACATCTTTCCCTAAGTAAGAAAGAAACTGTTTCTTTTCTAAATCACTAGAAAACTTTTCTCCCGAAAGTAAATTAATATCGTTATTTAACTGATCTAAAACAATATTAGAATCTTTGTTATTAGATGTTATAAAATTAATAAACTCACGATTATATAAAACACAAGAAGAACTAAGATAATCAGGATAATCATCTTTAAGTCTTAAAATACCAACTAAATTTAACTTATAACTTTTAGCATACAAAAGTTCCAAATCCTTCTCTTCATAATAATAACCATTTCTTCTCTTATAAAAATCATTATTTAAAACAAAATGTACTTTTGAATTTAAAATTTCATTATAAGAAATAGTATCATTAGAAATACCAAATAACTCTAATATTCCCTTATCAACATAACCGTTATTATCAACAACTAACATTACATCAAATTTATCAAAAGATATCTTACCGGTCAATAAATCATATTGATTTTCTATCACGCCACTATTATTACCAACCATATTTGGAATAACATTAAAACTTATATCTGATTTATTTAAAACTTTAATACTTTCATTAACCTTTTTCACAAATTTAACATTAGTATAACTTTCATAAGATATACCTGCTGCAAAAGAATTATCAATGGAATCAATATAAGAAATAAGTTCATCTGAAATATTATTTCTATGACTACTAAAAGATTTTTGATCCTTAGCTTTTATAAAATCTTTACTTTTAGTAGTATCATCACTAGAAATTAAAATTCCCTCCTCTGCTATAGAAACAGGTAAAGAAATTAATGTATTCTTTTCAAAATTATTAATTTGTTTATTAAAACCACTAGCTAAATTAAGTACCAAAGATATACCAATTATACCAATCGAAGAAGCAAACGAAGTAATAAATACCCTTCCTTTCTTTGTCATAATATTTTTAAAAGATAAAAATAAAGCAGTAAAAAAACTCAAAGATCTACTTTTAATAGGTTTAGATTCATAATACTTATAACTATAAGGATTTGTATCATCAACTATACAACCATCTTTCATCTTAATAATTCTTGTTGCATACTTATTGGCTAACTCCTCATTATGAGTTACCATTATAACTAGTTTATTAGATGAATTCTTTTTTATTAAATTCATTATTTCATAACCATTTTTACTATCAAGTGCACCAGTCGGTTCATCAGCTAAAATAATATCCGGATCATTAACTAATGCACGAGCTATAGCAACCCTTTGCATCTGTCCACCTGATAACTGATTTGGTTTTTTATTCATGTGTTCTCTTAAACCTAATTTATCCAAAATAGATTTTGCTTTTCGCTTTCTCTTATATTTTGAATATCCACTCAAACTAAGAGCCATTTCGACATTATCCAAAACACTTATATGACCTATCAAATTGTAACTTTGAAATATAAATCCAAGAACTCTATTTCTATATGAATCCTTTTTACTACCTTTTAAAGATTTTAAAGAATTATTTCCATAATAAACATCACCATCATACTTATTGTCTAATGCACCTAGTATATTTAAAAGTGTACTCTTACCACTACCACTTGCACCTAAAATAACAACAAATTCATTACTTCTAAAACTAATATTAGCGTTATTTAAAACCCTTTTATCCCTATAGCTTTTACTAACATTTTCTAATCTTAACAAAATATCACCTCTAATAAAATAGTTACTGTAATATTAAAAGATACCTAAAAAATAAGGATAAAACATATAATTAACTGGTGATACATATTAAAAAGATTATTATTTTTATAACAATATTAATAAGCATTTTAACAATAAATACTAGTGTTAAACAAACAAAAAATCTAAAATATTATGGAGATATAGAAACTGCTAAATTAATAAAAAAAGATAATAGAACCTATTTTACATTATCAGTAATAGGAACCATTATCATATCTACTATCGGAATAACTATAATAAAAACTAAAAAGAATTAATCTCCTGAAAAAACATATTTAAGAAGATAAAACAAAAACCAAAACAATAAAACAATAATTACCCAAAAAAGGATTGAATAAATAACACCACTTGTATATGCTGATGCTATTGAAAAAAGTGACTCTGGAAACCATTTATTAACTAATGAATTTATTTCAGCAACACCTAAATTATCTCCTAATAAATGAAGTAGTCTAAATAAAACTTCAGAAGTTCCTATAACATAAATACCCCATTTAACATTTCTTCTTAAAACAACTAAAACTGTAAAAGCAATCAATATAATAATTAAAAAAACTGCATACATTATAAATACCTCCAACTATACTAAAAATTATAACATAATACGTAATACAAGTAAATTAAAAAACATATAACAATTTGACAAATAAGTACATCAATGATAAAATATTTAACCACTAGACAGGTGGTTATATGAAAAATTTATATGCAGGAATTATTAAGTTTAAAGATAGTAAAGTAAAAATGCTATACACCAAAAAAGATAACGTTATAACAGATGTTAAAAACTTTGCAACTTATAGAATCAATGAAGAAACATTTATCGAACTAGAAGTACCACTAAACGACATAATAGAATCATTAAATCTAGAAAATAAAACACCAGAAGAAATATATGAAATATTACTAGATAATCCAATTTTTCTTCACAAAAACTGTAATTACTTTGGAATAAGAAAAATGGAAACAGGATACAAATATATAACTAGATATGTAAGAATGTTTGATGAAGAATTTGAATCAAAAACTTTCTACGATTTAGAAGAAATAATAAAAACACCAAAAACAATACAAACTAAAAACCCTATCAAAAGATTTGTAAGAACAAGATTCAGAAAAAAAGATAACAATTAATTTTGTTATCTTTTTAGTTAAACGCTATTTCTGTTTCAATATCTTCATCTAAAATAGCAATTGTTAAAAATATAAAACCACTAATAAGTATTAAAACAGAACCAATAAAAGAAGCATAAGTAAGCTTTCTTTTCTTTAATGAATCATATATATTAAGATTTTTTATATCCTCATAACCATCTATAGTAAAATAAAGATAAACAACAAGTAAAACACCAAAAATAAATATTAATAAATTTTGGTATTCTCTTTTACTTTTCTGATCATTATATAATAAATAATTCTTTTCTTTATAATTTGCATACCAACTAAGTATTATTATTCCAATATAAATAACCCATACATAGTTTTCAATTTTAATTTTTTTTAATTTTTCCAACCTATCGTCCATATTAAATTATATTAAAAATAAATATATAAAAATCACAAAATAAAAACTACTTAATAAATAAAGTAGTTAAATTCAAAACTGGTAGTCTGTACGGGTTTCGAACCCGTGAATGCCACCTTGAGAGGGTGGTGTGTTAAACCACTTCACCAACAGACCATAATTAATTTCCAAAAGACATGATTATCTTAACACACATATATAATTTTTACAATAAATATTTTTTTAAAAATAGTAAAATACTACTACATTTTTAAAAAATATATAGTATAATAATGTTGTTGTTGCCCCATAGCCAAGCGGTAAGGCATCGGACTCTGACTCCGACATGTCGTTAGTTCGAATCTAACTGGGGCAGCCACTAATTTGGAGTGATAAAAATGAATTTAGAAAAAGATTATGAATTATTAGCAAATACAATATTTCCAGATATAGATAAGGATATTGAATATTATGAAAAATTATATCCTGAAAGAAACCTAAAAGAAGGTGAAAAAGTAACAAGATTTGCACCAAGTCCTACTGGTTTTTTACATATTGGATCATTCATGCAAGCATTAATTGATTACATGTATGCCAAAAACAACAATGGTATCTTCTATCTTAGAAATGAAGATACAGACAAACAAAGAGAAGTAAACAATGCATTTAACATAGTATTCAATTCTTTAAAATATTACAACATACTACCAGATGAATATGAAATAAATGATGTAACAGTGGGAAACTATGGACCATATACACAAAGTGAAAGAGAAAAAATATATCACTCTTTTATAAAACATTTAATTAAGATTGGAAGAGCATATCCTTGTTTTTGTACAAAAGATGATTTACAAAACATGAGAGAAATGCAAGAAAAAGAAAAAATAAGACCTGGATACTATGAAAAATATGCTAAATGTCGTAACATTTCTCCTAAAGAAGCTATAGAGCGTATAAAAAATGGTGAAGAATACACTATACGTTTTAAATCAATGGGAGATTATGAAAAAAAATTTGAATTTAATGACTTAGCAAAAGGTACTGTAATGCTTCCAGAAAATGATCAGGATGCAATCATAATGAAAAGCACTAATCCACTTCCAACATACCATTTTGCACATGTCGTAGATGATCACTTAATGCGTACAACACATGTAGTACGTGGAGAAGAATGGCTTTCATCAGTACCGTTACACTTAGAATTATTTAAAGCTTTTAACTTTAAAGCACCAAAATACATTCACACACCATTAATACTTAAAAAAGATGGTGACATTGTAAGAAAAATTTCAAAAAGAAAAGATCCCGAAGCATCAATGGATTACTATATAGAAAAAGGATATCCAGTTGAAGCTATAGTAGAATCAGTAATGACAATAATAAACTCTAACTATGAAGAATGGCACACTGCCAATCCAGATAAAAAATTCTATGATTTTACTTACAGTCCTAAAAAAATGTCTTCAAGTGGTGCATTCTTTGATCTAGAAAAACTAAATAATATTTCTAAAAATATAATATCCCACATGACAAAAGAAGAATTATATGAAAAAGCAATAAAATGGTCAGAAAAATATGATAACAAATTATTTGAAATAATAAATAGTAACAAAGAATACTTTAAAAACATTATAAATATTGAAAGAGAAATCAAAAAGCCAAGAAAAGATATAGCTAATTATAGTGAAATATTAAACAACATTTGGTACATGTATGATGAACTATTTGAAAATGTTAACTATAACTTTGAAAGATATACCAAAGAACAAGTAAAAGAAATATTAGAAAACTACATAAATATCTACGATGATAAAGATGAACAAGATATCTGGTTTAATAAAATTAAAGATTTAACTGATAAACTAGGTTACTGTTCTAACATGAAAGAATATAAAGAAAATAAAGAACAATACAAAGGTAGTGTAGCAGATGTATCAAATATAATAAGAATTGCTATCACATCTAAAAACATGTCACCAAATTTATATGACATTATGAAATTACTTGGAAAAGAAAGAGTAATAAAAAGATTAGAAAACTGTATAAAAGGAATATAAAGATGCTAAAAAAGCATCTTTTTTTGCAATAAAAAATGATAAGAAAATTAACCTTTTCTTATCATTATTAATCAACTATTAACTATTTATTAGAATAGTTTCCACCAAATTGGCTTAGACCTCTTTCAACTAATCTCTTAGTGATTTCTCCACCAACTGATCCATTAGCTCTAGCTGTAGCATCTGGTCCTAAAGTAACACCAAATTCTCTAGCTATTTCATATTTCATTGCATCGATAGCTTGTTTAGATCCTGGAACTAATAATTTAGAATTATTATTTTGGCTCATTGATAATTTCACCTCCTATACATTTATAGATTGTGAATTATCAACATTTTTATACTATTTTTGAACTGGTAATTTCTACCTATTTTTAAAGTAAATCTTCGAATTCATCTTTATCAGTAATAGAAACTTTAAATATATTACCAATTGCAGCATTTAACATATCTTGATAATCAATCTTTGATTCTTCTTTTATACACTTATCAAGATTTGGATTAATAACTGGATGTTTAGGAACATAAACAGTACAACAATCTTCATAAGGCAAAATACTAATATCATATGTATTAATTTTTTTAGAAACATCAATAATCTCTAATTTATCCATACAACAAACTGGTCTTAAAACAGGTATATCACAAACATTATTAATAACACTCATACTAGATAAAGTTTGACTTGCCACCTGTCCAACAGATTCACCATTTATTAACACTAAATGTTTATTTCTTTTAGCTACTCTTGTAGCAATCCTATACATCATTCTTCTAAGAATGGTTATCATATAATTAGGATCTACATTCTTATATATTTCTTCCTGAAGTTCTGTAATAGGTACAACATATAATTTAAAATCATTACTATATTTTAATAATTCTTTTGCTAAACTAATAACCTTTTCACGAGCATTTAAACTAGTATGAGGTATTGCTTCAAAATATATTGCATCAATCTTTATTCCCCTTTTTAAAGCAAGATAACCCGCAACAGGAGAATCAATTCCTCCAGATAACATAAGAAGTCCTTTTCCTAAAACACCAACAGGATATCCACCAAGACCCTTAATTGGATTAAAATAAATATAAGTTTCATTGTGGTTTATTTCAATATTTACATATATATCTGGATTTTTAACATCTACTTTAATATCTTTAATATTTTTTAAAATATATCCACCAATTACATTATTAAATTCCATACTAGGAATCTCAAAAGTTTTATCTCTTCTATTAGTAACAACTTTAAAAGTTTTAAAATTCTCTTTACTTAAAAGATTTAAAACCTCACACTTAATATCCTCAATATTAGTATTAACTTTATGAGCTAAAATAAACTGATGAATTCCAAAAGTATGATTTAAAACATCAAAAACTTTTTTTTCATCATTATCAGAAAAATAAATATACATACGATCATTACTACGTACAATATCAACATCTATATCTTTAAATTTTTCATTTAAATTATTAACTAAAGTATTAATAAATAATTTTCTATTATCTTTCTTAGTAGTAAGTTCACCATACTTAATTAAAACTAATTTCATAAAACCAACTCCGCAAGATATTATAGCATAAAAAAAAATTAAGGAAAAGCTTAATTTCCTTAATTATTTTCTTTTAAGAAGTCAATAACTTTTTTCATTTCAAGCTCATAAACTAACATATCAATTCCACCATATGCTTTTAAGAACTCATCTTTTTCCATATTATATCTTTTTGCAGATTCAACAGCTTCTTTTTCTGCCTCTTTAAGATCGACTGAGATCTTTTCTTTTTCCTTTATAGTATCAAGTATAAATCTATATAATACATGCTTTTTAGCTTCTGGTTCCATTTGTTTATGTAAATCTTCATGAGTAGTCTTTGTTATTTGCATATACATATCAAGTGAAATTCCTTGCATACGCATTTGTTCTTCAAATCTATGAATCATATGATGAATTTCATCATCGATCATTTCTTCTGGAATATCAACAGTAGTATTTTTTGCAATTGCTTCTAAAACAGAATCAATATATGCATTTTCAGCTTCTTCTTCTTTTCTTAAAGTTAAGTTCTTTCTAATCTCTTCTTCTAAAGTTTCTCTAGAGTTAACTCCATCCATACCTAAATCTTCAAAGAATTCTTCATCTAATTCTCTATTAACTTTTTCTTTGATTTCATTAACTTTAATTTTAAATACAACTTCTTTACCTTTTAATTCTTCAGATTGATAATCTTCTGGGAAAGTAACATTAATATCACGTTCTTCACCTTTATTCATACCAATTACTTGTTCTTCGAATCCAGGAATAAATGTATGACTTCCAATTTCTAGTGCATAGTTTTCACCTTTTCCACCATCAAAAGCCTTACCATTTAAGAAACCTTCAAAATCAATAACAGCAACATTTCCTTCTTCTACTGAACCAGATTCTTTAATCTTTAATTCACTATATCTTTTTAACATATTAGAAATTTCATCATTAATTTCTTCATCAGTTACTTTAACTTCTTCTTTCTTAACATTTAATCCTTTATATTTTTTAATTTCAACATCTGGCATAGTTGTAATAACAAATAAGAATTTAACACCTTCATCATCAAGTTTTTTAATATCAACTTTTGGTTGAATAATTGGTATTAATTTATTCTCATCAAGTGCCTTTTTATAAGCAATTGGTAACATTATATCAACTGCATCCATGTATAATGATTGTTTACCAAATTTTTTAACATAAACATCAAAAGGAACTTTTCCTTTTCTAAAACCATCTAATTTAATATCTTTTTGTTTCTTTAAAAAAGCTTCTTCTACAGCATTAGCTAATTCTGCTGAATCCATCTTTACTGTAATTTCAAAAACATTTTTTACTTTTTCCATAATCTCTCTCCTTACACTTGTAATATTATATATCATTTAACCTTTTTCATCAAGAACTTTATCTAATAAATAAAGTTCATATATATTAAAAATCCTAAATATAGAATTGTTAATATCACACCATTAACTGTATCTACTGCTTTAGTTCTAGTTTTAAATCCAAGAGCCATTGCAATAAGTAGTCCACCAACTAAACCACCTAAATGTCCAAAAATATCAATATTGCTAACTAAAAGACTAATAATAAAATTTGCTACAATAACATAAATAATCTGTTTAGCTAATGTATTTCCTAAATAAACTCTAAAATTATATCCAAAATAAAGCATAGCACCAAGCAATCCAAATATAGCACCACTAGCACCAATTGATGCAACATTACCATTTAAAAGAATTGATAACAAACTACCAGTAATAGCACTAAACAAATATATAATTGAAAATTTAAATTTACCAAAAAACTTTTCTGCTTGACTTCCAAGTACATATAAAGCATACATATTAACAAATAAGTGAATTATAGAAACATGTAAAAATGCTCCAGTTAAAAGTCTATAATATTGGCCAGCTTTAATAAAAGGACCATAAGTAGAAAAATTATTTATCAAAAAAGGAAATTTATTAAATAAAAATCCAAATAAGAAAACCAATACATTAATAGCTATTAATATATATGTAATAATAACTTTCTTAGGAGCAAATATATCATTAACTTTTTTAGCTTCAGAAGTATTCTTTTTATTTATATCTTCAGTTATCTTCATAAATAAATTAACCCCTTCCTCATTAAAAATAAGTTTTTTATCTATATCTGGATAATATTTACTTAAAAAATCATAATTTTTAATATCATTTTCATCTTTAACATCTATTGAACTAATATGCTTATCATTAACAAGCTTTACATCGTCACCTAAATCAGTAAAAATATTTAAAACATTCATATTTAAATTAAAAGTTTTCCTTTTAATACTCTTAACTATTCTTTTAGTTTTAAACATATCAAAATTCATCTGTTCATCATTAAGTATATAATTAGAAACAATTCTTACAATTTTATATTCAGAATCCATATTTTCAAGCCATATTTCATTTTGTACACCATGAACTATAACAGGACTATAGTTTTGTTCAGTAATAAAATAATGAAGAAGCTTTAATACCATAATATCTTTATCAGTCATTTCTATGTTCATTTACATCACCACTTCTATATCTATATATTATAATATAAAATCACTAATTTTTAAATACTAAAATAAACCAACTATAGAATCATCAACAACATCAATATTTAAATAATTAGATTTTTTTCCTAAACCAGGCATAGTAAGAGCACCACCCATAAGTAAAGTTATAAATTTAGCACCGTGATTAAGTTTTACACCACTAACAGTCATAGTATGACCTTTAGGGAATCCAAGCTTTTTAGGGTCATCACTTATTGAATATTGAGTCTTAGAAACACAAATACTAAAATCAGGATAAAGTTTTCCCCATTTTTCTAATTTTTCTTTAACACCTGGAAGATATTTAACCTCGCCTGCACAATATATATCTTTACAAAGCTTATCAATTTTAACAAAGATATCATCAGAATCTTCATAAATTGAGTAAACTTTTTTACTACTATTTTTACACATATTAACAATTAAATCTGCAATTTCTTTATTACCATCTTCACCCTTGGTATACATATCACTTACAACAGATTTTACACCTAAATCATGACAAAAGTTTCTAACAAAATTAATATCATCATCACTATCATCATTAAATCTATTAATAATTACTAGTACATTATCATTAAATTTCTTCATATTTAAAATGTGATATTCTAAATTTTTAATACCTTCTTTTAAATCGTCATTTCCATTATATTTCAAACTTCTAATAGTTGAATTTACAACAACCATATCAGGATATATACCACTTGATTTACACATTATATCAAAAAACTTAACACCACCCATATCACTACCAAAACCAGCTTCAGTAATAACATAATCACCTAAAGACATGCAAGTTTTTAATGCAACAACACTATTACAACCATGAGCAATATTAGCAAAAGGTCCACCATGAACCACAGCAGGATTATGATATAAAGTTTGAACTAAATTAGGTTTAAAAGCATCTTTTAATAAAGCTAAAACAGCACCTGTTACACCTAAATCAGAAACATATATTTCATCACCCTTAGAATTTACGCCTACTATAATATCACCAATTCTTTTTCTCAAATCAGAAAAAGAAGAAGCAAGACAAAATACTGCCATAATCTCACATGCAGCGGTAATAGAAAACTTATCATTTCTACCATTACTTAATACTACATTTCTTAAAGCTCTATCATTTACATCTAAACATCTTTCAAAATAAACTTCTTTAATATCAAGTTCATTTCCTTGAAAAATATGATTATCAATAACAGCACTAATCAAATTATTTGCAGCTGTTATAGCATGAAAATCACCAGTAAAATGTAAATTAATATTATCCATAGGAACAATTTGTGAATAACCTCCACCACAAGCCCCTCCTTTAATTCCAAAAACAGGGCCTAAAGAAGGCTCCCTAAGAGCTAAAATAGATTTATAACCATTCTTATTAAGAACATCACAAATACCAATAGAAATAGTAGTTTTCCCCTCTCCATAAGGAGTTGGATTAGTAGAAGTTACTAATATAAGTTTACTGTTATTATCTTTATAAGGAATATCAATTTTTGCTTGATACTTTCCATAGCAATCATAATTCTCTGAATCAATTGATAACATATCACATATATCACTAATTGGTTTCATTTTTATACTCTTATATATTTCATAATCAGTCATTTCAATCACCTACTAATAGTATATAATATTTTTTATTATTTTAATAGAAAAAAGTGCCAAAGCACTAATTATTATAAAAAGCCTTATATGCTTTATAAGCCATATAAATATCATATTTACTTGTAACTTCATATGGTGAATGCATAGATAAAACAGGAATGCCACAATCAATAACATCTATTCCTTTATTAGCAAGAATATATGCAATAGTACCACCACCACCTAAATCAATCTTACCAAGCTCAGAAACTTGATAAGAAATATCATTAGATTCAAATATATTTCTTATCTTAGCAACATACTCAGCATTAGCATCACTTGCACCACTCTTACCTCTTGAACCAGTGTATTTATTTATACATACTCCATGTCCTATAAAAGAAGCATTATATGAATCAACAGCGTCTTTATAATTAGAATCGATTGCACCATCTACATCAGCAGATAACATTTTAGATTTAATTAAAATATCAGGGCACTTATCATATGAATAACCTAACTTAGTAACAATCATACCTATAAAATTATCAAAAGCTAAAGAAGACATACTAGTATTACCTACACTTCCAATTTCCTCTTTATCAGCAAAAATAGCAACACATGCATTTTTAGAATCACAAGATGTAATAGCTCTTAATGTTGGATAACAACAAGCCTTATCATCTTGTCCATAACCAGCAACCATACTATAGTCAAACCCTAAACTTTTAGCAATAAAAGCTGGAACAAATTCTATTTCTGCACTTAAAAAATCATCAAGAGAAATATTATACTTTTCCTCCAATATAGTAAGAATATTATCTTTAACAGATTTATCACTAGATAAAGGGATATTACCAATTAAAACATTTAAACTTTCACCTTCAATTGCATCACCAAGCTTCTTATCATTTTGTTTAGAAGATAAATGAGGTAATAGATCAGTAATAGTAAATATTGGGTCAGAAGCATCTTCACCAATGTTAATATCTATAACATTACCATTTTTCTTAACAACAACACCCTTCATACAAAGAGGTATACAAGGCCATTGATACTTTTTAATACCCCCATAATAATGAGTCTTAAATAAACATTGTTCAGAATCTTCATATATAGGATTCGGTTTTAAATCAAGTCTTGGAGAATCAATATGTGCACCAATTATATTAATACCATTTAATACATCTCCAACCACACATGCAAATACACTTTTATTTTTATTAATATAATAAACCTTATCACCAAAATTTAAACTATCAACA
>CAKOSO010000002.1 GCA_934102355.1 uncultured Bacilli bacterium
AACATTTTCTTCTTCAGTTATAGATATATCATTGTATTTTATTGTTATTTTTAAGTTTTGATTTAGTTTTGCTTCTACAAGGAAGTTAACTTTTAATTTTTTTTCATTATAATTTTTTAATTTATTTATTAATTTTATATCTTGTGTTTTAATTACTTTTCCTATGTTATATAAGTTAACTTTATTATCTAGTTCAATTATTTCATTTGGTTTCCCAGAGTTTATTAATAATCCTTTTTGATTGTATATATAATTTGCTATCATTCCTTCATTATTTGAAAATCTTATTCCATCACCTTGATTTAATTCTTCTTTTAATTTTATTGTGATTTTATTTTTAGTTGTTTTTATAACTTCTCCTAGATAAACTCCTTGATGATTTGGACTTTCTATATTTATTATGTCTCTATATGAAGTATTATTTAAAAATCCTTTTGTAAAATTTCTTGAATATAACTTTTTTAAATTGTTAAATTCTTCTTCAGTTATAGTCATTTCTTCATTATTATAATATTTATCTATAAGGGTTCTATAAACTTTTGTTACGAACCCAACATATTCTGGACTTTTCATTCTTCCTTCTATTTTTAGAGATTTTATATCACTATTTAGAATTTCTTTTAGATATTCAACACTACACAGATCTTTTGGACTTAATAGGTATCTTCCTTTTGTTTCTATCTTTTTATCTTTTTCATATAGTTCATATGGTAATCTACAAAATCCAGCACATTCTCCACGGTTACCACTTCTATTTAGAAGGACGCTTGAGAAAAGACACAATCCAGAATATGAAATACATAGTGCTCCATGAATAAATACTTCTTTTTCTAATGGAGTTTTAATATTTTTTATTTCATCTAATGACAACTCTCTTGCTAGTACTACTCTTGATACACCTTGTTTTTCAAAGAATTTTACTGTTTGTTCATTATGGTTGTGACATTGTGTTGATGCGTGTATTTCAAGATTTGGAAATTTTTGTTTTACTAAAGTAATCATTCCTATATCTTGCATAATAATTGCATCCACGTTTATTCTTACTAACTCTTTTATATAGTTTATAAATTCTTCTATTTCACTTTCATAGATAAGTGTATTTGCTGTAACGTATACTTTTACCCCATAAAGATGACAATACTTTGTTGCATGTTCCATTTCTTCTATAGTAAAATTATCTGCAAATTTTCTTGCTCCATAATTTTTTCCTGAAATATAGATAGCATCTGCCCCATTATGTACTGCTTGATATAATGACTCAATATTTCCAGCAGGAGATAATAGTTCTTTTTTCATAAAATCACCTCTTTTATTGTAACATAAAAAGAGCCGAAGCTCTTAGTGTTTTATTGATTAGATTCGTTTTTAATATCGTTATATAAGTTGTCTACTTCTTCTTTTGCATCTTCTTCAATTATTTCTATTTCTTTTTTTGCATCATCAATTCTTTTTTGGGCATCATCTTCAACGTTGTTAATCTTATATTCAACATCATCATAAATATTATTTATATAATCTTCAACTCTATCTGTATCTATCCTATCTATATTTTTATCTATCATGTATTGGAATAGCCCTAAGAATAAGAAGAATATTAATAGTGATAAGAATATACTTATACTACTAAGTACAACTCCTACTGTAGCTTTCTGTTTTTTTGCTAATCCAACTATACCTAGTATTAAGCCAGTTAGAGCAAGTGGTATTATTAAAATATTTATAAAAATTGAAAATACTAATGATATTATTCCAATTACTAATGATGCTGTTGCTAATCCCTTATTGGTATTATTATTTGTTTTTTCAACATTTACTTCTTCTGATACTTCAGTTGTTGTTTCTTCTAATTTGTTTCCACAATTTGTACAAAATTTTCCTTCTTGGTTTTCAAGACCGCATTTATTACATTTCATATTAATCCTCCTATTTAAATTATATGGTAATTAAAAACTGTTTTCAACTTATTTTTCTAAAAATTTTATTGCATTGATTAAAGCTATTTTTCCATGATCATAAGTTAATGAACCTTGTTGATATGCTATAAAAGGTTCTCTTACAGGTCCATCACATGATAGTTCTATAGATGATCCTTGTGTAAATGATCCAGATGCCATTATTACTTCATCATCATAACCCGGCATTGCCCATGGGATAGGTGTTACATTTGAGTCAATTGGAGATGAATATTGAATTCCCTGACAATATTTTATCAACTTTTCTTTGTCATGAAAGATGATGTTTTGCACGATATCTGCCCTTTCTTCATTATATTTTGGTTCCACTTCATATCCTAATCTTTCCATTACTTTGCTAGTTAGTATTGCTACTTTTAAGGCATTAGCAACTGTTTGTGATGCCATAAATAATCCCTGTAAAAAGCTTTTATTTGAATTTAGAGATGGACCTATTTCTTTTCCCTCTCCTGGAGCTGTAAGTCTTTCTGCACATAATTCTACTAAGTCTTTTTTACCTACAATATATGCACCATTTGATGCAATACCTCCACCTAAGTTTTTTATTAGTGATCCAACACAAATATCTGCTCCTATTTCAATTGGTTCTTTATATGATACAAATTCACAGTAACAGTTATCAATCATTATAATAACTTCTTTATCTACTTTTCTTATTTCTTTTATTACTTCTTCTAATTTTTTAATTGTTATACTTTTTCTTGTTGAATATCCTTTTGATCTTTGAATCTCAATTACTTTTATTTTTTTAGAAATTAAGGTATTTTTAATTTTTTCAATATCAAATTCATTATTTATTAAATCAATTTGTTCATAGTTTATATTATAACTTTTTAAAGAGCTTTTATTATCTCTTATTCCTATTACTTCATCTAACGTGTCATATGGTTTTCCAGTTATTGAAAGTAATGTATCATTAGGCCTTAATAATGCAAATAGACAAACAGTTAATGCATGTGTTCCAGATATAAATTCACGTCTTACTAATGCATCTTCTGCCTTAAATATATCTTTGTATACTTTTTCTATTGTATCTCTACCTAAATCATTGTACCCATAGCCAGTTGTTGAGTCAAACATATTTGTTGATATTTCATTTTCTCTAAATGCATCTAATACTTTTTTGGTATTAAAGAATGAAATATCATCGATTTTTTTATATTCATGACTTAATTTTTGTTCCTCTTCTATAACAATGTTTTCTATATTCATCTTTTACCTCCATCTATTCTGATTATTGTATCATTTATATAACTAGAAAGATTACTTGATAAAAATAGTACTAGATTTGCTATTTCATTTGTTTCTCCAAATCTTTGTAATAGAATTTTATTTTCTTCTTCTTTTCTATATTTTTTATCTAATTCTTTAGTCATGTCAGTATTTATCCATCCAGGTGCTACTGCATTTACAGTTATTACTGGTGCTAATTCTTTTGCAAAATTATGTGTTAATGAAATTACTCCTGCTTTTGATGCATCATAATCAGCGCTCTCTGGATAGAATGTATCTATTCCATTGGTTGATGCAATATTTATAATTTTACCTTGTTTATTCTTTAGCATATATTTTGATACGTGTTTACAAGTTAAAAATGTACCTATTAAATTAACATCTAAAACTTTTTTGAAGTTATTAACATCTTTTGTTAATAAAGCATCATCTATGGAGATGCCAGCATTGTTTATTAAGACATCAATTTTTCCATATCTATTAATTATTTTTTCTACCATTTTTATAACTTCAGATTCTTTTGATATGTCGCATTTTATTATCATAGGTTCTATATTGAACTCATTTTTTATGTCTTTTTGAAGCTCTAGTGCTTCTCTTTTGCTCTTGTTATAGTTTATAATTACTGTTGCTTTATTTTCAGCAAGCTTATGTGCTATTTTATTTCCAAGCCCTCTTGATGAACCCGTTACCAAAATAACTTTATTTTCTAAATCCATAATCCACCTCTTTTATTCGCATATTATATCATTTATTTGTGATTTTGTCTAAATGAACATCAACTTGTGGATAAGGTATTGATATATTGTTTTTATCAAATGCTTTTTTTACATCTTCTAATATTACTGCTTTACATTTCAAATAATCACTTGTTTTTACCCATGAATATGTTGAGAATATTATGGCACTGTCATCGTGTTTAGTCATCCATATAATTATATCTTCATCTTTTAGTACCAATTCTTGTTCTGATATCACATCTTTTAGTACTTTTTTAACTTTTTCAATATCACTTTTATAGTCAACTGAAAAATCTAAATCTATTCTTCTTTTTTTATTAGCAGTGTAATCTATTACTACTGATGAAGAAATATTACTATTTGGAATTGTTACGATTTTATTATCAACAGTTGTTAATTTTGTGTAAAACATACTTATATCTAGTACTGTACCTTCAGTTCCTTCATATGAAATATAATCTCCAACTTTGTAAGGTTTGAATATCAAAATCATTAATCCACCTGCTATGTTTGATAAACCACCTTGTAACGCTAGGCCAATTGCTATTCCAGCAGATCCTAAAATTGTTATTAGTGAAGTCATTGGTATTCCAATTACTCCTGCTGCTATTATAAATAGAATAATTTTTAATGCTATTGAAATAAAACTTTTTAAAAATGTTTGAACGCTTCTTTCAAGCTTATTAAATCCTTTGGACTTGTTAAGAATTTTAATTATGAGTTTTATTAGTTTAAATCCTACTACCAAAATAATAATTGCTATTAGTAAGTCTTTGCCAAATTTTAGTAAATAATTAATTACTGTTTCTATTGTTTTTTCCATATCATCACCATCTAAATTATAACATTTAATTATATAGGAGTAAATTGACTTTTTTTAATTATTATGGTAATATATCATGTGCCGAAAAAGGAGGGCCAATATGGGAGTATTTTTTTCAAGCAATAGTTGTGGCGAATGTAAGTTTTTAGATATGAATGATTCTAAATATGGTGATTACTATTGTTCAATTGATCACAAATACTATTCAACTTCAAGACTTGCATGTAATAGCGATTTCCAAAAAAGAGAAACACAAAGTAGTGGCAATTGTTATATAACTACTGCTGTCTGTAATTTAATAGGTTATAGTGATGATTGTTTTATACTAAATAAGTTAAGAAACTTTAGAGACAATAAAATGAAACATGATGTTGATTGTTATACAATGCTTAGAGAATATGATGTTGTAGGACCTGAAATAGTAAAATCTATGCATATTGACCCAAATAAAAGACTAGTTGCTGTATCAATGCTTACTAATTATATTATTCCTGCTGTTAGCGATATTATTAATGGAAACGATGACAGAGCAATTGATTCTTATGTTGCCATGACTCAAACTTTAAAAAATTATTATGGCATAAGCAAGTCATTCAATGAAAACGATGTAGATCAAGAAATTAATGCATTTGTAAGAAATAAAAAGTTAAATTATAACTAAAAAAGAATGAAAAAATCATTCTTTTTTTATTTTATAACACTTAATTCAATTATTAAGTTCATGTCATCGTCTGATGCTTTTATATTTTTATGTATCATGTTACATTTTTCACATTTATATATTATCTTATAAGTATCTTTGAATTTTTCGATACCTACTGGCTTTAATAATCCTTTGCAGTTTGACGATCTATCTCCTGGATTTATATCAACATGCTTTGAATATAAACAATATGGACAATGATCTCTTGATGTATATCCTAATGGGGATACTTTTTTATTACAGTTTTCGCAGATGAATCCTTCATCTATTTCTTTAAACTTTTTTGTTTCCATATTATGAGTACCTACTTAGAATATCTTGTAATTCTTTTGCTTTTTCTTCCGATATTTCTTTTTTATCTTTTGGATTATTAAACCATTCAGGTATTATATCTTTTTGTTGTTTTTCTTTTTGATTATCATTTTTCTTGGATTTTTTATACTCTTTTATACATGCTTGCATTGCTTGTGGTACTGTTTCAATTCCCAATCTTTTCCAATTACTTGCTATTGTTTCTACATAGTTTTTATTTATTTTTTGATTATTTACTTTTAATGTGTAGTCGAGTAAAACATTTACCACTCCTGGTGATAATTTTAAATCTATTAAAAGTGATTCAATAAGATTTAAGTCCCTATCTATTACTTTACCACCATTGTATTTACTTTTAATAAAGTTATAAGGTGTTGTATTTTCAAATATATATATCATTTCAGCTTTACCTGATAAATCACCAAGTGGTGTTTTTAAGTATTCAGGTTGCTTTCTATAAATTAATGTTGGTAGATTACTACTATTTTCAAATTTATAATAGTTTTTAGCTTTCTTTCTTAATTCGTCTTTATCTATTGATCCATTTTCTTTAACACAGGTTACTATTAAATTTTGAAGTGTTAAAACATCAAGATTGTATATAATACTTAAATTATTTATTAATGTTTTTAATTCTTTTGTTAAACTTCTTTCATTAATTATATTTTTTAATCCTGCTTCAAGAAGTTCAAAATCAATACTTGTCTTTATATTAAGAGTTCCATTTTCTTTGGAGATTATGTCATCATTCTTATAGAAAGATGATCCTGCAACTGATGCAAAAACATCTTCAAAAGAGGCAGTTATATCTTCATAATCTTTAGTGTTAATTCTAGGTATTTTGTAAGTATTTAATATTTTTTCATATTCTTTTTTTCCTATATTGTTATATAAAACCACATTTAAGATCGGGTGATTTAAAAACTCTTGTGCTGGCAGTGGTGAGTATAACATATATATGTAATTATTTATACTATCATGTTTTAAATATGTTTTTAAAAGTCCTACAGCTTCTAGTTTTTCCCTTGCTGATACTACTTCTTCTAATGAAATTTGCATAACAGTTTGTAAATGGTGATGAGTAAGTAAATCTGTCATAATACTGTTTTTTTCTAAATCATTTAGCAAAGTAAAATACAATGAAATAGATTTATTACCTATGATTGGTTGATATAAATCAATTAAGATTTTTTTATCAATTTCAGTTATTATAGTTTTATTTACAACAATATAACTATCTGCAGGTAAAAGCATATTTATCACCACCAATTTAATTATACACATTTAATTAAAATAAGTAAATTAATGATGATTAATCTTTTATTTTTTGCAGTAAGTTGCCAAGTTTTAATCTTTTTTCACCATATATTACCTCTGAAAATTCACTTAGTATTGTTACTTCTTTATCAGTTAAATCATCAATATCTATATAAAAATTATTATCATAATAATAAATATTATTCTTCTCAATTAAAAAATAGTCACCAAATTTTAAGAGCATTTTACTATTGTTAAAAAATACTACTTTTAAGTCACAAAAATCTCTTAAAAATTCAATATCATCTTCTTTTTCCATTTCAAGTATCATACCATATTTATTATTTTGGTATACTTTTACTTTGTAAAATCCACATATACTTATATTCCTTTTATTTTTTATATTTAATACTATATCTTTTATTTTATCTTTGATATCTTCTTCATCTTCTATGTCAAATCTTATATTTGGATTTCTTAAATATATTATATATTTATCATTATCAACTTTTATTTTCAATTTAAACACCTGATATATGATATGAAAAAAAGTCTTAGTTGGTTTCTTCAACTAAGACTTTTAATTGCTATACCTTAAAGCTCAAATATAATTAAAACTTTTTATGGACTTACTCCTTGCTTATAAACAAGTGAGAATCCAAGATTTGAAATTGTTACATTGCTTTTAGATAACTCTTCATCTGTCACGTCATCTTTATAAGTTAGTGTAAGCTTCATCTTCATTGTTTCACCACTTGCTATATCAGTGCCAAAGTGAAATCCTGATGCATTTACTATTGATGTATACCTATTGAGATCGGTATCGTAATATTCAATTTTATATTGTAGGTGATTGCAAACATTTTTGGCATCTTTTATAGCAGCGTTTACTACTGCAATATCAGTTGCTCCATCTAAAGCTTCAGAAGTACATGTTGGTGTTGGTGATATAGTTGCTCCTGTAGGTGAAGACAATGTTGCATCAAATGATCCATCATTTACTACATTAAACTCATAAGATACAGAATCTCCTGGAGTTTTTAATGTAACACTCCAATCATTAATTGTTGTATCTGTTAATGTTGGTTCTGTTACAACTGTTGCTGTTGATGCTATTCCATCTTGTGTATTTGTAGTAGTAATACCATTACCTAAACTTGCAAAATGTACGTTCCAAGATGATGCTTCAACCTTTGCACTACCATTAATATTTAATGTTGTTGTAAATGCTGCATATCCTATTCCTACAACTACTATCATTGCTATTAATGCAACTAGTACTCCTATTTTAAATCCTTTGTCTTTCATTCTTTTCTCCTTTCTATTATATCTCAATTATATATATATATATTAGCAAGGCTTTTTTAAAAATAAATGACTTAAAAGTGTAAAAAAAGTCTTAGTTTGTTTCTTCAACTAGACTTTCTATTTCTTTTAATATTGCTTCTTTTCCTTCTCTTGTCTCACTTGAGAATATGTAGAAATTATCACCAATTTCAAGTTGTAATGCTTGTAATACTATATCTTTTGCTTTTTCCCTTTTTGATTTTACTATTTTATCTGCTTTTGTTGCTACTATTGTAACTGGAACATGATAATATTTTAGGAATTTATACATTAAGATATCATCTTCAGATGGCTTGTGTCTTAAATCAACAAGTAGATATACTCTTTTTAGATTTTCTCTTTTTTGTAGATATTCTTCGATCATAAGTCCAAATTTCTTTTGTTCTTCTTTTCCTACTTGAGCATATCCATAACCTGGAACATCTACAAAGTAAAAACTGTTATTCATAAGGTAAAAATTTAAGTTTCTTGTTTTACCTGGAGTAGCTGATGTTCTGGATAATTTTTTATTACCAGTTATTGTGTTTATAAAACTGCTTTTACCTACATTGCTTCTCCCTAATAATAGGAACTCTACTAAGTTTGATTCTGGATATTGACTTTGTCTTACTGCACTTATTTCTAATTCTGCACTAATTATTTTCATCCTCATCACTTCTTTCTATATATGATGAACATACTTTATCTAAATCTTTTATTAATAAATCATATTCTTCAAATGATGGAATTCTTGCTCCACTTGCTAATTTGTGACCACCACCATTATATTTTTCAGCAATATTGTTAATTACTGGGCCTCTTGATCTTATTGAAACTTTAATAAGGCTTGTTTTTACATCTTCAATTGCTATTGTCCATACCAATAATTCATTTACATTATTGAACTCATTTATAAGACTTCCTGCTGATGCTGAATCAAGTTTGTATTTTTGTAATGTTTCATTAGCTATTTTTATATATCCAACACCATTTTCAGTGATTTTCATATTTGTTGCAATGTAACCAAGCAACTCTATTTCAGAAAATTGTCTTTTATAAAGATTTGAATAACATTCAGTTATATCAAATGGATACTCTTTTAACATTTCTCCAACGCTTATAAATGTATCTGATGTTGAATTATTGAATAGGAATCTATTAGTGTCTGCTACTATTCCACAGAATAGGTTTTTTGCTATTTTTTCATTCATTTGAAGTTTTGTATTTCTTATCAAATCTAAAATCATTTCTGATGCACTTGATTTTTTATCATCTATTAATTCTATATCACAGAATGTTTCTACATGTGGATGATGATCTATTTTAATACTGTAATCATATTTTTCTAAGCAATCGTCAATTCTTTTTTTATCTGGTGTATCTACAACAATAAATAAAATATTATCTAAATCTTTTATATGATCCTTACTATCTAACTTACCAATATGATTAAATCTAGTTGTTCCCGCACCTATTGCAAAAACATTTTTATCACTAAATGTTAATCTTATAGAGTCTCTTAATGCTATTTGACTTGCCATTGCATCAGGGTCTACATTAATGTGTCTTGCTATTACAATATTGTTATATTTTTTAATTGTGTTATATATTTGTTTATACATCTTATCATCCATTCTATTATTTAACAAAATCGTATGTATCTCTTACTATCATTATTTCTTCATTAGTTGGAATTACTTCGATTTTTATTTTAGAATTTTCACTAGTTATTTCTCCTTGTTGTTTTTCTTTGTAGCTTGCAATATGATTATTCTTTTCTTCGTCTAGAATTACACCAAGCGGTCTTAATCTTTTGGCAACCATTTCTCTTTCAATTGGACCATTTTCTCCAACTCCCGCTGTAAATACAATTGTATCTACTTTTCCTTCTAATTCAAGGTAATATTTACCAATATAATCTGCTATTCTATTGCAGTACATATTTAAAACTACCTTTGCAAATTCATCGCCTTTATCAATTAATTCTTCTACATCTCTACAATCAGCATGATTTACTAATCCTAAGAATCCACTTTGTTTATTTAATATTTTTGTTACTTCTTCAACAGTCATTCCAGATTCTTTACAAACATATTCAATTATTGAGGGGTCAATACTACCACTTCTTGTTCCCATCATAAGTCCATCTAGTGGTGTTAATCCCATTGTTGTATCATAACATTTACCATTTTTTATAGCTGCAATTGATGCACCACTTCCGATGTGGCAAATTATAATATTGATATCATCTCTTCCAAGGTTTTTCTTTACTGTTTCTGTTATATATTTATGACTTGTACCGTGAAAACCATATTTTCTTACACCATATTCTTTATACCATGATAGTGGTACTGGATATAAATAGTTTTCTTTTGGCATAGTCTGATGAAATGAAGTATCAAATACTGCAACATTAGTAACATTTGGAAGTTCTCTTTGCATAGCATTTATACCTGCTAAATTCCCTGGATGATGAAGTGGGCCTAATTTTGTTAGCTCTTCAATATCTTTTACTACTTCATCTGTAATGATAACAGAATCTGCATACTTTTCTCCACCATGCAATACACGATGACCAATTCCTTTTATTTCATCAAGTGATTTAACTATATTGTTATTTAATAGTTCTTCAATCAACACTTCTACAGCTTCCATATGATTTTTTAAGAATCTTGATTTTTTTTGTTTTTCACCATTTATTTTGATAGTATAAAAACAATCTTCCATTCCTATTTTTTCAATATATCCGCTTATTAAAACTTTCTCTTCTGGCATTTCATATGTCTGAAATTTCAATGATGAACTACCAGCGTTTACACATAATATTTTCATTGTTTAAAACCTCTTTCCTAATAGATAAGTATATGATAACACAACTTGTTTATTTTATCTAGTTTATTTTATGTATTTATCTACTATATCTTTAACTAGGAACCTATATTCTATATCATCTTTTTCACTTTCTTCTACTTCTAACATGCAAAGTGGTGGAAATAATACACACCACCAATTGTCGCCCTTTGCTTCTCCTAAAGAAACCACTAATGATTCATACATACCTTCTTCATATTTTACTCCTTTATATTCTTTTTCTGGAAAATAATTATATCCATACTTAATGTTAAATGGTTTTTTGTAGTTATAGTTGTCTATAGTTTCTTGTACTTCATTTTCAAATTTATCTAAATTTTCATTTATTGTTTTTCTAAATGTTTCAATATCATATTCTTCTGATATGGTGTTTTCTAGTACTTTTTCCATATTTTCTTTTACTTTTATTTTAATAAACTGATCATAAGGAGTATTACTACTAGCAATTATTCTTAATCTTATTGTATCTTTTGGAAGTATATATGTTTCTTCCCTTTCTTTTACATTTATTACTAATATGCTCATTATTATTGCTATTGGTATTAAAATTTTCTTCATTAAAAAATCACCTTTCACTTATGTAGTGGGTGATTTATATTTTTTTTATTCATTATTTTTTAAAACTCTATATCTTACTGACATTCTTTCTAGTGTACCCATTTCTTCTAATGTTGGTACCACTATATGACCTAGTTTTCTATCAATTGCTTTTAATCCTGCTTTTTCATTTTCTAATTTGTCATATAACATAAAACATGTTTCAAATATATCTTTACTAAGATTGTCTTTATTGATTGTTGATTTTAAAAACGGAATTGTTAATTTATCGAACATTTTTCTTGCTGTTATAAGTTCGATTGGTATTTGTGCTAATGCTATATTGTCTAAATGTGTTAAAACATATGAAATATATACTAAATATGCAGATTCATATTTGCTATATTTACGATCTGGACTTTGAAATATAATTTTTCTTTTTATTGCTTTTTTTGCATATTCATTTATAAAAATTATTTTTTCATTTTTTTCCATATTATCACCTCTTATTTAATATAAAGATGTATCTGTCTAAACCATTTAAGTCCTTTTTGGCGCTTATTATATCATATTTATAGTTATTTGTCACTAGTTTTTTAACTTTATCTTCTTGGTTACTTCCTATTTCAAACGCTATAATATTCTTTTTATTTAGCTTAGATTCTGATTGTTTTAGTATTTCTTTATAAAAATATATTCCATCAAGAGGTGCATACAATGCTTTTTTTGGTTCATTATTTTGTACTATATCTTCTATTTTTTCATCATATGATATGTATGGAGGATTGCTTATAATAACATCATACTTGTTATTTATATTTTTTAAAATATCACTTTTTTTAAAATTTATATCTACTTCATTTATTTTTGCGTTATACTTTGCTATTTTTAGTGCTTTTTTTGATATATCAGTTGCTGTTACTATTGCATCTGGTAATAACTTTTTTAATGTTATTGCAATTGCCCCAGAACCTGTTCCTATGTCAATTATATTAATTTTTTTACCAAGATTTTTTTTTATTAATTCTACTGTTTTTTCTACTAAAATCTCTGTTTCTGGCCTTGGTATTAATACATTTTTATCAACGTAGTATTTGTTACCATAAAAGTATGTTTCTTTTAAAATATATTGAACTGGATATCCTTTTTTATATTTTTTCAATGCTTTAATATATTTTTTATATTCTTTTGTATTTAGTTTTCTTTCACTATTTAAAATTATGTCACTTTTGGAAATTCCTAATATACTAGAAAGAATTAAGACTTTTATTGGTCTTAATTCTTTTTCGTTTTTTAAAATATCATTAATTTTCATCTGCTGCTTCTAACTTTCTTCTTTGATCTTCATTTATTAAAGCTTGAATTATATCTATGATATCTCCATCCATGATTCTATCTAATTTATTTAAAGATAATCCAATACGGTGATCTGTAACCCTATTTTGTGGATAATTATATGTTCTTATTTTTTCGGATCTATCACCGGTACCAATTTTACTCTTTCTATCGTTTCCTAATTCTTCTTCATGTTTTCTTTTTTCTTCTTCATAGATTTTTGATTTAAGGATTTCTAAAGCTTTTTCTCTGTTTTGTTGTTGACTTCTTTCATTTTGACAAGTAACTACTATTCCAGTTTTTAAATGTGTCATACGTACTGCAGAGTCTGCTGTATTAACTCCTTGTCCTCCAGCTCCACCTGAACGATATACATCTACTCTTATATCGGCAGGATTGATATTTATTTCAACATCTGTTGTTTCTGGCATTACTATTACTGTTGCTGTTGATGTATGTATTCTTCCATTTGATTCTGTTTCTGGAATTCTTTGAACACGGTGTGCTCCACTTTCATATTTTAGTTTTGAATATACATCTTTTCCTTTAATTATACATTCAATTTGTGAGAAACCACCACTTACTCCTTCTTCAGCATTGATTACTTCTATTTTCCAGCCTTCTTTTTCTGCAAAGCGTGAATACATTCTAAATAGATCTCCAGCAAATATATTGGCTTCATCTCCACCTGCTGCACCACGTATTTCCATAATAACGTTTTTACCATCATTTTCATCTTTTGGAAGAAGCATTATTTCTAATTTTTTCTCTAACTCTTCTTTTTTGCTTTCTAAATTCTCTAACTCTTCTTTAGCCATTTCTTTCATTTCAGGGTCATGAAGTAATTCCTTAGTTTCAGTTATTCCTTGAAGCACATTTTTATACTCTTTATATGTTGTAACTGTTTCCTCTAAATCACTTTGTTCTTTTGAAAGTTTAGTTAATAAACTAATGTTACTAAGAGTTTCTTCTTTTACTAGTTCTTCACTTAATTCTTCGTATTTTTTTAAGATGCTTTCTAGTCTATCTATCATTATTATCACCTTTTTTAATTATTCTTCTTGCCCTAATTCTTCTTCATCAATTATAACTAAATTTTTATATTCATCTGATGTATCTTCTTCATCTGTATCATCATAGTTTTCTTCTTCTTCATCTGTTTCTGGTTCATCATCATAGTCAGATTCTACTTCATCATAATCTTCTAAATCATCTGTATTTATAAGATCTGCAACTTTATGATTTACTCTTAAGTCCCAGTTTCCATCTTCTAACATTATGAATCTTTGATCAGTTGTTAGTGATGTATAAAAATCACCTATTTTATTTTCAAATGTTTTTTTTGGTAGACCTAATAAATCTACTATTTTTTGGAATAAATCAGCTGTTGTTTGCTTTTTCTCTTCCTTCAATAACATATATGCTATGTCATTATAAGACATTGTTTCTAATTCTTCTTTAGTTATTTTTTTTATGCTCATAAAAATCCTCCTACATTTTTTCTGGGCTTGTTACCCCAATTAATTTTAAAGCATTAGCAATAGTTATTTTAACTGCATTTATTAAATATATTCTTTCTTTTGTTTTCTTTTTATCATCTGTTATTATTTTTTCACTTGCATAATATGAATGGAATAGGTTTGCTAGTTCATATGCATAGTTAGTTATTAAGTGAACTTCTTTTTTTGTAGCACTTTTTTCTACTGTTTCTTTAAATTCATATATCTTTGCTAAAACATTATATGCTGACTCATCATTTATGGTTTCAAATTTATAGCCAGGTGTTAATTCTTCTGCTTTATAATTATTTAGTATTGAGCAAATTCTAGCATGTGCATATTGAATATAATAAACTGGGTTTTCAGTTGATTTTGTTGTTGCTAAATCAACATCAAAATCCATTTGAGTATCTAAGCTTTTTGATACAAAGAAGTATCTTAAGGCATCAATACCAACTTCGTTTGCCATATCAATCATTGTTATTGACTTTCCTGTTCTTTTTGATATCTTATACTCTTTTTTATCTTTTATCGCTCTTACCATTTGAACAATTGACACACTTAGTTTATTAGCATCTTGACCCAACATTGTTACAGCAGCTTTAAGTCTTGGTATGTATCCATGATGATCTGCTCCTAAAACATCTATCAAGTAGTCATAACCTCTTTCTATTTTATCTAAGTGGTATGCAATATCTGGAACTAAATATGTATAAGAGTTATCAGTTTTTATTAAAACACGATCTTTTTCATCTCCAAAATCTGATGTTTTTAACCATATTGCTCCCTCTTTTTCATATGTATATCCTAAATCTTTTAATTTTTTTAGAGCTCTTTCTACTTTACCATTATCTCTTAGTGCTTGTTCGCTACTCCATACATCGAATTTAACACCAATTGTTAATAAGTCTTCTTTTATTTTGTTTAGGAATGTATTTAATCCAATTTTTTTAAATACTTCTAAATCTGCATCTAAATATCCTTCTTGTTTATCTTCATACATTTTTTTTGCTATTTCAATAATTTCATTACCATAATAGAAGTTTTCTTCCATTTGTGAAGGTAAACCACATATTTCTTTATATCTTTCTTTTATTGATTTTGCCATGTTGATCATTTGATTTCCTGCATCATTAATATAATATTCTTTAGTTACATCATATCCTGCAAATGATAAAATATTACCTAAAGAATCCCCAAAGCATGCTCCTCTTGTATGACCAAGATGCATTACTCCAGTTGGATTTACACTAACAAATTCAAGGTCTACTGTTTTTGACCCTCCAATATTGCTTTTTCCATAATTTTCTTTTTCACCTAAAACTTTTTTAATGTTTTCAAGCAAATAATTTTTATTAACAAAAAAGTTAATAAATCCAGGTCCTGCTATTTCTATTTTTTCTATTAATTCATCTTTTATATTATTTTTTACTATTTCTGCTATTTCTAAAGGTTTTTTATTTAATTTTTTACATGACTTCATAGCAACATTTGAAGAAAAATCTCCATTGTTTTTATCTGCTGGTACTTCTATAATTATTTCTTCAACACTAATCTCATTATCTAAGCTTTCTGCTATAAGTTTTTTAAGATTATCCTTTATATTCATAGTTTCACCTCTTCATAATTAAGAATCATATTAAAATCTGCCTTTTCTATCCGATAACTAATTATAATATTTCTTTCTTTTTTTAGCAATCTTAAATTACTAAATTCATTATAAAATGTCAAGTTTTCTTTTTTTAGTAAATATTCTATATTTTCTTTTGGTTTATCAAAGTATATTTTAATTAATATTTCATCATTATCTCTTATTAATGTGTTACTATTTAGATCGAATATTATCTCAGTACTTTTTTCATCTTTATCTTTAAAACTTATAATTTCATTATTTATAAATCCATCTGTTTTTAATTCATAATCATTTATTTTTAGAGTTATATTTATTTTTTTCATAAGTACACCTCTTTTCAGTGTATAAGTATATCATAAGCTTATTCTTTTGCACATATTTTTTTTATCTTTTTTCATACTAATTATGAAAAGGTGATTTTAATGAAAATATTTAAATTCTTCATGAGATTTTTTTTCATTTTATTAGGTATTTTTATTTTGATAAATCTAATTGGCATGATATATGCATATTGTACCCCAAAGATAGATATTAAATCCGCTAATAGTTTTTATCTTTATGATAAAGATGATAAATTATTAATTGAAGGCGCTAAAGCTAATGAATGGGTTAATATAAATGATATTAATCCAATGATTATTAAGGCTACTCTATCTATTGAGGATAAAAATTTTTATAAACATAATGGTTTTGACTATTTAAGAATTATCAAAGCTTTATTTGTAAATGCAAAAACTGGGGATATAGTACAAGGTGCTTCTACTATTACTCAGCAATATGCTAAGAATTTATTTTTAGATTTTGAAAAATCGTGGAAAAGAAAATGGAAAGAGATGTGGATTACTTTTAGGTTAGAAGCTCGTTATAGTAAGGATGAAATTTTGGAAGGTTATTTAAATACTATAAATTATGGTGATGCTACTTATGGAATTTTAAATGCTAGTAAGTATTATTTTAATAAAGAACTTAATGATTTATCTCTTGCAGAAATAGCTATTTTAGTTGGTATTCCTAATAGTCCTGCTAATTTTTCTCCCATTAACAATTTAGAACTTTCAAAGGAAAGACAAAAAGTGGTCTTAGATAGAATGGTAAAAAATGGATATATTACAAAGGAACAAGCAGATAAAGCTTATAATGAAGAGATTAATTTGTATGGTAAAAAAGATAGTTATGAACTTTCTTCTATTATGTATTATAAAGATGCTGTAATGAAAGAACTTTATAGTATAAGTTCTATCCCAAAAAGTTATCTTGAGTCAGGCGGTTTAAAAATTTTTACTTCTTTAGATGTTAGTGCCCAAAAGATTTTAGAGAATTCATCTAAGATTAATGCAGTTGATGAACAGGCTCAAACTTCTAAAGTAATGATTAATCCAAATAATGGCGAGGTTATTGCTTTAATTGGAGGAGTAAATTATAGACAATCACAGTTTAATCGTGCAATTTCATCTTTAAGGCAGCCTGGTTCTTCTTTAAAACCTTTTTTATACTATGCCGCTTTAGATAATGGATTTACTGCAAGTAGTAAGTTTAAAAGTGAAAAGACAACTTTTTATTTTGAAAATGGTAAAACCTACTCTCCACAAAATGCTGGAAATATTTATGCTAATAAAGATATAACTCTTGCTTCCGCTATTGCCTCATCTGATAATATTTTTGCTGTTAAAACAAATTTATTTTTAGGAGAAGAATTAATGGTAAATATTTTAAAAAAAGTTGGTATCACCGCTAATTTATCTGCGTCTCCTTCTCTTGCTCTAGGTACATATGAGGTCAATATCATGGAGATGGCTCAAGCTTATTCAGTACTTGCTAATGGTGGTAAAAAAGTTAACTCACATATGATAAGAAAAGTTATGGATACGGATGGTAATGTATTATATAACTACAATGAAAAGGAAGAGCAGATTTTAGATTCTAATTTAACGTTTATTATTTCGGAATTACTTACTACTACTTATGATACATCAATGATTGATTATGCATATCCTACGTGTATAAATATGCTTTCTTATATTACTCATAAATACGCTATTAAAAGTGGTAGTACTGATAACGATGCTTGGATTGCTGGATATACTCCTGAAGTTGTTTTAATCTCCTGGGCTGGATATGATGATAATAGTAAGGTTTCAAATAATTTAGTTAACTCTAATAAAATAGCATGGATTACTGCAATGGAAGATTATTTTAAAAATAATAAAAGTTCATGGTATGAAATGCCTAAAGGTGTTGTTGGGTCCTTAGTTAATCCTATAACTGGTGAAATAGCTAAAACTAATGATGAACCTAAAAGAATTCTTTATTATGTACGAGGTACTGAACCAAATTAAAAAATAGTAAATTATTCATTTACTATTTCTACTTCATCTTGTTGTTTTAATAAACACGCATTGGCATCATCAGTATCTAGATGTAATTCAGTTACACTATCTTTGCCTAGCTTTAAATATACATTATCTAATATAGCAGGTTTATCACCAAAAATTTTTACTTTTACTTTATCATGTAAACCTAATTTTTCTTGCTCTTCTTTGGTGATATGAATATGTCTATTTGCTATTATACATGCTTTTCTTTTAATACTTTTATCGTTATTAATTATAGTTATTTCTTCTACATCTTCTAAATCTCCGGATGTTCTAATTGGAGGATTTACTCCTAATGTATATGAATCTGTTTTTGATATTTCTACTTGAGTATAGTTTCTAAAAGGACCTGTTATTCTTACATTTTTAATTTCACCTTTTGGTCCTTTTATTGTTACCGTTTCATTTGCTGCAAACTGTCCTTTTTGAATTAAATCATTTTTTTTAGTTAATTTTTGATCTCCAAAAAGAAGTTTGAAATCATCCTCAGTAAAATGAACATGTAATCTTGATATTCCTACTTTTATATTCATTTTTTTCATTTCCTTTCTTGTACTATTTATTTTATCATATTTCATAAATTCCTTCAATTTACTAGAATATCATATATTAAAATACATATGATTTATTGTGAAAAGAGGATGATTTTATGAATAATAATGGTTATTATACCCCTAATATGGGAAACCAAGGAATGAATGGTATGCCTAATATAACAAGTGGAACAGTACCAATTACAAATTCTAACTATGGTGATGATTTACCGCTTGAACAATCTTATATTGAAAATATATTAAGGCTTAATAAAGGTAAAGTTGCAAGTTTTTATATGACTTATCCTGGCTCTCAGGAATGGAATGATCGTATATTTACTGGTGTTGTTGAGCAAGCTGCTAGAGATCACTTTGTAGTAAGTGACCCTAAAAATGGTAAGTGGTATTTATTACCTTCTATATACTTAGACTTTATTGTATTTGATGAAGAAATTAATTACAAAGTTATTTAGTATTTTTTTCTAATAAGATTTGTGCTATAATCTTTAATAAGATGGGTGATAGTAATGATTGTGCTTTTAATAGTCTTAATAATTATAATTATCTTATTAGTAGCTTTTTATATTTTCTATAAAAATGTTAAAAATGTAAAAAGTATAATATCTGTTGCTTCTAATAATATATTAACATTACTTGATCAAAAGAAAGAACTTATTGATCAAACAATAGAGTTATTAAATAGTAAAAAGTTAAAAAATGATTTTGTATATGATGATGAATGGTCTGTTTTTGATAAGGATAATGCACTATTTAAAATACGAGTAGATATTAGTAACTATTTAAATGGACAAGGTAAAAAGAAAAACTCAGATGAAGTTCATGATTTAATAAAAAATATTGATACTATTGATGAAGATATTGAGGGTTTAAAGAACTTTTATAATTCAAAAGTATTAGATTATAAAAATTTATATGATAAAAAGATTTTTAACTTATTGTTTAAACTATTTAAAATAGAAAGTGTTAATATGTTTAAATCCAGGAAGTTAGATGACTTTGAAATATTAAAAAATTAGTCTAGTTTAAAATCTACTGGACTAATTTTTTTACTTATTAGAAAATTATTTGTTTTTGAGAATGGTTTTGAACCAAAAAATCCTCTTGATGCTGAAAGTGGTGATGGGTGAACTGATTCAATTATGTAATGATTAGGGTTAGTAATTAATTCTTTTTTACTTCTTGCATATGATCCCCATAATATAAATACTACTGGTGTATCTTTTTTATTTATTTTTTTTATTACTTCATCAGTAAATGTTTCCCATCCTTTTCCTTTATGTGATAATGGTGTATCTTTTTGAACTGTTAAAATGCTATTTAATAAAAGCACTCCTTCTCTTCCCCATTTTTCTAAGGAACCACTTTTTGGCATGTCATACCCTAAATCACTTTTTAATTCTTTAAATATATTCAGTAAGGAAGGAGGAAATTTCACACCTTCTTTTACAGAAAATGATAATCCTTCTGCTTCGTTTTCACCATGATATGGGTCTTGACCTAGTATTACTACTTTTACTTTATCATAATCAGTTAATCTAAATGCTTTAAATACTTCATCTGCTTTTGGATATATGGTTTTAATTCTATATTCATTTCTTATGTCTTCCTTTAGTTTTAAAAAGTATTCTTTTGTGAATTCATCTTTTAATTCTTCATCCCATTTTTTATTTAATAACATGTTATCACCTACTACATTTTGTTTGCTTGTTGTTGTTGCAAAACATATTCATTATAAATATCCAAATCAGGGCTTTTTACAAATTCTTCTGGTGTTGGAAATCTATTTTTATCCTTCATTTTTTCTATTGTTTCATTGAACATTTCAACACTTTCTTTTAAATTGTCCATTCCAATTAATTCTTTTAGGATATATGATGTACTTCTTCTTATTTCGCCTTCACTATCTATTATTTCCTGCTCTGGAATTTCTAAGTTATTTGCTTTTATTATAAAATTAGCAAGCATTCTATCACACTTTTTTGTGATTTCTCGTCTTGCTTCAAGATCATCTTTGTATTCTTTTGAATATTGATGTTTTTCATTTGCTGATACATTTCTTTCTGCTGCTAGTTTTTTATTTAGTTCAACTATTTTGTTACTTGTATTACTTTCAACAATATAGTGGAACCCAATTATTTCCGGAGTATATCCCATGTCCATAATGATTTTTGATGTTATGGCTTCTTCATCATTGATTTCGCTTCCCAAACTATTTGGGTGCTCTTCCATATATTTTTCTTTTGCTTCTTCTTTTATTTTTACTATCTTTTCTATGTCTGTTACATCATATGTTCTTAATACTGGCATAATAATTCTCCTTATACTTATGTATTTATTTTATCACATTTTTTTACTTTAGAAAATATTACTCCTTTTAATTTAAACATTGAATATATATTTATTATTGCAAGAATACCTATTAAGATATCACCAATGTTCCATGCTGTTGTTGATGAAATTACTCCACCCATAAATATGGTTACAACTGATATTATTTTTAATATAAATATTGCTTTTTTATTGCTAGTTACATTTTTTAAATTACTTTCTCCATAGTAATAACATGTAATAATTGTTGAGAATGCAAAAAGAATTAATATAACCAGTAAAAAGATGTTTCCTAATTTTCCGAAATGGTATATAAATGAATACTTGGTTATTTCTATTCCATTAATATTACTAAAGTTTAAATTTTCAAAGTTTGATAGTATTACTAAGAATGCAGTCACTGTTGTTATTATGATTCCTATGAAGTATGTTTCAATTATTCCCATGAATCCTTGTTTCATGTAATTTTTGTTATTATTGCTACCACTTGCAATTGCGCTTGTTCCAACCCCTGCTTCTTGTGCAAATATTGCTTTTTGTACTCCCACTAAAAATGTATAGATTATTCCTCCGGTTGCACTTTTAATTGTGAATGCTGATTTAATTATACTAATCATAATAGTGGGAACTTTTGTTATATTAAATAAAATTATTACTATTCCTAGTGCTATATAAACAATTGTCATAAATGGTACGATTTTATTACAGACATTAGAAATTGATTTTATTCCTTTAAAAATCAGTACTAAAGATATAATTGTTATTATTGATGATACTGTAATAGGACTTACTTTATATGATGTTGTTACTAATTTTGTTATTGTATTGTTTTGAATTGTTAAGAACCCAAAAACATATGCACATATTGCTAATATCGAGTAAATATATGATAACTTTTTATTATTCAACCCTTTTTTTATATAAAATGAAGGTCCACCTTTACAGTATTTTCCGTCCTTTTCTTTATATAAACATGATAAAATGTTCTCGACAAAACAATTTATTGAACTAAAAAATGTAGTTATCCAAATCCAGAAAATTGTTCCGATTCCTCCATAAAAAATAGCAAATGATATACCCGCGAGGGATCCTGCTCCTAGTTTTGACCCTAGAGAAATAAAAAGAGAGTCCTTAGTACTTATGCCATCTACATTATCATTATTTTTTAGGGATTCTTTAATTTTTTTAAACTTAAGTTGTGGGAATTTTAACTTAAATGAAAAGTATATGCTATTTAAAAATATTAGCGATATAGCAACACTCCATACTAATTTATTTAAAAAAGCCATTTAATCACCAATAAATTATATGAAAAAAATAGGATGTTATCCTATTTATGATATGATTCATTATTTATTATTTTAAATGATCTATATATTTGTTCTAACAAAATTATTCTAAACATTTGATGTGGAAAAGTCAGTTTAGAAAATGATACTTTCTTTTGAGCTAATCTTTTTATTTCTTCACTTACTCCATTTGATGAACCAATTATAAAAGTAATATTACTGTTTTCTGTTAATTCTTTATTTATAAAGTTTGAAAATTCTGTACTTGTATATTCTTTACCATTTATATCTAAAAGTACAAGATTATCTTTATCTTTAATACTTTTTTTAATTAATTGTTCTTCTTTTGACAAGCAAACTTTTATATCTTTGTCTTTTTCGTCTTCTAATTCTATTATTTCTAATTTTGTATATTTTTGTAATCTTTTTAAATATTCTTTTTCTGCATCTTTAAAGAAGTCTTCTTTTATTTTTCCTAAACATATAATTTTTATCATTTTATACCTCGATTGTTTCTAATGCTTCTTCTTGTTTTGCTACTAGTATTTTTTTATCTTTAATTTCTTTTTTTGTTTCTTGTAACGCTTTTTCTTCGGTATTATTTTCATGGCTTAAATGCGCCAAAACTATGTATTTTGTATTTTTGCCGACTATTGCACTAAGATATTTACTTGTTTGTTCATTAGATAAATGCCCTGAGTCTGACCATACTCTTTTCTTTAGATGTTCACAGTATGGACCATTTCTTAACATTGTTATATCATGATTACTTTCGATTATATACATATCTTTATCATTAATTATTGAAAGAATTTTTTTATTTATATACCCAGTATCTGTTATATATACTAATTCTTTTTTATTTTCTTTTATTTCAACTCCATAACATTCAACATCGTGTGATAGAGGAAATAGTTCAATACTTAAATCATCAATACTAATATTTTCTATAATTTTGTTATTATCAAGTAATAATTCTAATACTTCTTTACTTTTTGTTATTATTAAAGGATTATATTTTTTTATTACTGATTTTATACCTTTTATATGGTCATTATGTGAATGGGTTATGATTAAAATATCTATCTCTGGAAATGGTTTGTTTAGTCTTTTTTCTAAATTGGATAAAGGTAATCCAGCATCTATAAGTATGTTATGTCTTGATGTTTCTATTAATGTTGAATTACCCTTTGATCCACTTGATAATACTGTTACTTTCATTATTGGTATAGCGAGAATGGATTAATTAAGTTTCCATTATATGTAACTTCAAAGTGAAGATGTGTTCCTGTTGACCATCCAGTTGACCCCATTGCTGCTATAACCTGTCCTTTTGATACTGTTTCTCCTGCTGTTACATATAGTTTTGAGCAGTGTCCATATAATGTTATAAATCCGTTTCCATGATTGATTTCAATATAATAACCATATCCATTACTATATCTTGAAGTCATTACTGTTCCATCATTTGCTGCATATATTGGAGAACCATATCCAGTTCCTGAAATGTCTATTCCAGGGTGTCTTTCATAACTTCTTAATTCTAGGAATTCCGATGTTAAAATGTATGGTATTTTTGTTGGCCAACTCCAATTTTCTGTTGTTGCTATGACGTTTGGTCCTGTATAGTATCCAACTGGTTTTGTTCCCTTTTTAACAACTTTCTCGATTGGCTCTGTTATAACTTCTGAGCTTTCAATATAAGCTGCTGCAAGTTCGCCATTTTCTCTTTTTACTGTTTTTGATACTTTACTTAAACCTTCGACACCTTCTTGAACTGTTTGTGTTTCACCAATATATAAATCATTATCATCAATTGTTCTTGTAGTGTATGGAACACCTTGATTTTCTACTTCAAATGTTTCTTTAACTATTGTAATTATTGGTCTGATCAAACTTATTGTTACTTCTTGTCCTTCATATAATAATGAGTCTTTTCCTGATAGATCCTTATTTGCTACTAAAAACTCATTTATATTTAAGTTGTAAGCCGCTGCTATTGATGTTGGAGTATCTCCAGCTTTTACTGTGTATACTTGTTGATGTTCCATTGTACCAAATAATATATATTGTGCTAAATCTTTTTCATTTGTGAAAATATCTTCACTTACTGGGATATTGTCCTCTTTTATAGTTACGGTTTCTTTAATATATACATTTTTTATAATTGTACCTGTATCAGTTATTTTTATCTGTGAATCATTTAGGTATGCTTCATAATCTTTTTCATTTATAAATGCTTTAACTGTACTATTTATAGCATTAACAAAGTCTTCTTTATGTAAGATATATAATGTTTGTTTGGTTACTTTTTTTGATTTTTCATTTTCATCTTTTGTTTCTGTTGCTATTGTTACTTTGTAACCTTTAATTGTGAAGTTATCTTTATCTTTTATTGTTTCATATATTTCTTCTGCTGTTTTTAGATCTTCATTATATGTCATTTCTTCTTTTATATCTAAACCTCTTGGACTGTATACTTTATCAACATTATATTTTTCCTTTATTGCTTTTTGTTCTTCGTCAATATATTTTTCTAACTCTTCTTTTGACTTTATTATTCCTAGAGATTTACCATCTAGGTATACTCTATAAACTGTTTCTGCTCCATAATAGGAAGTTTTACTATCTTCTAGAAATATAAATCCAACTGATGTAAATAAGGCTAATATAGTAAAAATTATTGTCTTAGCTTTATTCATATTATTCTCCTTCTTTTTCTTTTTTATAATTCATAAATGATGCTGTGTTTTTCTTAAATAAAAGATCTGCTGTTCCAATTTTACCACTTCTGTTTTTTCTTACGATTAGCTCTGCTTTACTTAAGTTATCATCTATTTTTGAATCTTTATTATAGTAATCATCCCTGTAGATGAAACCAACGATATCGGCATCTTGCTCAATTGAACCTGATTCTCTTAAGTCACTTAGAATTGGTCTTTTATCTTCTCTTAACTCTGGAGTTCTAGATAATTGTGCCAAGCATAATACTGGTACTTTTAATTCTAGTGCTAGAGTTTTTAACGCTCTTGATATTTCTGATACTTCTTGTTGTCTGTTTCCTTGATATCTTGACATTCCACCAATTAATGTTAAGTAGTCGATTACTATTAATCCTAAATTATTTGTTGCTGTTGCAATTCTTCTACACTTAGCTTTGATATCTCCAATTGTTACTCCTGGTGAGTCATCTATATATATGTTTGTTTCTGCAAGTTGACTCATCGCTTCGTTAACTCTTTTCCAATCTTCATTTTGTAAATTACCATTAATTAGTTTCTTACCTTCTATTTGCCCTAGTGATGAAATCATACGTGATACTAATTGTTCTGCTCTCATCTCTAATGTAAATATTACAATTGTTTTTTTAGTGTTTAATGCAACATTAGTTGCAATATTTAAAGCTAATGCAGTTTTACCCATACTTGGACGTGCTGCTATTATTATTAATTCATTTTCATGTAATCCATCTGTTAGATTGTCAAAATCGTAAAGTCCTGTTGGAAGTCCACTTATTTTGCCTTTATTAGAAGCCAATTCCTCTAGATTTGCTTGAAATGTTGTTAATACTTCTGGCATTGTTCTAAATTCTTTAGATTTTCTATTTTTTACAACATTTAATATTTTTGCTTCAGCTTTATCTAACGTTTCTGGTACAGGAAATTCATTTGAATATCCAAGTGTTGCAATGTTTGTTGCTTCATCAATTAAATTTCTTAATATACTTTTATCAGAAACAATATTTATATAGTGATCAATATTTGCTGCAGTTGGGGTTTGATCCAATATTTCTGTTAAATACTCAATACCACCAACGGCATCTAATTCTTGTTTATTTTTTAATTCATTAGTTACTGTTGTTAAATCTATTGCAACGTTTGAATTATACAAGTTTCTTATTGCTTCAAATATTTTTCCATGTTTATCTAAATAGAAACTTTCTTGTGATAGTGATTCCAATGCTTTTATTACTGCTTCTTTAGATAATAACATTGATCCTAAAACTGATTGTTCTGCTTCTATGTTGTTAGGAATTTCTCTTTTCATAGTTCACCTACTTACTGCTTTGTTATTTCTATTTTTAAAATTGCCTTTATATCCTTATATAAATCTATTTCAACATTGTGATATCCTAAAGATGAAATAGGGCTTTTAATATTGATTTGATTTTTATTTATTTTATATTTTTTACCCAATTGTTCTTTTATTTGTTTTACTGAGATACTTCCAAATACTTTATCATGTTCTCCAGTTTTTACTTTAAATGTGATTTTATCTTTTTCAATTAGATCTTTTAGCATTAATGCTTCTTTTTTATTTAATTCATCTGTTTCTACTTGTTTTGCTTGTTCTTTTTTTAGATTGTTTAAATTTGTTGGTGTTTTTGCTACTGCATATCCTTTTGCTATTAAGAAATTTTTAGCATATCCATCTTTGACATTTTTAATTTCACCTTTTTTACCTTGATTTTTAAGGTCTTTAGTAAAGATTACTTCCATAATATCACTCCTTATCTAAAATATTTTTTAACATTTTTTCCGCTTCTTTTACACTTTTTAATTTTAATTTTGTGGCAGCTTCATTTTTTGAACCTCCACCATCAAGTTTTTCCATCATTTTACCAACATCGAGTTTTGATATGGATCTTGCACTTATTGATACCTCATCATCGTTTATTCTACCTATTACAAATGATGTGTTTATATTTTCAAAATCTAATAATGTGTCAGCCATACTTGCTATTTCTTCTTTTTTATAGATTTCCTTATTTGATGCTGTTGTTATTGCTATATTGTTTTTTAGTGTTTCTATATTTCCTAGCATTTTTGCTGTTTTAATATATCTTTTAATATCTTGCTTTAATAAGTAGGAAACATCATTTATTGATGCTCCAATACTTAATAGATATGATGCTGTATCAAATGTAGATTTAGATGTTCTTATCGTAAAATCATTAGTATCTAAGTATATTCCTGATAAAAGAATGGTTGCATATTTTTTAGGTGCTTTAATCCTAAGTGATTTTAACAAATCTACTACTATTTCACATGTACTTGATGTTTCATCTATAAATATCTTACTACTCTTTATTGTATTAGAGTTCTTTTTATGATGATCAATTATTATTGTATTGTCTTTTGTTAATTCTTTATCAAGACATACTAAATTAGTTTTATTTGTATCGGCAATTATTACTAGTGATTTTTCATCAATATTTATATCTTCTTTTTTCTTAATATTTATCTCTTTTAAATTTTCTAATGCTTTTTTAACACCTGATTCATATTCATTATCATTTATTATAAATGTAGTATTTTTTTTATATTTTTTACATATTAGAGAAATGCCTATTATAGCTCCTAAACCATCTAAATCTATATCATTATGACTTAGTAAAAATACTTTCTGGGATGCTTTAATGTTTTTTATTAGTAAATTTTTTAATTCTTTAAAATTCATATAAGCCTCCTTGCTTTTTTATTATACTACAAATAAGTATTTTTGTCTTTAAAAAGAAAAAAGAATAATTCAAGATAAACTTGTTTTATTCTTTTTATTTTGTAAATGGTAATAATGCTATCATACGTGCTTTTTTGATTTCTTCAGCTATACATCTTTGATGTTTAGCGCAAGCACCTGTTACACGTCTTGGTAATATTTTACCTTTTTCGTTAATATATTTTTTTAAGATATCTACATCTTTATAGTTAATTGTTTTTCCAGCACACATATAGCATACTTTCTTTTTCTTACGATAAAACTCTGCCATTATTTTCCTCCTTTTTAGAAAGGTAAATCATCGTCTTCAATTTTGATTTCTTCTCCGAAATCTTTAAATGGATCATTATCAACGTTTGTTTGACTAGCAGGAGATTCACTGCCAAAGTCATATGGATTAACTGATGGTTCTGTAGATTGTTCTGCTCTAGCATTTTTAGTATCTAAAAATTGAACATTATCTGCAACAACTTCAGTAATATATCTTTTCTTTCCGTCTTCTCCATCATAGCTTCTTGTTTGGATTCTTCCATCAATTGCAACTTGACTTCCTTGTTTTAAATAATTTTTAACATTTTCTGCTTGTTTTCTCCATACTACAATATTAATAAAATCAGTTTCTCTTTCTCCATTTGCTGATGTAAAATTTCTATTTACAGCTAGTGAGAATGTTGCTACTGCAGTATTTGATCCTGTATATCTTAATTCAGGATCACGAACTAATCTTCCAATTAAAAATACTTTATTCATATAATTACCTCTTAGTCTTCAACTTTAACTACTAAAGAACGAATTATATTTTCATTTACGTTAGCGACATGATTAAATTCATCAACTGCATTTTTATCTGCTTCAACAGTTAAAAGAAAATAATAACCCTTCTTGTGCTTATTAATTTCATATGCTAATTCTCTTTGACCCATATCTTTTAATTCAAGTACTTTTCCGTTTGCTTTTTCTACTGTTGTTTTAATTTCTTCTGCTGTTTTTTTGATATTAGCCTCATCTAAAGTAGGATTAACTATGAACATCATTTCATATTTTTTCATTTTGCACCTCCTTTTGGACATCTGGCTTCATAAGAAGCAAGGAGTAAACTTATTACTCGGTTTGTATTATATCAAATAATTTTATGTTTTGTAAAGTAAAATATGAAAAAATAAGATTATTGCTAATCTTATTATAGGTTAAATCTAAAATGGCAAATATCACCATCTTGCATTATATAATCTTTTCCTTCAATTCTTAATTTTCCTTGCTCTTTTACTTTTAATTCACTTTTATTTTCTATCATATCTTTATAGCTTATAACTTCTGCTTTTATGAATCCTTTTTCAAAATCAGTATGAATAATTCCTGCACATTCTTTAGCATTCATTCCATTTTTAAATGTCCAAGCTTTTACTTCTTCTGGTCCACATGTAAAATATGTTTTTAATCCTAATATTTCATATGTTGTTTCAATAAGTTTATCTAGTCCAGATTTTTCAATATTTAATTCTTTTAACATTTCATCTCTATCTTCATCATTTAGTTCTGATAATTCTGATTCTATTTTTGCTGATACTACTATAACTTTTGAATTTTCACGTGATGCATATTCTTTTAATTTTTTAACATTCTCATTTTCTATATTTATTTCGCTTTCGGAAATATTTGCTAGATATATATGTGGTTTTAAAGTAAGAAGATTAAATGATTTCATTGCAAATAATTCTTCTTCTGTGTAATTAATTAGTCTTAATGGAATATTTTTTTCTAGAGCATTTTTTGATTTTTCTAATGCTTGGGCCTCTATTATTACTTCTTGTTCCTTAGTAGTTCTTGCCTTTGTCTTTATTTTATCTAATCTATTTGAAACAATTTCTAGATCTGCTAAAATTAATTCTAAGTTAATTATTTCAACATCTCTTATTGGATCAACTCCACCTTCTACATGGGTTATATCTTTTTCATTGAAGCACCTTACTACTTCTACTATTGCATCTACTTCTCTTATATGAGACAAAAATTTATTACCTAGGCCTTCTCCCACTGATGCACCTTTTACTATTCCTGCAATATCTACGAATTCAAATGTTGCTGGTTTTATTTCTTTTGGGTTATAGATTTCTTTTAGTTTTTGTAATCTTTCATCTGGCACAAATACTACCCCTACATTTGGTTCAATTGTTGCAAACGGGTAGTTTGCTATTAATATATCTTTTTTTGTTATTGCATTAAATAAAGTTGATTTGCCTACATTTGGAAGACCAACGATTCCTGCTTTTAATCCCATAAAATCACCTTCGTTTGTTATTATAACATGATTTAATAAAAGAAAAAAGCACTAAGTGCTTATATTAAAATTATAAAGTTGGGAATACTCCAGGACCTAATGGTAATCCTGCTATGTACCAGATGATACATATAAATATCCAAGCAATACTTAATGCTATAAAGTAAGGCATCATTAATGATATACCTTTTTTAATTGAGAATGTTTTTCCTGTATCTTTATTGTAAATATTTAAATATGCAATATATACGACAAAGTAAGCAAGAAGCGGTGTTATACCATTTGTCATTGATTCTCCTGCTCTAAATATAAATTGGGCATATTGTGGAGCTATATTTTGTTGCATCATCATTGGTACTAATACTGGAGCAAACATTGACCATTTTGTTACTGTTCCTGGAACAAATATATTTGCTAGGCCGATTATTAATAATGTTAATACAATTAATATTGCTCCAGATACCGGAAGAGATTTTAAAATTTGTGTTAACCATGCAACTATTACTGTACCTATGTTTGTTTCTTTAAATATTGCTATAAATTGAGATGCAAAGAATATCATTACTAAGATTAACCCTAAAGTAGATAACTTGTCTCCTAATTTATTTATTAATTCTTTGTCATTTTTGATTGTTTTAGCACCTATTCCATATGCAATTCCTGTTGTCATAAAGAATATTGCTACTATATATGTAAATCCGTCTTGGAAATATGAATTTGCTCCAAATAATTGATCAACATATGCAGTTTGATTTAAATCTAGAAGCATTCCTGATAATGGTAATCCTGGTATTAGCATATATATAAATACCAAGAATACTATTATTGCTGTTATTCTTGCATATTTTAAACCTTTCTTTTCTTGAGCTTCTTCTTTTATTTTCTTTTGCTCTTCATATTGTAAATCTAGATATTCTATTTCTTGTGTTTTTCCTAAATCGTCTGTTTTCTTTGAAATATATCTTCCTAATTTTTTAACAATAATTTTTTCAGTAATTATAGTACCTACTATAGATAAAATAACACATGTTATTATCATTATGAATAGGTTTGATGTCATTCTTGTATAGAATGATGGATCAATTAATTGTGCAGCATTTGTTGTGTATGATATTAAATCAATATCTATTGAACCAACAAAGAAGCTTACACTATAACCAAATGCAACACCTGCAAATGATGTTGCTATTCCTGCTAGTGGGTTTCTACCATTAAATAGGAATAATAAGGCTCCTATTGGAATTAGTATTGCATAACCTACTTCATTAACTATGCTTGAAAATGTTGCTAATAAAAATATTAAAAACGTTATGAATTTCGGATTGATTTTTATTAGTCTTCTTTTCATGAATGTTTGAATAAGTCCAGTAACTTCAGCAACTCCTAGTCCAAATAGTGTAATTATAAGTGTACTAAGCGTTGTAAAACTTATAAAGTTTGTTGCAGCATTACTAATTATTGATTTTACTCCATCGTAGTTTAACATATTTTTAACTACTACAATAGTATTTTTTAACTCTCCTGTTGCTGTATTGATACTACTATAAGTACCAGAAACATTAAATAATGAGAGTATAAAGCTTAAAACTAGTACTATAACAATTAATATTAGATATGATGTAACTGGATGAAATGTAATTTTCTTCTTATTTTTTTTGCTCATATTTACTCCTCAACTATTTTCTTTATTCTTTTATTGAATTCTACTCTTGGAATCATCACTGTTCTTCCACAATTAATACATTTTATTTTGATATCAGCGCCTAATCTTACAACTTCCCATAAATTAGTTCCGCATGGATGTTGTTTTTTCATTATGACTTTGGAACCTATTGTATATGCTTTAGATTCCATTTCAATCTCTACTTTCAAAATGTATTATTTCTAGAATTCTATTTAAGTCATTTGTATTTGTAAATGATATTTCAACTTTTTTATTCTTTATTTTTACATTTGAACCTAAATATTCACTTAGTTGTCTTTCAATATCTAAGTATTCATAAGATTTATTATGTTTAGTAATCTTATTTTTTCTTGCGAAATCTTTTTTATCTGATGCTATAGTTTCTAAATCTCTAACGCTTAGTTCTTCTGTCATTATTTTATCTGTTAATTCATTTATTTTTTCTTTGTCTTCTAATTTTGATAAAATTTTGGCATGACCTAATGATAGTTTATTTTCTTTTACTAAGTTTTTAGTTGTATCTGGTAGAGATAATATCCCTAGTATATTAGTTATATAACTTCTACTTTTTCCAACTCTTTTTGCTAATTCTTCTTGAGTTAGGTTTAGATTTAACATTAGATTTTTATAAGCTTCTGCTTCTTCTATTGGATTTAAATCTTCTCTTTGTAAGTTTTCTAATAGTGCTATTTCCATCATTTGTGTATCAGAAAATTCTCTTACTATTGCTGGAATTGTTTCTTTTCCAGCTAATTGCGATGCTCTAAATCTTCTTTCACCAGCAATTATTTCGTACCCTTTGATACTTTTTTTAACAATTATTGGTTGAAAAACACCATGTTCTTTAATACTTGCTGCAAGTTCATTTAAAGATTCTTCATCAAATGTTTTTCGTGGTTGATAAGGGTTAGGTCTTAATTCACTAAGTGGAATTTCTCTTACTTCTTCTTCTGTTGATGTTTCCATTATGTGATCTTCTAATTGACCGTAATTTAAATCCTCAATATTAAATAGCTCTTCTAATCCTCTTCCTAAAGCTCTTCTTTTATTATTTTGTTCCTGCATTGTTTTCTATCACCTCTTTAGCTAAATTTAAATATGCTTCTGAACCTCTACTTTTTGGATCATATGCAATTATTGGCTTGCCATGTGATGGTGCTTCTGTAAGTCTTATAAGTCTTGGTATAATTGTATTATATACTTTATCTTTAAAGTAGCTTCTTATTTCTTCTACTACTTCAAGCCCTAAATTTGTTCTTGAATCTAGCATTGTTAATAAAACTCCTTCAATTGCTAAATCTGGATTCAAGTTTTGTTGTGTATACATAATTGCTTTTAACAACTGTGTTATTCCTTCAAGTGCAAAAAATTCACATTGTACTGGAATAATTACTGAATCTGATGCTGTAAGAGCATTTGTTGTTATTATTCCTAAAGCAGGTGGGCAATCTATTATAATAAAATCAAATATATCTTTTATTTCTGCTATATGATTTTTTAATTGTTCTGCTTTAATATAGTTTTCTTTTGTTCTTCCCTGCTCAAGAATCTCTATATCAATTCCTGCTAAGTTAATATTTGCTGGTAATACGTATAAATTTTTATATTTTGTTTTTACGATTGCTTCTTTTATATTAGCTGTATTATTTAATACATTATAAGCACTTTTTTCTATTTCTCCTTTATTAAGACCTATTCCTGTTGTTGCATTACATTGTGGATCTAGATCGATTAATAGAACTTTTTTATTTAAAATGGCTAGAGATGCTGATAAATTTATACTAGTTGTTGTTTTTCCTACGCCACCTTTTTGATTAATTAAAGAAATTACTTTCCCCATTTTTTTACCACCTGTTTCCTTTTTTAAAAGACTATATATAGTGTATCAAAAAATGAGATATTTTGAAAGAGTGTTTTTATAAAAATTTAAAACCGAACATGATGTTCGGCTTAGTTATTTTTATCTATATTTATAACAATTTCGTATGTTGAACCTAAATCTTGTTCTTTCATTTGAACTTTAAATCCAAACTTTTCTGTATTTTGAACAGCTTGTCTAAAGTTATTAATTGCAAATCTTAAATCATATGCATTTTTATAGTCATCATATGGATTACCTATAGTACTGTTGTTTAATGGTATACCATTTATATTTTCAATACTCTGTATTGGCTCTTGATTAAAGATAATTCTATTTTTTTCATTTAATTCCGGCTCAATATTTTGAATTTGTTCGTCGTTATTCTCTACTCTTAAACTAGCAAATATATTACTTGGTGCAGATTGATTTGAAGTTTTAATTTGTTCAATACTTGATATGTTATTAGATATTTCATTATTTTGTTCATTTGAAAATATATTTTCATTTTTTAAAGAAGGTTTTGTATCATTTAAACTAGGTATTTCTATATTATCATTAATTGGTATAATGCTTTCAATAGATGGTTTAATTGGTTCTTCTTTAATTGGTGGTTCTTTAATTATATTTTCGTTTTGATTTATGTTTGTGTTTATGTTGTCTTCTGGTTGTTCAAATTGACTAGGTGCAGCAAAATCTCCGGCATCATCACTATTTTCTGTTATAACATTTCTTCCAGTAATCATAGATATTTCTTCATCTAGTTGTCTTACTGTCATTCTATTTTGAATTATTTTATCTACCATTTGTTGTTGTTTTTCTTTATCTGGTAAATTTAATAAACTTCTAGCATGTCTTTCTGATATTTCTCCATTTAGTAATGCTGTTTGTACTTTATCATCAAGATTTAATAGTCTTAATTTATTAGCTATTGCTGATTGAGATTTTCCTAAATTTTTAGCTAACTCTTCTTGTGTCATATTATCTAGTCTTAATATTGTTTGATATGTTTTTGCCTCTTCAATTGGTGATAAATCTTTTCTTTGTAAATTTTCTATTAATGCAACTTTCGCTGCTTCTTTATCATCCATAACTGTTACTATAGCTGGTATAGTTTCCTTTCCGGCCAATTCTGAGGCCCTAAATCTTCTTTCCCCTGCTATTAATTCATATTTATCTCCAACTTTTCTAACTAAAATTGGTTGAATTACTCCGTGTTCCTTAATACTATCTGAAAGTTCTTTTAAGGCTGTTTCATCAAATACTTCTCTAGGCTGGAATCTATTTGGCATTATATCTTTTAAGTAAATATCAAAGATTTCCTTATCTAAATTCATAATAACCCTCTTTTCTTCTTTTTACAAAGCCCCTATAGTATCATTATATATTAAAAGCCCATATTTTACAATGGACTTTTTTTAATTTTATTAAATTCTCTTGGATATTTATTTTTAGTTTTTGATATTTTTTTTAATATTACTATTGTTCTAGTGCTTTCTTCTTTTGGAAGATTAAATTTAACTGTATTTTCAAGATTAAAGCCTAGTTCTTTTATTGCATGTTTTGATGCTTCTAATTCGTCATCTATATTGGCTTTTAAAAATATTGCATAACCATTTACTTTTATTAGTTGGCTACCAAGTTCTAATAATATATTTGTTTTTGCTACTGCTCTTGATGTTACTATATCGAATTGTTCTTTATTGTTTTTTGAGTATATTTCTGCTCTTTCATGAATTGCTTTAATATTATTTAAATTTAACTTTTGGATAATTTTATTCAAGAATTTAATTCTTTTTTCTAGGGCATCTAGTAACGTTACTTCAAGGTTTGGAAATACTATTTTTAAAACTAATCCTGGAAATCCAGCTCCTGTACCAATATCACATATTTTTAATGGTTTTGTTAGGTCATATGCTTTTATTATGGTTAATGAATCATAAAAATGTTTTAAATATACATCTTCTTTTTTTGTAATAGATGTTAAATTAAACTCTTCATTTGTTGCAATAAGTAGATTATAGTATTCTTCTAACTCACTTAGTTGTTTTTCTGATAATTTAATATTAATTTTACTTAATTCTTCTATGAATTCGTTTATTGTCATATTACTCCTTTTAATGTCTTTTTCTTAATTCAATCATAAGTATTGATATATCAGCAGGATTTACACCACTTATACGCATTGCTTGACCTATTGATGTTGGTTTTACTTCATTTAGTTTTTGTCTTGCTTCTGATGCTAAGTTAGATATTTTTAAGTAATCTATATCATCATCTAGTTTAATATTTTCATATTCTAACATTTTTGATGCTTCTTTAAGTTCTTTTGCAATATATCCTTCGTATTTAACCATTATCTCTACTTCTTCTTTTACGTATTTATCGTATTCTTTTTCTATAAATTTACTTATTTTTTCTATAGTTACTTCTGGTCTTTTAAGTAATTCATAAAGACTGATTCTATCTTTTAATGTAATTGTATTTATGCTTTCTAAGAATTCATTTGTTTCTTTTTTTGGTGTGATATATGTTTCTTTTAAGAAGTTAATTAATTCTTCAATTGCTTGTTTTTTGTTTTTAAATTCATCATATCTTTCTTTATTTAGTAGTCCTATTTCTTTGCCATATTCTGATAATCTTAAATCAGCATTATCATCTCTTAGTAAAAGTCTATACTCTGCTCTTGAAGTTAACATTCTATATGGTTCTTTTGTACCTTTTGTTACTAAATCATCAATTAATACACCTAGGTATGCTTCATTTCTTTTTAGAATTAATGGATCTTTTTCTTCTATTTTTCTTACTGCATTTATACCTGCGATAAGGCCCTGTCCTGCTGCTTCTTCATATCCGGATGTTCCATTTATTTGTCCTGCTGTAAACAGATTTTCTATTACTTTTGTTTCTAATGATTGTTTTAATTGTAAAGGATCTATTGCATCATATTCGATTGCATAAGCATACTTTAATATTTTGGCGTTTTCTAATCCTTCTAGGCTATGTACCATTTCTTCTTGAATTTCTTCTGGCATACTTGTTGAAAATCCTTGTAAATAGATATCATCATAATATATGCTTTCTGGTTCTAAGAAAAGTTGATGTCTTTCTTTATCACTAAATTTTACTATTTTATCTTCAATTGATGGACAATATCTTGGCCCTATTCCTTCAACATAACCACCATACATACTTGATTTTGAAAGATTTTTCTTTATTATTTCATGTGTTTTTTGATTTGTATAAATAAGGTGACAATCTTTTTGATTTTTTGGATCATAATATATTTTATTTGAATATGAGAAACATCTTGGCTCTTCATCTCCTGGTTGTAATAATGATTTTGAAAAATCAATTGTGCTCTTATCTATTCTTGGAGGTGTACCAGTTTTTAATCTTTGAATTTTAAAACCTAATTCTTTTAATCTATCACTTAGATTCAAGGATGGTTCTTCTCCATGAGGTCCACTTTGAGTTTTTTTACTTCCTCTTAATATTTGTGCTTTTAGATATGTACCTGTTGTTAAAATAACGCACTTTGAAAATACTTTTTCTAAATCTTTGGTTATGATACCTTTTACAATGTTTTCCTCAACTATTAAGTTTTCTACCATTGCTTGTTTAATAGTAAGATTCTTTTCATTTTCTAATACTTCACGCATATTTTTTCCATATGTTACTTTATCTATTTGCGCTCTTAATGCCCATACTGCTGGACCTTTTTTGGTATTTAGTTTTTTTATTTGTAACAATGATTTATCGGTATTTATTCCCATTTCTCCACCAAGTGCATCTATTTCTCTTACAATTATTCCCTTAGCTGGACCTCCAATTGAAGGATTACATGGAGTATCTGCAATATTATTTATGTTTCCTGTTATAAGTAAAGTTTTTTTATTCATTCTTGCTGATGCAAGGGCTGCTTCACATCCAGCGTGTCCTCCACCAACTACTATAATGTCATACATATTATTATCACCACTTTTTTTGCGTTAGTATCATATCATATTTTTTTATCTTTTACAATAAAAAAGAACTCAATTGAGTCCTAAAAAACATTAAGTGTAAATACTAAGAATACTAATGCACATATTGATAGAGATATTATTGATAAAACTAGTCCTGCTGTTGACATACCACTTTTTGCTTTTTTATTACCTTTGATACCAAATATTAATGATAGTATTCCAGGTGCAAGTGAAAATAAAGTATATCCAATATAGAATGCTATAAAGAATACTAGTGTTTCATTATAGTAATAGTCTACAATTATTTCTTCTACTGCTTGTCCTAGTGATAATAACATTAAAAGTGCCCATGATGAAGAAATTATTCCTAATACTAAACTTGCTATGCTTAAACCTTTACCTGGATATTTTTTTGTTACAACTTTGTTTTCAGTAACCATTTTACCGCATTTTAAGCAAATATCTGCTCCTTCTTTTAATTCTGCTCCACAGTTTCCACAATATTTCATATATACCTCCTATTTATTTACCAACACAGAAATCACTAAATAGATTATCTAATAACTCTTCTGTGTATGATTCCCCTGTAATTTCTCCAAGTATATTCCATATGTTTTTTATATCTATTTCTATTATATCTATAGGTTCTTCTTTTTCTAAACCAATTTTTATATTTTCTATACTTTCTTTTGCTTCTTGTAATTTATTTAATTGTTCAAGTGATGAAACATATACAAATTCATTATAATTTATTTTTCCAATATTGAAAAGTTCTTTTATTTTAATTTTTAATGTATCAATTCCATTATCGCTTTTTGTATCTGTGTACACAATATTTTTATTATTTATTTTTGTAATATCTAAGTTATTTTTTAAATCATTTTTATTTATTACTATTATTGATGTTTTGTCTTTTACAGATTCTAGTAAATTTAGATCTTCTTTTGTTAGTTCTTCATTATTATTTAGTACTAGAATTATTAAGTCGGCTTTATCAATTTGTTCAATTGATTTTTCAACCCCTATTTGCTCTACTAGATTATCTGCTTCTCTTATTCCTGCTGTATCTATTAAATTCAATGTTATTCCATCTAGATTTATTTCTTCTTCTACTATATCTCTTGTCGTTCCTGGAATGTCTGTTACTATTGCTTTGTTGTATCCAGAAAACTTATTTAATATACTGCTTTTACCTACATTTGGTCTTCCTATAATTACTGTTCTTATGCCCTCTTTTAGAATTCTTGAATTTTTAGAATTTTCTATTATTTTGTCTAATTCAGATTCTATATCTACAATACTTTCTTTAATTTTATTTGTAGTCATTACTTCTATATCTAAATACTCTGGGTAATCTATATTTACTTCAATATTTGATATTATTTTTCTTAATTCATTTCTTAATTTTTTTATTTTATTGGATGTTTCACCTTTTAAGTTTTCTATTGCAATTTGTCTTGCTTGATCATTTTTAGTATTTACCAATTCTTTTATTGCTTCTGCTTCTACTAAGTCTATTCTTCCATTTAAAAATGCTCTTTTTGTAAATTCTCCTTTTTCTGCTATTCTGCAGCCATTTTTAATAAGTAATTCTAAGACTTTTCTAGTTGTTGCTATTCCGCCATGACAATTTATTTCCACTGTATCTTCTGTTGTAAATGTTTTTGGTGCTCTCATAACTGTCAACAATACTTCATCAATTACTTTATCGCTATCTTTTATATATCCATATGTGATTGTATGTGTTTTTTGATTAGTTAAATCTTTATCAAAAATTTTATTGGCAATTTTTATAGCATCTGGTCCACTAAGTCTTACTATTGATATAGCACCCACTCCTAAAGCTGTTGATATTGCTGCTATTGTATCGTTCATATTTATCCCTTCTTTATGCATGTATTATAATTTATTTTTTATATTTTTACAATAAAAAAGAGGATTATTCCTCTTTTGGTTTTACAACAACATATCTGTTTGGTTCTTCACCAACTGATTCTGTATATACATCTTTACTATTAGATAATGTATTATGAATTATTCTTCTTTCATAAGAATTCATTGGATCTAAACTTACTTCAATTTTTGTTCTTGCTACATCTTTTGCAGTATATTTTGCAAGTTTTTCTAATCTTTTTTCTTTTCTTTGTTTGTAGTCATTTACATCTATTAAGAAATAATAATGTGTACTTAATTCTTGGTTTAACATTGCTGTTGTTATTGTTTGTAATGAATCGATTGTTCTACCATTTTTTCCTATTAAGATATTACTATCTTTTGTAATTATATTGAAAATTGGTCTTTCTTCTCTATTTTTAATTTCAATTTGCGCATCTAAACCCATTTCTTTTATAATTTTTAAGATATATTCTTTTATAGATTTGTTAATCTCTTCTTTTGTAATTATTGCTACTTCTGCTTTTTTTGAAAATAAACCCTTTTTTTCTTCTAGATTTATGATTATTACTTCGGATTCATTAGCATTTAATTTTTCTAATGCTTTGCTTTTAGCATCTTCAAAGTTTTTTCCTTCTGCTACTTCTTTATGCATTTTTCTTCTTTCCTTTATTAGTTAACAAATTTTGAGCAACCGTAAATGCTGATGAAACTATCCAGTAAATACCAATTGCTGTTGATAATGTGAATGACATGAATCCGATAAAAATTGTCATTATGTTCATCATCATCTTTGTTTGTTTTTGAGCATCAGGTGATCCAGTTGCTCCTGTTGCACCATTCATCTTGAATGAAAAATATGTAGTTATAATTATTAAGATTGGTAAAACTAAATAATAAATTTTTCCACCTGTGATAGCTACCCAAGGTGTTGTTCCCATTTGTAATCCTAGGAATGTTTCTTCAAAGATAGCTGGCGTTCTATTAATTGCTTCAATAAATGCAAATAGTAATGGCATTTGAATTAATGCAAATATACATCCTGATAATGGACTTATTTTATATTTTTTATAGATCATCATCATTTCTTGAGCTTTTTTTGTTGATGATTCTTGATCTGTTTTATTTTCGTATTTCTTTTCTAATCTTGCAAGTTCTGGCTGGGCATTTTTAATATTTTCTGATTGCATTGCACTTTTTCTTGTTAACGGAAATAATATTAATCTAATAATGATTGTTATTACTATTAATGCTAAAGCTGAACTATTTAAAAGTGTCCCTAGCTTAACAATAACAAATGCTAATGGTCTTACAAAAAATGTTGTCCATAGTCCTTCATATTTTCCTGTAATTTTCATATTTTTACATTCTGATAGGTCTTTTATATCAACATTGTTTTTTTCATATATTTCTATAGTTTTTTTATCTGTTGGTCTACATAAAATGTTTTCAGTAATACTTTGACCTGTCTTTTCATTAGTTATAACTTTTTTATTTTCATCTTTTAGTACTTTAGTACAACCTGATAATGAGATTACAAGAAATAACATAATGAATAGTTTAAATAACTTATTTTTCTTCATCTTTTTTCTCCTTTAAATTATGAAACAAAATACATAAGTCACTTTCTAATTCTTGATAACTTTTGTTAATTGCTTCTTTTCTTATTATTATAATATAGTTTCTTCCTTTTTTGAATATTTTTTTGTTATTATCAATTATTTGTTTTGTTCTTCTTTTTAATTTGTTTCTTAAAACCGCATTTCCTATATTGTGAACAAATGTTATTCCAAATAAAGTTTTATCTTCTTTGTTTATTTCATAATTTACTATGTATGATTTGTTTACTGAACCATTTTTCTTTTTTATTATTCTTGTGAAATCATTAGAGTCCTTAACTATTTCTTTCTTTTTCATAGAAATTTCTCCTTAAAGAAAAATCCACTTTTCTAGTGGATATTATTTTGAAATTTTTTTTCTTCCTTTAGCTCTTCTTTTATTTGCTATTTTTGATTCAACACGTGAAAAAAATCCATGTTTTTTATTTTTCTTTCTATTATTTGGTTGAAATGTTCCTTTTTTCATTATGCCACCTCCAAACTTCTAATTCGTTAATATTATACTTAATTTATTGTGTTATTGTCAATGTTTAATTTTTTGTTTATTTTTTTATTAGTTATGTTATAATTATTACATAATAGGAGGGGTTATATGAGTACTTTAGCAATAAGTGCTGCTAATTTAGATATTTTAGAAAGATCCCTTCAAGATTTAGCAACTAATCTTGGTGGAGTAAATAGGCATGTTGGTGAGGTTACTAATCATATTTATGATGTTGAAAATAATATGAAAAACGTAACTAATAAAGTAATGACTTTAGAAGAAGAGATTAAAGCATTCATGTCAGAAATAAGAGAATCTTCTATTGTTTCTAATGCCAGACAGACTATTTTAATGGATCAAGCAGAACTTGATAAGAAATATGGTTATTATGATGAAGTAAGAAGAAAAATTAGTGGTATATTACAATCCACTGATATTAAAGTTGTTCTTAAAAGTACTGTTTTAAATATTAGTGAAAATACGATGATTAATGCACCGTATTTTTGGCTTGCTCCTGCTCTTGTTAGTTTATGTGCTTGGTATTTGGATGATAAAGAACTTGCTAATAAAGCTTTAAATGAAGCTATAAAAAGAGATGATGAAAAAACTTCTCTGCTTTTTTCTTTAATACATTTAAGAGCTGGTAGGGTTGATACATCTGTGAAATGGTTAGATAGATATTTATCTATGCAAGATCCTTCTAAAATGGAAGCTAAAATTATTACTGTTATTGACGCTATTACTAATGGTAACTTTGGTAATGATGCAGTTAATTTATTTTTAAATAAAGTTAATGATTGGATTATTGAATTGGAAAGTACTCCTAATGTTAAAAATGAACAAATTGAAAGATGGAAAAAATTCTTTATCGAATTTAAAAGAGAAATTCCTGATTCTGCTTTTCCTTATCTTTTAAGATTTGGTAGCGATGTTTCTGAAATAAAAGATATATGTAGTACTGCTATTGCTAAAAAGGAAATTTATGATGAAATTGATAGTGTTATCTTATCTAATTCAAATACTAATGATAGTAATATTGATAGTTTAGTTAATGATCTTGTTTTTAACTATGAAAATGATGAATTAGAGTTAAAAAAAGATATTGAAAAAAATAAAACGATTATTGAAGAAAATGGAAACATGAATGCTGCTATTGATAAATTTAATGATAGTCAATATGCGTTAGATAAATATAATAATTTTTACTCATATTTAACTATGTGTGCATTGGATAACAAGCATATTAGTAGTTCAGTTAATTCTAGAAAATTTTCTATTTCATATTCTAAAAATTTAATAAAGAAAGCATATACTGATTTTATTAAGTATGATAATTTAAATACACTTCCTGATATTAGTATAAAAATTGAAGATTGGGAAGGAATTACTAAAATTGGTGATAATGAACAAGATTTAATTAACAGTCTAGTTTTATTTTTAAAGAGTAAATATCAAAAAGAAGTTAATGAGTATAAATATTTTAATTTTAAGATGCTTGTTTCTATTATTTTAGGAATAGGGGTTATGTTTCTTACTTTTAAATGGATTTATATTGCGTTATTTGTGTTGTTTGTTGTTCTTTTATATAACAGTTATGAAATATATAAAACTTATAATCAAAGAAAAATTAAAGTTGATGCAGTTAATGAAATTATAGATAAAGATATAGATATTTTAAAGAATTGTATAGCTGAAGTTGTTGATTACTATTTTTTATATAAAAAGAGTTTAAGTTATGATGAGAAGTTTAATAACCTTGTAAATAGTTTAAATTATAATAATTATGTAATTAAAAAGTAGGTGAGTATATGGATGAAAATATTATAAATATTGAGGATAAGAAAAGTAATAGTAATATAGAAGATAAAAAAGATAATAATAAAATTACAAAGAATGATGATTATGTACAAAACTTACCTGAATGGGATTTAGTTCCTCCATTTACTATGTTGAAAAGAGTGATAAGAAAATGACTTATTTTGATGTTATTGATTCGTTATATAAAAATGAAAATGATAATAGAGATATTACTTTAATAAATAATTTAAATACTTTGTCATTTAAAGGAAATGTTTTATATAGATTTATTGATCATTTAAATGACTTTGTTTTAAAAAGATTGAATAATATGGAAGAAAGACTTACTAAATCTATATTGAATTATAATCAAGTTGATGAATTTAACTTAGATATATTGAATTTTAATAAAGAAATTAATTATTTATTTCAATTTAGTAATATTAAAATGATTCCTGATGATGAAAAGAAGAAAATTAAAAAATTAATTAATGAAAATGTTTCAATTATTGTTGATAATTTAATGTTTTATGCAAAGAAGGATCCAAATAATGAGATTTTAATTAAAATAATAAGCGAAAGTTTAAAGGTTGGTGAATAGGTATGGATTATAGTGATGCTAAACAGTTGATGAAGCAGTATTTAGTTGCTAGAATTCCTTTTATTTCTTTTAAAACTATTGAAAAAAGTAGGGGAATTGCTTTATTAAAAGATATAGCAATTGAATGTAATATTGATATTTCTGTTTATTCAATGTCTAAAGGTCTTATAAATATTAAAGATAATTCTTTAATTTCTGAAGAAAAAAGCTTAATAGGTATTCTAGATTTTATAGGTAATCAAGTTAAAGTAAAAGAAAATGCTACTTTTGTTATTACTGATTTTCCTGATATATATGATGAAAATATAAATACAAGATATCTTTGTGATATTGTTAGTATTGCTGAAGAAAAGAATTGTTCAATTATTGTTATAAATGATAATAATGTTTATCAAAGATTACAAAGAATGGGTATGACTATTGAAATGGATTTACCTAATGAACAAGAATTATATTATATTATTAAGAATTTTATTAATGCTTATAAAAATAGTGTATCAATTGAATGGAATGAAGATGATTATAAAAGTGCAGCTGTTGTTCTTCTTGGTATAACTGAAGTTGAAGCTAAAAATGTTATTGCTTCTCTTATTGCAAAGGGTTCTATAACTAAGCAAGACTTGATTGATTTAAAATTTGCTAAAGATCAAATGTTTTCTGATATAAATGGTCTTGAAAAGATTGAAGTTGATGATAATTTAGCTTTTGGTGGACTAAATAATTTAAAGAAATGGCTTGATGAAAAGAAAAAATTACAATTACCTAGTAAAAAAGAAGAAATGAAAAAAAGAGGCATAAAACCTCCTAGAGGAATTTTAATTGTTGGTGTTCCTGGTTGTGGTAAGAGTTTAGCCGCTAAAGCAATTGCTTCTAGATGGCAATTACCATTATATTTACTTGATTTTGCTACTGTTCAAGGTCAATATGTAGGGCAAAGTGAAAAGCAACTTAAAGAAGCATTAGAAACTGCTGGGAGAGTTTCTCCATGTGTTTTATGGATAGATGAAATTGAAAAAGGATTATCTGGTACAAAAGGTGATTCCGGTGTTACTAATAGGATGATTGGTCAATTCTTGTTTTGGCTTCAAGAATGTAAAAAAGAGGTATTTGTTGTTGCTACTGCTAATGACATTAATACTTTACCTCCTGAATTACTTAGAAAAGGTAGGTTTGATGAAATGTTTTTTGTAGATTTACCTAAAAGAGAAGAAAGAAAAGAAATTATTGAATTTTATTTATCAAAGTACTTAGCAATTAGGGTAAGTGATACTTTTATGAATAAATTATTAGATATTACTGATGAATTTTCAGGTGCAGATATTGAAAGTTCAATAAGAGATATAGCTTATATGCTTGTATCTGATAATATTACTTTAACTGAAGATGTAATTGTTTCTAAATTACTAAGTGTAATTCCAATTTCTAAATCAAATCCTGATATTATTAAAAAGATTAGAGATTGGGGCAAAGATAAAACAATTTCTGCTTCATAAAAAGAAGTTATTAACAACTTCTTTTTTTTATTTTATTAATTTTTTATTAATTGTTAACTATTTTGTTAATTAAATTTATTGCTTTTTTAAGACTTTTAAAGACTTATTAACAAAATTAACACTTATTAACATTTTTTCCATTAACAAAAATTAACAAAGTTAATTAAAATTTGTTGAAATTTGTTAAAATCTAATTTATCATATATAGACAAAGGATTTTAGTGTTAACAAGTATGTTGATAACCTTGTTAATAAAAAATTTCTATTTAACTTTTTTGTGAATTGTATTAAAATTGATATAGATGAGTAAATACTTTGTGGGGAAGTGGTATGAATGAATGACATTAATGATATTTGGCAAAAAACTTTAGATAACATCAAAAATGTTATTGATTCATTATCTTTTGACACATGGTTTAAAAATATTGATGTTATAGATATTAAAGATAATAAGCTTAGAATAGTGATACCTATGATGTTATATAAAAATCATATTGACTATAATTATAAAAATATTATTATTACTAATTTTAATAGATTATCTAATGTTCCTGTTGATGATATTACATATATATTAAAAGATAACTTAGGTGATATATTAAATGAAAAACAACTTATTAACAATAATGTTGAAAAAGAAAAAGTTAATAATGATATAGATTATAAATCTAATTTAAATCCAAATTATACTTTTGAAAACTTTGTTGTTGGTGAATCAAATAAATTTGCTCAAGCTGCAGCCCTTGCTGTTGCTGAAAATCCTGGTAAAATGTATAATCCTTTATTTATATATGGAAATAGTGGACTTGGAAAGACGCATCTTATGCATGCAATTGGTAATTATATTATAAGTAAGAGCAATAAGAGAGTTCTTTATGTTACATGTGATCAATTTGTTGAAGATTTTATTGGTTTATCTAGAAAAAATAATAAAAATGGTAATCTGGATTACATGGAGTTTTTTAAAAATAAGTATAGAAATATTGATGTTTTAATTATCGATGATATCCAATTTTTAAGTGGAGCTAGTGCATCACAGCAAGAGTTTTTCCACACTTTTAACAATTTATATAATGATAGTTAACAAATTATTGTTTCATCAGACCGTTCTCCAGAAGATTTAAAAGTTTTAGAGGATAGACTTAGAACTAGATTCTGTTGGGGATTACAAGTTGATATTTCTCCACCTGATTTTATGTTAAAATGTGCAATTATTAGAAAAAAAATTAAGGGTGAAGATATTCAAATTAGTGATGATATAGTTAATTATATAGCTTCTAATGTTGGAAATGATGTGAGACAACTTGAAGGATCAATAAATAGATTGTTTGCTTATTCTGCTATTATGAATGAGAGTAATATAACATTAAATTTTGCAATGGAAGCATTAAAAGATTTTACTAAAAAGCAAGTTACTGATCAAAATAACATTCGGAGAATTCAAAAAAGTGTTGCTAATTTCTATAAAATATCTTTTGATGATATAAAATCTAAGAAACGTACACCAAATCTTGCAATTCCTAGACAAGTAGCAATGTATTTATGTAAAAAACTTACTGATGAAACATTACAACGAATAGGACTTGAATTTGGTGGAAAAAATCATGCTACTGTTATTCATAGTTGTACAAAAATAGAAAATGAAATTAAAATAAATAAAGAATTACAAGAAGCAATTAACAATATTGAGAAGGAATTAACATAAAAATGTTAATGTTGTTAAAATGTATTAACAATAAATGTTACTTTAAAACCTTATAAAATAAGCAAAATTGAAGTTATTAACATTATTAACATCTAAAATAAAAATAAAATATAAATATTAAAAGAAAAGAGGAAAAAAATATGAAATTTAAAATTAAAAAGAATATCTTATTAGAAGGATTAAACAATGTTTCTAAAGCCATCTCATCTAAAAATATAGTACCAATATTATCAGGAATTAAATTTGATTTAACAAGAGAAAAATTAGTATTAACTGCTAGTGATAATGATATTACAATTAGAGCAGAAATAGTTAAAGAAGATATAGAAGAAATTAATTCTACAGGTTCTATAGTAATTAAGGGTAAATATATTTTAGATATTATTAAAAAATTAGATGTTGAATTTATTAACATTGAAATTGTAGATGATCATAAGATATTTATTTATACTGATAATAGTGAATTTAGTTTAAATGGAATTGATTCAAAAGAATATCCAGTTATTGATTTAGAACTAAGTGAAAATTATATAACAATAAGTAATAAAGATTGTAAAAGTTTAATAAATCAAACAAATTATGCTGCTTCTAATGATGAAGCTAGACTTGTATTAACGGGATGTAATATAAAAGTTAATAATGATATATTAGAGTGTAGTGTAACTGATTCTTATAGACTTGCTCTTAAAAAACTTAAAATTTCTGGTAGTAGTAGTGATAATGATATTATTATTCCTAGTAAAAATATAAATGAATTGTTTAAAATTTTACCTTTAAATGATGAAGAAGATATTCAATTACATATTTTTAATAATAAAATTATATTTAAATTTGATAATATTTTATTTCAATCTAGACTAATTAGTGGAAGTTATCCTAATACTAAGAATTTAATACCTAATACTAAGTTATTTGATTTAAGAGTTAATAAAAGAGAATTCTATAATATGGTAGATAGAGCAAGTATTTTAAATAATGATAGAGATAATAATATTATAACTTTAGAAATTAACAATAATTTGTTAAAAATTACTTCTATGTCTTTAGAAATAGGGAAAGTAGAAGAAAAAATGCCTGTTAATTGTGATGATAACATTAAAATTTCATTTAGTAGTAGATATATGATGGATGCATTAAGAACAATGGATAGTGAAGATGTTATTTTAACTTTTGTAGGTGAAATTAAACCAATTTTATTAAAAGAAGCAGATAATGATAATTTGATTTGTTTAATTCTACCAATTAGAACTTATTAAAAATTATTCATGATGTAATTTAAAAAAATGTATGAAAAACTCATACATTTTTTTATGTGGTATTACCTACAAATTTTGATAAATTTCGATACTGGGTATGTGTATAATACAGCTCGTAATTTTAATTACAGAGGGGAGGAAATTTATGAAATATGAGATTAATAAGGATACTTTTGCAATATTACCTTTAGAAAATAATAAGTCTAGAATAATTGAAAAAAATAACGAATATATTATTGATGATGATCCATATAGTGTTATGGAACATAGTTGTTCATATTTTGGTAGTTCTTTAGAAGGTAGATTTAATGGGTCTAAAGATATGTTAGGTTCTATTTATAAAGTTCCAGTCTTGGTTGAAGAGAGTAGAAATATAATATTTTTTCCAACAAAATCACCTACTACAGAGACAAATGCATGGATTTCATTAAATAATATTGAAAAGTATGAAAATAATAATTCTAATACAATATTGTATTTTAAAAATGGTAAAAAATTAATGATTGATATGCCTTTTTTATCTATTGAAAATCAAATACTTAGATCAACAAGATTAGAATCTATTTTTAGAAGAAGAAAAAGTGAAGAAAAAAACGATTAAAAAGCAAAAAATCGTTTTTTTTATACTGTAATTATGATATAATGTATATATAAGTACTGGGATACTAGTTAATGGAGTTGATGCAAATTTGAGGTATTTTTATATTAAATTTTAAAAAATATGTATATTAAATCATTAAAAATCAGAAATTTTAGAAATATTGAAAAAATTGATATTGATTTGGATAAAAATATTAACATTTTTGTTGGTAATAATGCACAAGGAAAAACTAGTATTTTAGAAAGTATTTATGTTTTAGCTTTATCAAAATCTTCTAAAAATTTGGATGAATTGGAATTAATAAGAAAAAATAGTTCTTTTTCTAGGATTGAAGGTAATATTAGAAGTTCAAGAACTTCTAGAACATTAGAGGTAATTTTTGAAAAAAATAAAAAAAGATTAAAAGTTGATAAGAATGAAATAAAAAAGGTTTCTTCTTATATATCTAATCTTAATGTTATTATGTTTTCACCTGATGATTTAGATATTATTAAAAAATCTCCTTCTTTTAGAAGAAATTTAATTAATACTACTTTGTGTCAATTGTTTCCAAATTATTTAAGGGTTTTGAATGAATATAATAAACTTTTAAAAATTAGAAATGATTATTTAAAAAATAGTTATCAAAATATTGATGAGATTTATTTAGAAATTGTAACAGATAAACTTATTGAGAGAGCTATTGTTATTATGCAATATAGAAGTAAATTTATTAATAATATTAATAATTATATAGCTGATATTTATTCTAAAATTACTACTGATAGTGGATTAAGAGTTATCTATGAGAATAGTTTAAAGAGTTATGATAAAGGAAGTTTAAAAAACTTTTTTAAAGAAAATTTATTTAATGATATCAATAAAAAAATTACTTTGTATGGACCTCATAGAGATGATATATCATTTATTTTAGATGATATGGATTTGAAACTATATGGTTCACAAGGACAACAGAGGGTTGCTATATTGGCTTTTAAATTGTCAGAAATTAATTTATTTAAATTAACTTTAGGATATTATCCTGTTGTTTTATTAGATGATATTTTTAGTGAGTTAGATGTTCAAAAAAGAAATAATTTACTTAAATTTATAAAATCTAATATGCAATTTGTTATATCTACTACTGATATTTTAAACATTAGTAACAAAATTGTTAATAAAGCTAAGGTATTTAAAATAAAAAACGGAAAAATATATTAGGAGTGATAATATGAAAAATGGTAATGAACATTATGATTCATCTGATATTCAAGTTTTAGAGGGCTTGGAAGCTGTAAGAAAAAGACCTGGTATGTATATTGGTACAACTGGTGTACAAGGACTTCATCATTTAGTATGGGAAATTGTTGATAATGCAATAGATGAAGCTTTAGCAGGTTATTGTGATGTTATTAAAGTGATAATTGGTAAAGAAAATACAATTACTGTTAAGGATAATGGACGTGGTATTCCTGTTGATATACATCCAAAAACTGGTAAATCTACTGTAGAAACAGTTTATACGGTATTACATGCTGGTGGTAAATTTGGAGGAGGAGGATATAAAGTATCCGGAGGTCTTCATGGGGTAGGTGCAAGTGTCGTTAATGCTTTATCTTCTTGGTTAAATGTAGAAGTTCATCGTAATGGTAAAAAATACTATCAAGAGTTTAAAGATGGTGGTCATCCAGTGGCTCCTCTTAAAGAAATTGGAGAATGTGATATTTCTGATACAGGTACTTATGTTACTTTTTTACCAGATAGTACAATATTTGAAGAAACAATTGTTTTTGATTATGATACTTTAAGACAGAGAATTAGAGAACTTGCTTTCTTAAATAAAGGTTTAAAACTAATTTTAATAGATGAAAGAACTAATAAAACTGAAGAGTTTTTATATATTGGAGGAATTAGTGAATATGTTTCGTTAATTAATTCAAATAAGACTCCAATTCATAGTACTATTGTTGATGTTTCAGGAATGGAAAAAGATATATCTATTGAAGTAGCATTACAATATAATGAATCATATACTTCAAGCATTTATTCTTTTGTTAATAACATTAAAACACCAGAAGGTGGTACACATGAAGATGGTGTAAGACTTGCTCTTACGAGGGTTTTAAATAAGTATGCTTTAGCAAATAATTTATTTAAAAACAAAGAAGATAGTTTACTTGCTGATGATGTTAAAGAAGGTCTTACTATGATTATTTCATGTAAGCATCCAAATCCTCAGTTTGAAGGTCAAACTAAGACAAAATTAGGCAATATAGAAGTAAGAGGTATTGCTAGTAAGATATTTGGTGAAGCTTTTGAAAGGTTTTTAATGGAACATCCGGATGAAGCTAAAATTATTATAGATAAGGCTCTTACTGCAAGTCGTGCTCGTGTTGCTGCAAAGCGTGCAAGAGAACTTACTCGTCGTAAAGGTGGATTAGAGCTTACTAATCAATGGGGAAAATTAACCGATTGTTCATCAAAAGATGCTAGTATTTCTGAAATCTTTATAGTCGAAGGTGATAGTGCTGCTGGTCCTGCTAAACAAGGACGTGACTCTAAAACTCAAGCTGTTTTACCAATTCGTGGTAAAATTTTAAATGTTGAAAAGGCTAGATTAGATAGAGCTTTAAGTAATGAAGAAATACGTAGTATTATTACTGCATTTGGTACAGGTATTGGCGATGAATTTGATATCAGCAAGCTTAGATATCATAAGATAATTATTATGACCGATGCCGATGTTGACGGGGCACATATTCGTACATTATTGTTAACACTATTTTATAGGTATTTTAAACCTTTAGTTGAACAAGGCCATGTTTATGCTGCACAACCACCATTATTTAAAATAAGCCATGGTAAGACTAATAAATATGTTTTGAATGAAGAAGAGCGTGATGCTTATATTGCACAACTTCCACCAAATACTAAATATGAAATTGTCCGTATGAAAGGTCTTGGTGAAATGGATTCTATTGAACTTCGTGAAACTACAATGCATATTGCTTCTCGTACTTTGATTAAAATAAATGTTGAGGATGCAATGCTTGCTGATGAAACATTCCAAATTTTAATGGGTGAAGATGTAGAACCAAGAAGAAAATTTATTGAAGATAATGCTCTTAATGTTAAGAATTTGGATGTATAGGAGGTTTGTATGGATAATATTAAAGATAAAGATGAGTATTTAGAACTTGAAAAAGAAGAAGAACTTGATAAGGTTGTAAATGTTAATATCTCTAGCGAAATTAAAACTTCATTTTTGGATTATTCAATGAGTGTAATTGTTGCTCGTGCTATTCCAGACGTTAGAGATGGTTTAAAACCTGTTCATAGACGTATTTTATATACAATGTTTGAAGAAGGTATGACACCTGATAAAAAGCATCAAAAGAGCGCTAATGCAGTTGGTGCTGTTATGGGTCATTATCATCCTCATGGTGATGCTGCTATATACGATAGTATGGTTCGTATGGCTCAAGATTTCACATATAGACATGTATTAGTTGATGGTCATGGAAACTTTGGTTCAATAGATGGTGATCCACCTGCTGCTTCACGTTATACTGAAGCTAAACTTTCTAAAATTTCTTTGGAATTACTTAGGGATATTAGAAAAAATACTGTTGATTTTATTCCTAACTATGATGATCAGAGAAAAGAACCTGTAGTTTTACCTTCTAGATTTCCTAATATTTTAGTTAATGGAAATATGGGTATTGCTGTTGGTATGGCTACTAATATTCCACCTCATAATTTAAGAGAAGTAGTTGATGGATGTATTGCTTATATTGATAATCCTGATATTGATATTCTTGATTTAATGAAATATATTAAAGGTCCTGATTTTCCAACAGCTGGTACTATTTTAGGTAATAGTGGAATAAAAAGAGCTTATGAATCAGGAAAAGGTACTATAACAATAAGAGGTAAAGCTGAAATTCATGAAGAACATGGTAAAAATAGAATAATTATTACTGAAATTCCATATCAAGTTAATAAGAGTGCTTTAATTCAACGTATTGCAGAATTAGTTAGAGATAAGGTAATTGATGGAATTAGTAATCTTAATGATGAATCAGCTCTAGAAGGTATTAAGATTGTAATTGACTTAAAGAAAGAGGCTAATGCTCAAGTGGTTTTAAATCATTTATATAAACATACTCAATTACAAGTTTCTTATGGTATTAATTTCTTAATGTTAGTTGACGGAAGACCAAAAACTATTGGTATTAAAGAAATTCTATATAATTATGTTAATTATCAAAAAACTGTTATTTATCGTAGAACTCAATTTGATTTAGATAATGCTTTAAAAAGAGCTCATATTTTAGAAGGCTTAAAAATTGCTCTTGATCATATTGATGCAATTATTAAATTAATTAAAGAATCTGCTAGTGATGATGAAGCTGCTAAAGCTTTAAAAGAGAATTTTGGTTTATCTGATGCTCAAGTTCAAGCTATTTTAGAAATGAAGCTTCGTAGATTAACTGGTTTAGAAAGAGATAAAATAGAAGCAGAATTAACTGAATTGTTAAAAACTATTGAAGAGTTAAGAAGTATTTTATCCAGCGAAGAAAAGATTTTAAACATTATTAAGACTGAAATGAAAGAAATTGCTGATAAGTATGGTGATGAAAGAAAAACTAATATTGATATGACTGCTATTGAATATATCGAAGACGAGTCACTAATACCTGTTGATAAAGTAATGATTTCATTAACTGATAAAGGTTATATTAAGAGAATTCTTGTTAATACTTATAAATCTCAAAATAGAGGTGGTGTAGGTATTAAGGGTATGACTACTAATGAAGAGGATAACGTAAGTTTATTAGTTACTTGTACTACTCATGATGATGTATTGTTATTTAGTAATTTTGGTAAAGTATATAGGCTTAGAGGGTATGAAATACCAGAAGGTAATCGTCAATCTAAGGGAATTCCAATTATCAATTTAATTCCTATTCAAAAGGGTGAATTAATTACTTCTATGATCCCTATTGATAGAGAAAACGTTTCTGATAAGAATAATTTGATGTTCTTTACTAAGTGTGGTTTAGTAAAGAGAACTAGTCTTTTAGAATTTAAATCTATTAGGAATAATGGTAAGATTGCTATTACATTAAAAGACGATGATGAATTAATTAGTGTAAAACAAACGTTCGGTAATGATGAAGCTATTATTGCTGCTGATAATGGTAGAATGGTTAGATTCAACGAATCAGAAGTAAGACTTATGGGTAGAAGTGCTAGTGGTGTTAAAGGTATTGATTTGGGAAATTCTAAAGTTATTGGTGCTGAAATTGTTAATAAGTCTGAATTAATTTTAGTAGTTACTGAAAAGGGTTATGGTAAAAAGACTGATGTTGATGAATATAGATTAACTCACAGAGGTAGTAAAGGTGTTAAGGCTTTAAATATTACTGATAAGAATGGTTTAATTGTTTCATTTAAATCTGTTAAAGGTGATGAAGATGTAATAATTACTACTAATAACGGCATTGTTATTAGATTAGATGTTAGTAAGATTTCTACATTGAAACGTAATACTCAAGGTATTAGGTTAATGAATTTAAAAGATGGCCAAATTGTTACTACTGTTACTATTACTGAAAAAGATGATCCTGAAGATAGTAATGAGGAAGAAATGGATGCTTAGTTAAGCATCTTTTTTTGGATTTTTTACCCATAATATATGTATTATTGTTAATAACTTTTTTCAATGTTCCACGTGGAACATTGACTTTTTAGTAATTTTCATATAATATAATTATCGATGCAACATGTATGGTAGAACCAGGTCAGGGCTGGAAGGCAGCAGCCTTAATATCCTCTATGTGTGTGCATCATTTTTTTTTGAGGTGATTTTTTGAATAAACATTATAAATATATGAATTTAGCAATACTCGAAGCAAATAAGGCTTTAAAACATGGAGATTTTCCTGTTGGTGCTGTTATTGTTTGTGATAATAAAATTATTTCTAAAGGTCATAATAAAAAAATTAGATATAATAATGCAATTTTACATGCTGAGCTAATTGCATTGTATAAAGCATGTAAAAAAAAGAAATCATGGAGATTAAGTGATTGTAGTTTATATATCACATTAGAACCATGCAATATGTGTTTTAACGCTATTATTGAGTCTAGAATAGCAAATGTATATTATATTGCTGATTCTGATTACATTAAAACACAGAATAATTCAACAAAAAATGTTAATAAAGTTAAAATCAACGATGAATATGGATATAAAGAAACTTTAAATAATTTTTTTGATAGATAATTTCAATGTTCCACGTGGAACATTGAAATATTTTTTTTATTTTAACAAAGAATAAACTATAAAACCATTTGGTTTTGTTTTACATTACTACAACCTTTATTAGTTTGTATGTTTTTTTTGATTATTAACAATGTTCCACGTGGAACATTGTTATATTTTTAAATTAAATGTAGAAAATAGATGATAATAATGCAGTTTATAGTGCTTTTAAATTATATTTTTGTTATTTTATATGCTGAATAGTAATGTTCCACGTGGAACATTACTAAACAATTAGTAATAATTTAAAGGATTTTATAGATTCAAATATATAAAATGTCAATTTTTGATTAAACTTATATGTTATTTTAAAAACTCAATGTTCCACGTGGAACATTGAGTAAATTTTTGCAAAAACCTTTTATATAACAATGTTTATATGGTATAATTATTGTGGTTAGTGGGGTGTTAATATGTCATATTTAGCTTTGTATAGAAAATATAGACCTCAAACCTTTGATGAATTAGCTGGACAAAATTTTATTGTTAAAATATTGAAAAATTCAATAATCAATGGAAAAATTTCACATGCTTATTTATTTTATGGTCCTAGAGGTACAGGAAAAACTAGTGTTGCTAAGTTATTAGCTAAAATTGTTAATTGTGAAAATTTAAAAAAATTTACTCCTTGTGATGAATGTGTAAGTTGTAAAAGTTTTGTTAATAAAAATAATCCAGATGTTATTGAAATAGATGCTGCTTCTAATAATGGTGTAGATGAAATAAGGGAAATTAGGAATAATGTTGGGTTATTACCAAGTATTTCAAAATATAAAGTATATATTATAGATGAGGTTCATATGCTTTCTAGTGGTGCATTTAATGCTTTGTTAAAAACATTGGAAGAACCTCCGAAACATGCTATTTTTGTTTTGGCTACTACAGAATTTTATAAAGTTCCTGAAACTATTGTTTCAAGATGTCAATGTTTTGAATTTTCTAGAATATCAGAAGATAAAATAGTTGATAGATTAAAATATATTTGTGAAAACGAAAAAATTACTGTAGATGATAATGTTTTACAATTGATAGCGCATTATAGTGATGGCGGTCTTAGAGATGCAATTAGTTTATTAGATAAGCTTTCTTGTTATACCGATCATATTACTGCTGATGATTTTTATGAATTAAGAGGTGTTACTGATAATACTTTAATTCAAAAGCTTGTAAAAAATATTATTGATAAAAATGTTAAAGATTCTTTAGATTTATATAATGAATTGGTAAAAAAAGGAAAAAATATTTTGCTTTTAGCAGAAGATATGCTTGTAGAATTGAAAAATATAATAATTGATAATTCTAAGAATGGTGTTGATAATTCTTATTTATATAAATTGATTAATATTATTCAAAATGATTTAAATATTGTTAAAAGTTCTAACACACCTAAAATTATATTTGAAATTACTTTGCTAAAAATGATGAATTTGGATAAAAATGATAACAAAATTATTTCCCGGGAAATAATTTTAGAAAATAAATGTATTGATGATACAAAAAAAGAAACTAATCAAAGTAAAAATAATAAAAATTCTGAAAATGAGAAAAAAATTCAAAAAAATATAGTCGAAGAGAAGTCGAATGATTTGGTAATTAATAATGCTTTTGCTTTGGCTGATAAATTATTATTAAACGATATGAAAAATAAATGGTCTAATTTCTCTGATTATTTGCATAATAAAGAGTTTGCTAGCGTTGTTTCATATTTTATTGATGGAAATATAAGGGTTGCTGGTAGTAAGGATGTTATTATTTCTGTTATGTATGATTCGATTGCTGTTAATGCTTCTTTAAATATTAATAAACTTGAGTTATTATTTAATTTAGTTATGGGAAGTACATATCATTTAGTTTTTGTTACTGAAGAAGAATGGAAAACTTTAAAAAAGAATTTTATTGAAAGTAAAAAATTGGGAAAAAATTATATTTATATCGAAGAAAACGTTAATAAATGTGATACAATTAAAAAGGAAGTCACTAAGAGCGATAGTAGTTCTGTTAATGATGCTATTGTACTTTTTGGAACTGATGTTGTTGAAGTTGAATAGGAGGAATTTTTTATGAATATGCAAGCTTTAATGAAACAAGCTCAAGCTATGCAAAAAGATATGATGAATATTAAGGAAGAACTTGATAATTCTACTTTTGAAGGAAGTAGTTCTGCTGTTAAAGTAGTGGTTAATGGTAAGAAAGAAATTGTTAATGTTAAGATTTTGGATGATAAAGATATACTTGATGATCTATCTATTTTAGAAGATATGATTATGCTTGCTGTTAACAATGCTATGAAAAAGGTTGATGCTGAGACAGAAAAGAAGATGGGTAAATATTCTAATATGATGCCTGGATGGATGTAATATGTATCCTGATAGTTTAAATAGAGTTATCGAATCTTTTAAAAAATTACCTGGAATTGGAGAGAAAAGTGCTGAGCGTTTAGCTTTTTCTCTTTTGTCTTCATCTGATGATATGGTGGAAGAATTTGGTAAATCATTGTTAGATCTTAAAGGTACTATTAAACATTGTAGTATTTGTGGTACTTTAACTGATAATGATATTTGCTATATTTGTTCTGATAAAACTAGAAATTTAGATACTTTGGTTGTTGTTGAAGATAGCAAGGATGTATTTTTGTTTGAAAAAATGGGTAATTTTAAAGGTTATTATCATGTTTTAGGGGGACTTATTTCTCCAATTGATGATATAGGACCTGATGATTTGTCAATAAAAGCTTTGGTTAAAAGAGTTAATGATTCTAAAATAAGTGAAGTTATATTGGCAATTAAATCTGGAATAGAAGCTGATACTACTGCTTTATATATTAGTAAGATTTTAGAAAAGCAAAATGTTACAGTTTCTAGAATTGCTAGTGGTATACCTATTGGGGCTGACATGGATTATGTTGATGCTTTAACTTTGGATTCAGCATTAAAGAATAGAAAAGAGGTTTAATTCTGATTAAGATACATATATTATTTTGAGGTGAAAAATGAAAAAAATTCTTTTTAAATTGAAGGGATTTTTAGTGGCACCATTTTTAATATATGTATATAATCTTATTGCAAGTCCTTTTGGATATATAGTTCCTATTAATATATTAACTATTGCTATAGTAGGCTTTTTGGATATTCCTGGTCTTGTAATGTTAGTATTGTTTTACATAATATCTTTTTGAAGTAGGTGCGTTGTATGTTGGATGAATTAAAAAAGAGTCAGAGTTTTTTATATGATTTTGTTACAAAAAGTGTTAATAATGGAAAAATTTCACATGCTTATTTATTGGAAACTAATGGGGTTTCAAATAAGAATGATATAGCGCTTTCTTTAGCAAAATTTTTTTTGTTGCATGACAAAGATGAGAAAACTATTTCTAATGTTTCTCATTTAATTGATAGTGGTAATTATCCTGATTTAATTATAATAGATAGTCAAAAAGAAATTAAAAAGGAACAGATTGTAGAATTAAAAGATAGGTTTTCTTTAAAGCCAATATATAATGATTATTTAATTTATATTATTAAAGATGCTTCAAAATTAAATCAATCTTCTGCAAATACTCTTTTGAAATTTTTGGAAGAACCTGATTCAAATGTTATAGCTATTTTACTTTCAGATAATGCGTCTTTAGTTATTGATACAATCGTTTCTAGATGCCAAATTTTAACTCTTAATCCTTCTTTAGCAAGTGATACTAATACTGTATTAGAATTAGTTAATAATAATGACTTAGTATTAGATGATGTTGTTAATTTTTTTGTTACTTTAGAAAAAGAAAAGGAATCATTTATTGCTTTTAGTGATTATGAATTTAAAGATAAGTTTAGTGTATATTTAGAAATTGGTTTGTATTTATATATGGATTGTTTGACAAACTATGATACTTTGAATTTTCAATTTTTTTCTAATGCTTCAGCACTTAAAAAAATAGTAGAAAATAATTTAATTAGTGATATAATAAAGAAAATTGAAATAATTAATAAATTCAAAACATTGATGAATTATAATGTTAATAAAGATTTAATTATTGATAATTTTGTTATTTCTTTTGTGAGGTGATTATATGACTGATGTTATTGGGGTTAAATTTTGTGATTCTAGCAGAATCTATTATTTCCTTTTGAATGGGTTAGATTTAAAAAAAGGTATAGATGTTATTGTTGAGACAGAAAAAGGTTTGCAATTTGGTAAAATAGTTACTGATGTTATATCTGTTGATCCAGAAAAGATTGTTGCTCCTTTAAGAAATGTTGTAAGAATAGCTACTGATGATGATATTAAACAAAATGATAAAAATATTAAAGATTCAAATCAAGCTCTTTTAAAAGCTAAAGAATTTGTTTCTTCTTTAAATTTAGATATGAATATATTAAGTACTAGTTTTACTTTTGACAGAAAACAATTATTGTTTAATTTTATTGCTGATGAAAGGGTTGATTTTAGGGAATTAGCTAAGAAGTTAGCTGGAGTATATAAGACTAGGATAGAGTTGAGACAGATAGGTGTAAGAGATAAAGCAAAAGAGATTGGTGGTATTGGTCAATGTGGTAGAGGGCTTTGTTGTTCTAGCTTTTTGAAAGACATAAATAGTGTTTCAATTAATATGGCAAAGAATCAAAATCTAGCCTTGAATCCTCAAAAAATTAATGGTGTTTGTGGGAGACTTATGTGTTGTTTAAGTTATGAAAATGAAAATTATTTTTCTTATAAAAAAGGGTTACCTAAGGTAGGAGATGTAGTTGAGACAGAAAAAGGCAAGGGAAAAGTAATTTATTTGGATATATTTAAAAGGCTATATAAAGTTGAACTTTCTGATGGAACAATTGTTGATGTAGAAAAGTAGGTGTTTTATGAAGTTGATTGTAGGACTTGGTAATCCAGGTAAGGAGTATGAAAATACTAGGCATAATATTGGATTTATGGTTGTTGATAATTTTTTGAAAACTAATAATATATATGGTGAAAAAAGAAAATTCGATGGAATTTATTTGAAAGCTAATATAAATGGTAAGGAAGTTATGTTTTTAAAACCTCAAAAATATATGAATTTGTCTGGAGAGGTTGTTAGAAAGTATATTGATTTTTTTAAGATAGATATTTCCGATGTATTAATTATTAATGATGATTTAGATATAGAACTTGGTTCAATTAAATTAAAGTATAAAGGGTCAAGTGGTGGGCATAATGGCCTTAAAAATATTGAACTTAATTTAGGTTCTAATGAATATAAGAGATTTAAAGTGGGAATATCTAATGATAAGAGAATGGATACTAAAGATTATGTTTTGGGAAAATTTTCTGATGATGAAATGAAAATTGTTAATAAAGTATTAGATACTAGTGAAAATGTTTTAGAGGATTTTTTGAATATTGATTATGAAAAAGTGATGAGTAAGTACAATTAATATGGAGGAAAAATGAACATTTTTGATAAAATTACAAATTATAAGTTTAAAAATGGCATGGGTCTAGTTAATTTGACCGATGAATTTTTTGCGTTGTATGTAAAAAAGCTTTTTCAAGAAGAAAAAAAGGGTATATTAATTGTTACTCCTTCTTTATATGAAGGTAGCAAAATATCTGCTAAAATTAATAATTATGTTGATTCTTTATTGTTTCAAGTTGATGATCTTGTTACTAGTAGTACTTCTAGTTATTTGTCTCCATATTTAAAGTATGATAGGGTGAGTGTTATAAATGATTTAATTCAGAATAATAAAAGGATTGTTGTTACTGATTTAAATGGTTATCTTAAGAAAATGTCTTCTCCTTCTTCGTATAAGAATAATATAATTAATATAAAAAAAGATGATAATTTTGATAGAGATGATCTTGTATCAAAATTAATTGATATGGGGTATGAAAAGACTTCTATTGTTACTAAAACTGGGGAATTTGCTGTTCGTGGTTTTGTAATTGATGTATTTTTAATTGATCATGAAAATCCGATTAGAATCGAGTTTTTTGGTGATACTATTGATTCATTAAGACATTTTTCTCCTGATTCTCAAACATCTATTGATGAGTTAGGTGAAGTTAGTATAATTCCTTGTAATGATTCAATGAGTGAGAGTTCTTCTAATATTCTTAGCTATCTTGATGATCCAATTGTTATTTATAAGGACTATGATATGTTAGAGGCAAGCTATAATCATTTATTAGAGGATTTGTCTGATGTAAATAGTGTTGATATTTGTGATTTTCATAGTTTAAATCCTTCAAAAGTGATGTATTATTTTGATTTTGATAGTAATTTGTCTTTGGTACCAGATAATTTACTGGTAAATTTTGGTGTTTCTGATATTGAAAAGTTCAATGAGGATATTGTAAAGATAAATGATTATATTAAGAGCAGATTGAAATATGGAAAAACTTTAATTCTTTCTTTGCCAACAATTAATGTAAATAAGTTTATTGACCAGTTAGAAGTACCAGTTGTTATAACAACTATAGATGATATAAAAGATAATTGTGTTAATGTTGTAAAACAGCCTATGTCTGAAGGTTTTTCTGTTTTATCATATATTTTTATTACAGAATATGAATTATTTAATAAAAAGGGTTACAAGGAACATAAGAGTAAATTTAGATTTGCTAATAGGCTTAAAGATTTATCAAAAATAGAAAAAGGTGATTATGTTGTTCATTATACTCATGGTATTGGTATATATAATGGTATAAAAACTTTAAAAAAGAATGGTGTTTTATGTGATTATATAGAGGTTTTATATAGTCATGGTGATAAGCTTTATATTCCTGCGTCAAAGATTGAACTTCTTAGTAAGTATTCTTCAAAAGAGGGATATGTTCCTAAAATTAATAGTTTGAATAGTACTAGTTGGGAAAAGACTAAACAAAGAGTTCGTGAGAAAATCAGATATGAAGCTGAAAGACTTATAAAAGTTCAAGCTATGAGGTCTTTGAGTAAAGGAATTGCTTTTAGTAAGGATACCCCATTACAACAGGTTTTTGAAAGTGAATTTTTCTTCGATGAAACTCCAGATCAATTGAAGGTTGTAGAGCAAATAAAAAAAGATATGGAAAGTTCGATTCCTATGGATAGAATTGTCTGTGGTGATGTTGGTTATGGTAAAACTGAAGTGGCTTTTAGAGCTATGTTTAAGGCGGTTATGGATTCTAAACAAGTTCTTTATTTGTGCCCTACAACACTTCTTTCTAAACAACAATATGAAAGTGCTATAGAAAGATTTAAGAATTATCCGATTAATATTGGAATCCTAAATAGGTTTACTTCTCCTAAGGAAACTAAAAGAATTTTGTCTCTTTTATCATCTGGAAAAATTGATATAGTATTTGGTACTCATCGTTTATTAAGTGATGATGTAAAGCCTTCTAATTTGGGACTTTTAGTAATTGATGAAGAACAAAGATTTGGTGTTGCACATAAAGAAAAGATTAAAGAATTTAAAAATAATATTGATGTTTTAACTCTTACTGCAACTCCTATTCCGAGAACACTTCAAATGTCTATGTTAGGTCTTAGAAATTTATCTTTACTTGAAACTCCACCTAAAAATAGAAAATCAATTCAGACTTATGTAGTTGGATATGATGAGCGTCTTATTAGAAATATAGTTTATAAAGAAATGTCTAGGGGAGGGCAAGTTTTTATTCTATATAATAAAGTTGAAGATATAGAATTAAAAAAAGAAAGATTATCTAAAATAATTCCTGATGCTAAAATGATTGTGGCTCATGGACAACTATCTAAAATTGAACTTGAAAATAGGATTAATAGTTTTGTTAGTGGTGAGTATGATGTATTACTTTGTACGACAATAATTGAAACCGGAATGGATATTCCGAATGTTAATAGTTTAATTATTTTGGATGCCTCTAATTTTGGACTTAGTCAGTTATATCAAATTCGTGGTAGAGTTGGAAGAAGTGACAGACAGGCTTACGCTTATTTAATGTATGATAAACATAAGGTTTTAACTGAAACTGCAATAAAGAGACTTAAGGTAATTAAAGATTATACAGAACTTGGTAGTGGATTTACTATTGCTACTCGAGATCTTTCTATTAGAGGTGCTGGTGATATATTGGGTGCTGAGCAAGCTGGATTTATTGATAGTGTTGGAATAGATCTTTATATGAAAATGCTTAATGATGAGGTTTTGCGTTTGAAGGGCGAAGAGATACCGGAAGAACAATCAGATGAAGAAAGTTCTATCATTAGTGCTAATCATATAGATGATAATTATGTATCAGATGAAGATTTGAAAATTGAAATCCATAAGATGATAAATGAAATAGATTCTAAAGATAAATTTGATAAAGTAAAAAATGAACTTGAAGATAGATTTGGTTCTTTAAGTGAAGACTTAATTATTTATATGAATGTTGAATTATTTGAGAAGTTAATTAAGAATGTAGGTGTTAGAAAAGTTAATGATAATAATATATATGTAGAGCTTATTATTGATTCTAAGCATTCTCAAGATATTGACTATGAAAAATTGTTTGTTTCTTCACTTAAAATTTCAAATAAATTTAGTTTTAAATATATAAATAATGAGTTCTATATTAAGCTTTTAAAATCTGGTTTAGATAGACATTATATATACTATTTAAATGAATTATTAGAAAGGATATAAAACTATATCCTTTTTATTTTGAAATGTTATCTAATTGTTTAAAAAATTGGTAAAAATTACCATGGGAATTTTTGGTATAAACAGATTATAATAAAAATAAATTATAGGCTTATATTAAATGTTTTTTTAGTATAATTTCTTTCGAATCAGAGAAAATAATTATAGATGAAAGCGGGGAATTACATGAAAACTACAGGTGTTATTAGAAGAATAGATGATTTAGGTCGAATAGTCATTCCCAAAGAGATTAGGAAAACTTTAAGAATTAAGGATGGAGAGTCATTAGAAATATATTTGGATAGTGATAATATTGTCTTGAAAAAGTTTTCTAGGCTTGAAGGATTAAGTGATTTTTATAAAAATTATGTTGACTCTGTTCAATCTTCTATTGGTGAGAACATAATGATAACTGATAATGAAAAAATTGTGGCAGTTGCTGGTACTTTGAAGAAAAAATATTTGGATCATGATATTTCAAACTATGTTGAAAATGTTATTGATAACAGAGTCGATGTTGTTGAAAAAGAGCCAGTATTTATAGAAATTATTAAGGATGTTACTGAAGAGTGTACTTTTACTATTTCTCCAATAATTGCAAATGGGGATGCAATAGGTGCTGTTATTGTTTTATCTAAGGAGAATAAGCTTGACGGATTCTGTGAAAAAGCGGTAAAGATTGCAGCGAAATTTTTAGGAAAATGTATTGAATAACAAAATTGATTGTGTTATACTCTAGTCATATTTAAATGTTTTGAAGGAAAGTTTGAAATAAAATGATTATTCAAAGAGAACTTATGGTTGGTGAAAATAAGTATAATATTTATTTCTTGTATGGTTTCTGGAACTGACTTTTTAGTCCGCTTTGTTCTAAGCGTTAAAATTTTGAGTAAATTTAAGGTGGTACCGCGACATGTTCGTCCTTATGGATGAATATGTCTTTTTTTAAAACATTTGATATTAAAGGAGGAAATTTATGGATAAAAAGTTTTATATTACAACACCAATATATTATCCAAGTGCTAATTTTCATATAGGTCATTGTTATACTACAATTATTGCGGATGCAATTGCTAGATTTAAGAGATTAGATGGATATGATGTGTATTTTTTAACTGGATCTGATGAACATGGACAAAAAATTGAAAAGAAAGCAATCGATGCCAAAGTAGCACCAAAGGAGTATGTTGATAATATTGTAGAAAATGCTAAAGATTTATGGGCAAAACTAGGTATTAGCTATAATAAATTTATTAGGACTACTGATGAAGATCATTGTGTAGCTGTACAAAAGATATTTAAAAAATTGTATGATCAAGGAGATATTTATAAAGGAGAATATAAGGGACTTTATTGTACTCCGTGTGAATCATTTTGGACTGAAACTCAATTAGTTGATGGAAAATGTCCTGATTGTGGAAGGGAAGTTTATGAAGTTTCAGAAGAAGCATATTTTTTAAGACTTTCTAAGTATCAAGACAGATTGGTTAAGTTTTATGATGAACATCCAGATTTTATTCAACCAATTTCTCGTAAAAACGAAATGTTAAATAATTTTATTAACCCAGGTCTTGACGATTTATGTGTTTCTCGTACAAGTTTCAAGTGGGGAATTCCTGTTACATTTGATGAAAAACATGTGGTATATGTATGGCTTGATGCACTATCTAATTATATAACTGCATTAGGGTATTTAAGTAATGATGATAGTAATTTTAAGAAGTATTGGCCAGCAGATTTACATATTGTTGGTAAGGAAATTGTTAGATTTCATGTTATTATATGGCCAATTATGTTGATGGCTTTAGATTTACCATTACCTAAAAAGGTATTTGGGCACGGATGGCTTAAAATTGGTAATGAACGTATTTCAAAGTCATTAGGAAATTATGAAGATCCAAGGATATACATTGAAAAGTATGGAGCTGATGCAGTAAGATATTATGCTCTTAGCGAAGTTCCTTTTGGTAGTGATGGTAATTTTTCAGTTGAACTACTTATTACACGTACCAATACTGATTTAGCTAATATCCTAGGAAATTTGGTAAGTAGAACTATTTCAATGGCTAATAAATATTTTAATGGAAGTGTTTCTAATAAGGGACTTATTCTTGATATGGATAAAGAATTATTAGGCATGAAAGATAATTTATTTGATGTAGTTAAGAGTAAGATGGACAATTTAGAAATAAATGTTGCTATTAGTGCTATTTTTGACGTACTAAGACGTGCGAACAAATATGTAGATGAAACTCAACCATGGGTTCTAGCAAAAAATGAAAGAGATAGAGATAGACTTGAACAAGTTATTTATAATCTAATTGATACTATAAGAGTTTGTGCAATTTTATTACAACCATTTATACCAAATACTACAAATAAGATATTTGATCTAATAGGTGTTAGTGGTACTAGTTTTAACAATATTAATGATAAAATTAACTCTTATAACGTAAAAGAATCAGAAATTTTATTCAAAAGAATAGAAATCGACAAATAATTTACACAATATAGTGTAAATTGTAGAAGAAAGTTATGGTTTCAATTGTTTTATCTTAATATAGTAACTATAATTTAAATTGTTGTACAGCAAAGGAGAAAAAATGTCAGCACAAAGGCTTGCGGTTTTACATCTGTCGTTGTTACTATTATTTATTCTGTTCTTAAATGTAGTATTTAATAAGAACTTACTAGATTTAGGATATTTATTAGTACTACTTTATGGCTTTTTGAAGTTTAGAAAGATATTTTGATTTTACAAAATATCTTTTTGTTTTTTAAGAAATCTATTTGCAAAAATTCAAAATGTGATATACTTATTATAGTACGGTAGTAAAATAAGTGCCGATACAAATATATAGAAAGGAAAGAAGAAAAATGAAAGACAAAGGATTTAAAATGGGAATACTAGTTGCAGTAATAGCAATGGTAGTAGTTGTAGGAATAGGATATGCAGCATTTACAGCAACATTAAATATTAATGGTACAGCAAAGGTTGAAGCATCATCTTGGAATGTTCACTTCGCTAATTGTACTGATGGTAATTGTATTACCACATTAAATATACAAAATGCAAAAGGAATTCCATCAACTGCAGTAGTTAATGTTGAACCAGTTTTAACTGATACTACAATCAGTGATTGGGATGTAACACTTAAAACTCCTGGAGATGCTGTTAAATACACATTTAATGTAGTTAATGATGGATCATTTGATGCAAAACTTTCTAGCTCATTTGCACTTCCAACTCCAACATGTACAGGAACTGGAGAAAACGCAGAAACAGATGCTGCTAATGTATGCAAAAATTTAGTATATAATATTTCTTCAACAGGTGGAATTACTTCATCATTCGATCTTCCAAACTTAGTTATAGCTAAAGGTGAGTCTAGAGCATTTACTATTTCTTTGCTTTATAAAGCAACTGCAACAGATGCAGAACTTCCAAAAGGTGATGTAACAATTTCAAATCTTGGATTTACTATGGTTTATACACAAGCATAATAAAAAGCCTTTGGGCTTTTTTATTTTTGCTATTTAATATATAATTTTAATGAGGTGTTTATAATGTTTATTGATACACATTGTCATTTGGCTTTTGAAGATAATATTGATAAGATTATTTCTGACTGTAATAAAAATGATGTTTTGTATTTAATTCTTGGTAGTTCTTCTTTAGAAGATAATGATGAAAATATTAAGATTTGTTCAAGTTATAATAATGTTTATACATCTTTAGGTTATCATCCAGAATTTGCTGATAAAATTACTAAAAATGATATAGAAAGTCTTTGTGAAAAGTGTAAAAATTCTAAAGTTGTAGCAATTGGTGAGATTGGTCTTGATTATCATTATGGAAAAGAATATCGTAATGAACAAATTGAACTTTTTGAGGAGCAATTAAAGCTTGCTGAAAAGTTTAATCTTCCTGTTATTATTCATAGTAGAGATGCTACTTTTGATACAATTAATACTCTTAAAAAGTTTAATGTAACTGGTGTTATTCATTGTTTTTCTGGAAGCTTAGAAACTGCAAAAGAGTATATTAATATGGGTTTTTTATTAGGGATTGGAGGAGTAGTAACTTTTAAAAATAGTAATTTATCTAATGTTTTAAAAAAAATAGATTTGGATAAAATAGTATTGGAAACTGATAGTCCTTATCTTTCTCCTTTTAGAGGTGAAAAGAATAGTCCTAGTAATATTCCTGTTATTGCATCATTTATTGCAAATATATATAATGTTTCTGTTCAAAATGTTGCAGATATTACAACAAATAATGTAAAGAAGATGTTTAAAATTGATATAAAAGATTGAAAGAATTCTTTATATTTTATATAATTTAATAAGGATGATATGTATGTTTAGTGAAGAGGAAAGTAAAGTTAAAAGAATTATTTTAATAATATTAGTAATTTTAATTTTTTTAGTAGCAGCAGTTGGTATAAGTTATGCTTTACCTAATAATGCTTTTTTGTCATCTGATGTTAAGTTTGTAACTCCAAGTATAACTTTGAGTTATGATTCTAACGATTATATTAAAAGTGGTGAAGAATTTAGTTTTTCTGTTAGTAAAAGTATTTCTGATGTACCTTATAAGATATATTTAAATACAAGTAAAGATTGTAGTGATAGTAATATAAAACTTTATAATGATTCTTATTTATTATATGATGGAAAAATTTCAGCTTTAGATTATGATAATTCTTATTTATTATATAAAGATTTAAGTGGTAAAAATTATAACAATTATAAACTTTTTGTTACTTCTTTTAATGCAGAGAATAAATGTAGTTTCTCTTTAAATATTGAAATGGGGTTGTAATATGGAAGGTGGAAAAGAACAAAGAAAATTATCATTAATATTGGTAGTAATGATATTTATGGTGCTTTTTATAGCAGTTGTCGGTATTTCTTTTGCTTTACCTGATTTTTCTTTAATAGGCAAAGAAAAAAGTAATGCTATGTTATTAATTAACAATAAAGAAATTGATGAACAAAATGATAGCTTTTTAATTTCTGGATTGTATCCTATTGATGATTCACTTAGTTCAGTTTATAGTAAATCTATAACTTTTGATGTATTTTCTGGAAACAAGAATTATGATTGTAAGATATTTTTATCTGATTTTATTAATGGTTCAAATATAGACGCAAACAATATAAAAATTAGTTTAGTTAAAGATAATAAATATATAATTGGTTCTAAGAAAAAGGGAGAGTTTCTTAGTAGTATTGAATATGATGAAAGTTTAAATAGTTACGTTTTGGATAGCTATTTATTAAAAGCTTCTGAAAAACATCACTATTCTTTAAATGTGTGGTTGGAAGATAGTTATAAAGGTAATGTTTCATATTCTTTATCTGATGGAAAAAGTAATGTTACTATTGCAACTGATTCATTTTCTATGAAAATAAATGCGGATTTTGTACAAAAATAAAGGGTTTTGATAATAAAAAGAATAAAGAGGGAGGGATAACTTATTATGAAGTTAGTTAGGACAATATTTAAAACAATATCTTCTGTAATATTTGCTTTTTTAATGCTTATAGTAATAGCAATTATCATATATGTTGCTCGAATTAGTTATCTTTCTTCTAATGGTAGAATTAATGAATCTAAAATTAATTTTTATACTATTTTAACTCAGAGTATGTGGCCGAATATTAAAGCAGGAGATATAATTGTTACTTATAAAACTGATAATAATGTTTATGAAGAGGGAGATATTATTACATTTGTTTCTAATGATGGAGCGAATGTTGGAATTACTATTACTCATCGTATTGATAGGGTATATTTTGAAGATAGTAAGATATTATATAGAACCAAAGGAGATAATAACAATGTTGCTGATAGTAAAGGTGTTGAACCTTCAAATGTAATTGGTAAAGTCGTTATGAAAATTCCTAAAGCTGGTTATATTCAACAATTTTTAGTTACTAAAACTGGTTGGATTGTTGCTGTTGTTGTACCGTGTTTTGGTGTATTAGTTTATGATTTAGTAAGGATGTTTAAACGTATGATGAAAAAGAAGAGTAAAAGGCCAAATATCAAAGATGATATTGAAAGAACACTTAATTCTAAGGAACTCCATCAAATACTAAAAAATAGTGTGATTGTTAATGCTGCTAGTATTCAAAATAATAGTGTAGCCGAGGATAATCGATCTGATGTTGTTTCTAATAATGATGTTGATATTTATAGTTCTATTTTGATTAATAGCGATAATCAAGAGTTACAAAATAAAAATCCAGTTACAAATATGTATGAGGCTATTTTGTCTAGTAATGTATCAACAGATAATAATGTTAATAATACAACTGATGCATATGATTTAGATATAGATGATGCTAATCTTCCTCATCCAGTTGATATTGATAATATACAATCTAGAGAAACTATTTCTAATGATAGTAATTTATCTGTAGAAGAGATTCTTTCAACTGATGATAGTGATAATTCTAATATTGAAATTTTGTAAAGTAGATTTATTCTACTTTTCTTTTTTTGAAAAAATGTTAAAATTATATTGGTGGTTTTATGGACTTTAATTTTAAAAAAAAGTTTGGACAAAATTTTTTGGCAGATAAAAATATAGCTAATAAAATTGCAGATAGCGTGAATCCTCTTCCTAGAAATTTAGTTATAGAGATAGGTTGTGGAGACGGAAGGCTTACAAAACTTTTATGCAGTAAATTTGATAATGTTATTGGTTATGAAATAGATAATGAATTAAAAGAAATATTACCAAATAATCTGAAACAATTTGATAATTATAGAATTATTTTTGATGATTTTTTGAAAAGAAATATTAAAGAAGATATTTCTTCTTATGATGTTTCAAATATATATGTTGTAGCAAATTTACCATATTATATTACAACAGCAATAATAGAAAAAATTATTGATAGCAAAATTGATATTTGTGCTATGAATTTTATGGTTCAAAAAGAAGTTGGTGATAGATTTAGTGCTTTGCCAGGAAGTAAAAATTATGGGTCTTTATCAGTATATTTAAATTATTATTTTTCTATTAAAAAGTTATTTATTGTTAGTAGAAATAGTTTTGTACCAAGGCCAAATGTGGATAGTATTGTTATTTCTTTTTTAAAGAAAGATAATAGAAGATTAGCAAAGAATGAAGATGTTTTCTTTAAACTTGTAAAGGATTCATTTAAGTATAAAAGAAAGACTCTTAAAAATAATTTAAAAGAGTATGACCTAATTAAAGTCGAAAATGTTTTGAAACAGCATAATTTATCATTAAATGTAAGAGCTGAAGAATTGTCGTTAGATATATTCTTAGATATTTCTGATGGATTAGGATAGAATATTATTATTTTAAAAGCATATGATTATCTAGGTGATGATTGTATGCTTTTTAAAATTGGTGATTTAGTTACCAGGAAATCATATAATAATGATATGGTTTTTAGAATTGTTGATATAAGAGATGGTCAAGCAATACTTAGTGGTTTTAATATTAGGTTAGTAGCAGATGCCTATATGGATGATTTAGTTATTTACAAAGAAGAAAAAGAAAAACTAATTAAAGATGATTCAAATTTTGTTGAAAGGTTAAATGATTTTGTAAGACTTGATAGGGATGAATATTTTTATTTGCCTGGAAAAATACTTCATATTGATGCCGATCAAGATTATCTGGATAGATGTATGAAGTTCTATAAGGATATGAATATTTTGTCATATGGTTTGGTAATGAAGGAAAGTGATATTGCTAGTAGTTTATTTGAACATTTGGAAGATATAAAGCCAGATGTTTTAGTTATAACAGGCCATGATGCTTTTTATGATAAGAAAAATTTGGATTATAAAAGTATGAAAAATTATAAGAATAGTTCTAATTTTGTTGATGCTGTAAAAGTAGCAAGAAATTATGAAAAAGATCAAGAAAAATTAATAATAATTGCGGGGGCCTGTCAATCTAATTATGAGGAACTTATAAAGTCTGGAGCTAATTTTGCTTCTAGCCCTAAAAGAATCAATATTCATGCTTTAGATCCTGCTATTATTGCTTCGAGTGTTAGTTTATCTAGTAAGAGTAAACCAATTAATTTATTAGAAATGCTTGATAAAACTAAATATGGTAAAGATGGAATGGGGGGTATTATAACAAATGGTACTATGTATGTGGGGTATCCTAGATGATGCTTGATAAAATTAAAGATTATGTAGTATCTAGTATGGATAAAAAAAGAAATTTTAAAGTTAATGGTAGTAGAAATCAAATTCTTGAATTTTCTGGAATAATTACTAATGTTTATCCTTCTGTTTTTATTGTTAAAGTTGAAAACGAAAATGTTGTAAAGTCTTTTGCTTATACTGATGTTTTGATAGGAAATCTTGAAATAAAGGACTAAAAAATATTGCTTTTTTTATTATGTTAATATAAAATTAATAGTAGAAGCAGTATGCTTCTTAATAAGGAGGGCTTAGAAGATGAAAATTACATCAGTAAATGTACGTAAGATTGAAAATGAAGGATCTCGTATGAAAGGAATAGCATCAGTATTAATTGATGATTGTTTTGCTGTTCATGATATCCGTATTATCGAAGGAGATAATGGTTTATTTATAGCAATGCCAAGTAGAAAAACACCAGCTGATACATATAAAGATATTGCTCATCCAATTAATCCTGAAACACGTACAATGTTTGAAGAAGCTATTTTAGAAGCATATAAAACTGCAGAATAATTTAGTTTATTAAATCCTAGGTTTTCTAGGATTTTTTTGTGACTATTTTTTGTAAAATAAAATAAAATCTATTTGCAAAAAAATAAAATGTGATATACTTAATATAGTACGGTAGTAAAACAGATGCCGATACAAATATATAGAAAGGAAAGGAATAGAAAATGAACGACAAAGGATTTAAAATAGGAGTGCTAGTTGCTTTAATAGCAATGATAGTAGTTGTAGGAGTAGGATTTGCAGCATTTACAACAACATTAAATATCAATGGTACTGCAAAGGTTGAAGCATCATCTTGGAATATTGGATTTAGTACAGATACTACAGCTATTACTCCAGGTGAAGTTAATGTTTCTAAAGGTAATACACAAAGTGGAATTACTTCAACTACAACAGTTGTAAAAAAAGCAACATTAACTGATACAACAGTAAATGATTGGGAAGTAACATTTAAGACTCCTGGTGATTATGCAGCAATGAATTTTTATGTTTTAAACAAAGGCTCATTTGATGCTAAAGTTTCAACATATGAACTTCCAACTCCAATATGTACAGGAACTGGTGATAATGCTGAAGCTGATGCTGCTAATGTATGCAAACATCTAGAATATACATTTACACGTGAAGCTGCTGGTGCTGATGTACCATTTGCAGTTGGTAATCCACTTTATAAAACTACTGGAACTGCATATTTAACCCTTAAATTAACTTATAAAGATGATGTAACAGATGCAGAACTTCCAAAAGGTGAAGTAACAATCTCAAATCTCGGATTCTCAATTGTTTATACACAAGCATAATTTTATTTAAAACCTAGATATTCTAGGTTTTTTTGTTATATTTTTATTTTTTATTCATATATTTTATTGGAGGAATATATGGAAAAAGTAAATGAAGTAATAAATGGTAGTCATGCAATTAGCATTAATGAAAGAAAGGTAATTTATATTACTGGCGTTAATAAGATTGATAGTTTTGATGATGAGGAATTTTTACTTGAAACTAATATGGGTTATTTAGTTTTAAAGGGAGAAGGTTTAGAATTAATTCGTTTAGATACAAAAGATGGAATTGTATCAATTAAGGGCCTTGTTATAAGCATGAGTTATATGGAAAATTTAGGTAAACAAAAGAAAAAGAGTACTGTTTTTGAGAGCTTGTTTAAATGAGTGTTGTAGTACAGTTATTAACTATTTTCTTTTCTTTTATATATGGTTTTTTATATTTTATTATTTTTAATAGATTTAAAAAATATTTAGTATATGGTAAAACTTTAAATAAATTTATTTATAATAGTATTTATATGTCTTTTTCTGTTTTTATTTATTTTATTTCTATTGTAATTATTAATAATGGTATAATTCATTTTTATTTCTTATTATGCTTTCTTTTTGGATTATTGGTTGGATACTATTTTTTAAGATATATTAGACGTAAACTATTGTGAATTTTTGTCGTTTGTATTTACTGTTTTGTTAATATTTGTTATAATTTTTCTGGGAGAGATTGCTATGGCTAAGGCGAAAAAAAGTAAAAAAACTAAGCGTATTATGCTAATTACTATATTTTGTCTTTGTGTTAATTCTTACATTCTATATTCTGTAGGGTCTGTTTTTAAAGATGTTTATTTGAAAAAGTTAGAAAAAAAAGAACTAAGTGCTCAGCTTATTGTTCTGCAGGATGAAGAAAAGAAGTTACAAGCAGAAGCATCTAAGCTTCAAGATCCCAGCTATATTGCAAAGTATGCGAGAGAAAAGTTTTTATATTCTGGAAAGAATGAATATATTATAAAAGTAAGGTAATTTTGGCCTTCTTTTTTGTTGCCTTTTTTTCCTATTTCAATTAATATATTCTTTAAAGAGGTTTTTATATGAAGGAATCAATTAATTATATTAATAATTTATTAAAAAAAGATGATATAGTTGTGCTTGGTTGTTCTGGTGGACCAGATTCTATGGCACTTTTGTATTTATTACTTAATTACAGAAAAAATGTAAATAATATTTATATTGTAGTCGCTCATGTTAATCATAATGTTAGAAGAGAAAGTGATAATGAACTTATATTTTTGAAAGAATACTGTGAAAAAAATAAAGTTGCTTTTGAATCTATGAAAATTGAAAAATATAGTGATGATAATTTTCATAATGAAGCAAGGGTTATTAGATATAAATTTTTTGAAGAAGTTGTTAAAAAATATAATGCTAATTATTTAATGACAGCTCATCATGGTGATGATCTTATGGAAACTATTTTGATGAGAATTGTTAGGGGTTCAACTTTATCAGGGTATAGTGGATTTTCTATGATGGTTGATCAAGGTGATTATAAAATAGTAAGGCCATTAGTTTTTACTACAAAGGATGAAGTGCTACAATATGATATTAAGAATAATATTCCATATGTTGTTGATGATTCTAATTTTAAAGATAAGTATACTAGAAATAGGTATAGAAAGAACGTATTGCCTTTTTTAAAGGCTGAAGATAAAAATGTACATCAAAAATTTTTAAAGTATAGTAATACACTATCTATGTATGATAGTTATATTGATAAGCAAATGCATAAAGTTATAAAGGATGTATATAGTGATAAAAAACTAAATATTTCTAAATTTAAAGAGTTAGATCTTATTTTTCAAAATAAGATAATATATTATATATTGCAAGAGTATTATCATGATGATTTATTGTTAATTAATGATCAACATGTTGATTTGATTAGAAATCTTATATATTCTAAAAAAGCAAATAGTTTAGTATATCTACCAAATAATGTTAAAGTAATCAAAAGTTATAATGAATTAACAATTTCTGTTGATTTTGATTTAACTGCTGATTATGAGATTGAAATTTCGGATTATGTTCATTTACCAAACGGTAAAAATATTGAAAGAATTTTTGAACAAGATAAAAATGATAATAACTATTGTAGATTAAATAGTAGTGATATTTGTTTGCCTCTTTATGTTAGAACTAGAAAAAGCGGAGATAAGATGATGGTTAAGAATATGAAAGGTTCTAAGAAATTAAAGGATATATTTATTGATTCTAAGATACCTCTTTTACAGAGGGATTTGTGGCCTATTGTTGTAGATTCTTTAGGTAATATTGTTTGGGTTTGTGGAATTAAGAAATCTAAATTTGATATTCCAAAAAGTAAAAAATGTGATATAATATTAAGGTACTATTAATTTTGGGGAGGAAATATGAATAAGAAAGATATAAAAAGAAGTTTATTTTCATACATATTGATATTCCTGTTTTTTGCAGGTATATATTTATTATTTAATCATTTAAGTAATCCGATTAACAAATTAACTTATGATGAGTTTGTTAAAAATTTAGATCAAGGTAATATTACCGAACTTGAGATTACTCCTAAGAGTAATTCATCTATATATCAATTAGATGGTAAATTAAAAGATTATAAAGAAGGTGAGTCTTTTACTTTAAAAGCTCCTTTATCTGAAAGTGTTATTTCTAATATTTTAGATAAATCTAGTTCTAGTGAATTTAAAGTAACTGTTAATAAAGATCCAGAGACTAGTTCAATTTTAAATATTGCTATTAATTTACTTCCAATTGTTTTACTAGGTGTGTTTGCTTTTATATTTATAAGTAAACAAATGGGTTCTAATAATAAATCATTTGATTTTGGAAAAAGTAAAGCAAGGTTGCATAGTGATAAAGATAAAGTTACATTTGATAATGTTGCTGGTTTAATTGAAGAAAAGTATGAGTTAAAGGAATTAGTTGATTTCTTGAAAAATCCAAAGAAGTTCCAAAAACTTGGTGCTAGAATTCCTAAAGGAGTATTGTTAGTAGGTCCTCCAGGAACTGGAAAAACTCTTCTTGCTAGAGCTGTTGCAGGTGAAGCAAGTGTACCTTTCTATTATATAAGTGGTTCTGATTTCGTAGAAATGTTTGTTGGTGTTGGTGCTAGTAGAGTTCGTGATATGTTTAAACAAGCTAAACAAACAGCTCCTTGTTTAATATTTATTGATGAAATAGATGCAGTTGGTCGTCAAAGAGGAACTGGTTTGGGCGGAGGACATGATGAGAGAGAGCAAACATTAAATCAATTATTAACTGAAATGGATGGTTTTGGTGCTAATGAAGGAATAATTATTATTGCTGCAACTAATAGACCAGATGTTTTGGATCCGGCTTTACTTAGACCTGGAAGATTTGATAGACAAGTTACTGTTAGTTTACCAGATGTTAAGGAAAGAGAAGAAATATTGAAAGTTCATGCTAGAAATAAAATTCTTGCTAAAGATGTTCACTTAAATTTCTTAGCAAAGAGAACTTCTGGATTTAGTGGTGCTGACTTAGAGAATTTACTTAATGAAGCTGCACTTCTTGCTGTAAGAAGAAATAAAGATGAAATTACTATGAGTGAATTAGATGAAGCTCATGATAGGGTGTTAATGGGACCTGCTAAACAATCTAGAAAACTTAGTTTAGAAGATAAAAAAATTACGGCTTATCATGAAGCTGGTCACGTTATTGTAGGATTAAAACTTGAACAATCTAATATAGTTCAGAAGGTTACAATTATACCTCGTGGTATGGCTGGCGGATATACTAATATTCAAAGTGAAGAAGAAAAAGCACATACAACAAAGACAGAACTTTTAGAAACTATTTCTACACTTCTTGCTGGTCGTGTAACTGAAAAGCTTGTTTTCAATGAAATTACGACTGGTGCATCTAATGATATTGAAAGAGCTACTAAGATTGCAAGAGCTATGGTTTGTGAATATGGCATGAGTGATTTAGGACCAATGCAACTAGAACAAAGCAGTACTAGCGTATTCTTAGGTAGAGATTATAATAAATCTAGGAATTTCTCTGATCAAGTAGCGTTTGAAATTGATAAGGAAGTAAGAAAGATTCTTGATGAATGTTATGAAAGAACCGAAAAGGTTGTTAAAAATAATATGAAGACAGTTGATTTAATTGCAGAAAATTTAGTTAAGTATGAAACATTAACTAAAGAACAAATCGATGAAATTGTTGAAACTGGAAAATTAACTGTAGAAGATGATTCTAAAGAAGAGGAAACTAAGGAAGAACCTAAAGAATCTTCTAAGGATATTGAAGATAATAAAGAAACTAAAAAATAGTATGAAAATACTATTTTTTTTGTTATAATATGTTCGTTGGTGAGATCTTATGAAGATAGGTAATGTTGAAATTAAAAATAGAGTTGTTTTAGCTCCAATGGCTGGTGTGTGTAATAGTGCTTTTCGTAGAATTGTAAAGGAAATGGGCTGTGGACTTATATATGCTGAAATGGTTAGTGATAAAGCGATATATTATGATAGTAAAAAAACAAAGGATATGCTTTATATGACTGATTTCGAAAGGCCTATTGTACAGCAAATATTTGGTAGTGATGTTACTTCTTTTGTTTATGCAGCCAAATATATTTATGACACTATGAAACCAGATATTATTGATATTAATATGGGTTGTCCTGTTCCGAAAGTTGCAGTAAAAGCTCAAGCTGGATCTGCTCTTTTAAAAGATATTCCCAAAATTAAAGAAATTGTTTCAAGTGTTGTTAAGGAGTTGCCAATTCCTGTTACAGTAAAGATAAGGAGTGGTTGGGATAATAATAGTATTAATGCAGTTCAAGTTGCTAAGGCAGTAGAAGAAGCTGGAGCTAGTGCAATATGTGTTCATCCAAGAACTAGGGCTCAAGGGTATGAAGGAAATGCTGATTGGTCAATTATTAAGGAAGTTAAGGATAATGTTTCTATTCCAGTTATTGGTAATGGAGATATAAAAACTCCAGAAGATGCAAAACGTATGATTGATGAAACCGGTTGTGATTTTGTAATGATTGGAAGGGGTGCGCTTGGTAATCCGTGGCTTATCAAAAATACTGTTGATTATTTAGAAACAGATTCATATTGTAAAAATGTTACAATATCTGAAAGGATTGATATGTGTCTTAAACATTTTTCTTATCTTCTTTCTTTTCAACCTGAGAGTATGGCTGTTTTAGAAATGAGAGGACATATTGCTTGGTATTTGAAAGGTGTTCCTGGAGGTAAAGAGCTTAAAAATGAGATATTTAAATTAAAAAATTATAAAGAAATAGAAAAAAAGTTATTGGATTTTGAAAAAATGTGTTAAAATAAGATGACAAAGGAGGGTTTATTATGGCTCTAAAGGAATTTGTTGAAGAGAATTTTAAGGTGAATAAAAATCTTGGTTATCCAATTAAGTATGTGCCATGCGGAATTTATGATAATGAAGCATTATTGTGTTATATTCCCGTTCAATGTTATTTGGTTCAAGAAAAGACTTCGTACAAAAATGGTAAAGTAAACAAATCATATAAGGTAGTTTATCCTACAAAGATTAATACTTTGGGTGATAGTCGTTACAATGTTCCAGAATTTGTAAGAGGAACGAATAATTGTTATAATAGTCAAGTAGTTCATGATATTAGTGATAATTTCGAAGAAATAGCTGATTGTTGTGAAAAATTTAATCATACTTTATTAGCTGACAAAAAAATTGATTATATTAAAACAATTAGAGATGAAATTTCTTCATATTATGATTCACAAGTTAAAAATATAAAGAGATTAGGAAATTCTAGAAAAAGAGAAAGGGATTAAACAATGAGAAAATTATCAGAACAAGAAATTGTTAGAAGAGAAAAAATAGATAATATTAGGAAATATGCCAATCCATATCCTGATAAATTCGAAGTTAATTACTCAATAAAAGATGCTAGTACATTGGATGATGGTACTACTGGTGTTAGAGTAGCAGGTAGAATCGTTTTGATGCGTAAAATGGGTAAAATGTCTTTTCTTACTATTCAAGATATTGAAGGTAGAATTCAAGTGTCAATTAAAGTTGATATGATTGGAGAAGAAATGTATGCACATTTTAAGTCTGATTTTGATATTGGTGACTTTATCGGTGTAAGTGGTGAAATTTTTACTACTCATACTGGCGAGAAAACTATAAGAGCTGATAAATTAGAATTTTTAGGTAAAGCTTTAAAACCTCTTCCTGAGAAATTCCATGGATTAGTTGATCAAGAAACTATTTATAGAAATAGATATGTTGATCTTATTACTAGCGAAGAATCAAGAAGAAATTTCTTATTTAGGTCTAAATTTATAAAAGAAATAAGAAATTATCTAGATGATTTAGGATATATCGAAATTGAAACTCCGATTTTAAATATGAAAGCAAGTGGTGCTACTGCTAAACCTTTTATAGCTCATCATAATGCTTTAGATATGGATGTTTATTTAAGAATAGCTCCAGAAACATATTTGAAAAGAGCAGTTGTTGGAGGATTTTCTAAGGTTTTTGAAATTGCAAGATGTTTTAGAAATGAAGGAATGGATTCAACTCATTTACAAGATTTTACTATGATAGAAGGGTATGGTGCATATTTAAATTATAAAGATAACATGGTTCTTTTAAGAAATATGCTTCAAACTATAATTCAAAAATTATTTGGTACATTAGAAATTAAAGTAGGAGATAAGGTAGTTGACTTATCTGGTGAATGGCCTGCAGTATCTTTTAGAGATTTAATTTTGAAATATTCAAATATTGATATAAATGAATATACAACTAAAGAAGCTCTTTTAAATAAAATAAAAGAAGATAAAATTGAAATCGATTCAGAGACACCATTAGAAAATTTAGGATATGGTAATTTGATAGATCAATTATATAAGAAAATAGCAAGACCAAATGTTGTTGATCCTATTTTCTTAACTGAACATCCAATAAGTTTATCTCCACTTGCTCGTGCTAATGATGATAATCCTGAAATTACTGATAGATTCCAATTAGTAATAAATGGTGCTGAGATTATTAATGCTTACTCTGAACTTGTTGATCCAATTGAACAAGAAAGAAGATTATTGGAACAAGCTAAATTAAAAGCAAATGGTGATGAAGAAGCAATGCCTATGGATTATGACTATATTGATGCAATGGAATATGGTATGCCTCCAATAAGTGGTTGGGGAATGGGTATTGATAGAATTGTTCAATTACTTACAAGTAGTGATAATATAAAAGATGTTGTTATGTTTCCACTTATGAAACCAATTTATGAAGAAGATAAATAATTGTATCTTCTTTTTTTCTAAAAATCTTTCATTTTTTAATAATATGTGTAATAATTATACTTGGGAGGAAAAAAATGAAAAAAAATAGTTTATTTAAAGTATTAGGAATAGTATTACTTGCATATTGTGTTTTTACTTGGATATTTCCAGCTGTTACTAGCCTTGGTGGAGATATAACAACTGCAACTAGAAATCAAATTAGTATATTTAATATTTTCTCAGTTACATTTGAATCATTCTCTGCATTTGCTAATGTAATATTGTTTATTATCCTTGTTGGAGCTTTCTATGCGATATTAGAAGAAACTGGTGTATACAATAAAGCTTTAGATTTCTTTAAAAATAAGTTTGGAAAGAATTCTAAATGGTTCTTGATAGCTGTTATTGTAATTATAGCAATTATATCTTCAGTGGCAGGACTTGAAATTGGAATGTTCTTCTTATTTCCATTTATAATTTCTATATTATTAGTTATGGGATATGATAAGTTCGTTGCATTATCTGCTACTTTAGGTGCTACAATAGTTGGTATGTTTGGTTCTACATTAGCTGGAACTATGTATAATATAGCTGATCAAATATTTGGAATTAGTATTTATGATGGAATAATCATTAAAATAGTTTTATTTATTTTAGGACTTGCATTACTTTTATTCTTTACTTTAATGCATATTTCTAAAGGAAATTCTAAAGGAGTAAAATCAGGTAAAAAAGATGACAAGAAAAAATCTAAAAAAGAAGAAGCTAAGAAGGTAGAAGATAAAAAAGAAAATATAGTAGTTGCTTCCAAAAAGGTTTCTAATAAACCAATATGGCCTATGTTACTTATTATGGGACTTGTACTTGTAGTATTTATTCTAGGTTCATTTGATTTTTCAAGTTTAGGAACTGATGCATTTGTTAAAGCAAATGATGTTGTTATGGGGCTTGAAGTTTCAGGATTTGCTATATTTGGTAAATTAATTGGTGGCTTAGGTGCATTTGGTACTTGGCTTGATCCAAGCAGATTTATGTATTATTCAATTATCTTGATCCTAGCTATGTTAATTATTTCAATTATTTATAGAATTAAATTTGATGCTCAAATTTCTTGCTTTGTTAAAGGAGTAAAAGACTATTTTGTTATTGGAATTTTAGTAGCTCTTGCTTATACAATGTTTGTATTAGTTTACTATTATAAAGCATTTGATACTATAGGAACATGGTTCATGGGACTTACTGATAATTTCAATGTAGCAACAAGTGGAATTTTCTCATTTGTATCAAGTATATTCTATGTTGATATTTATTACTATTCTTATTTTGTACTACAATATGTAGGACAATTTGTTACTGATGCATCATTATATTCATTGGTTAGTACAATGTTTGTAAGTTTATATGGACTTGCTATGTTAGTTGCACCAACAAGTGTACTTCTTATAGCATCTTTATCTATTACTGATGTATCTTATGGTTCATGGTTAAAATATATTTGGAAACTATTCCTATCATTATTTGTGGTAGCATTTATAGTATTCTTAATAGTATTCTTAATTTAAATATTGAATTTATAAAGAACAAAATTTCTTTTGTTCTTTTTTCTTGTCTAAAAAATATGTTTTTATCTCATTATATACATAGAATAATAGTGGGAGGATTATATGTTTTCAAAATTTGATGAAGAAGCAAAAAAGGTTTTAGTTAATATGCAGAAGGAAATGAGTGATTTAAAACATCCTTATATTGGTAGTGAACATCTTTTCTTATCTATTCTAAAATATGGGAATGAATGTGATATTGAAAAACTAAATGAATATGGTGTTAGTTATGATTCATTTAGAAATGAATTAGTAAATATTGTTGGAAAGGGTAGAGAGGGAAATAACTTTTATTTATATACACCACTTCTTAGAAATATCATTGAAAATGCCACTTTAAATGCAACTGATAGTGGTAAAAGTATGGTAAGTTCAACAGATTTATTATTTGCCATTTTTGAAGAAGGTGAAGGAATTGCTATAAGGATTTTACTTGGAATGGGTGTTGATATAGATGGTATATATAATTCTTTTAGTAATAGTTTGGTAAAATCATCAAATGGATCAAAGTTATTGATTGATGAGTTTGGTGTTTCTTTAAATGAAAAAGTTTTAAAGGGTGAAGTTGATCCAGTTGTAGGTAGGGATAGAGAGATTGAAAGAATTATTGAAATTCTATCAAGACGTACAAAAAATAATCCATTATTAATTGGTGATGCAGGCGTTGGAAAAACTGCTATTGTTGAAGAAATAGCAAGAAAAATAGTAAATAATGATGTTCCTTTTACTTTGAGGGGTAAGAAAATTATTTCTGTTTCTATGGCAAGTTTGGTTGCAGGCACTAAGTATCGTGGTGAATTTGAGGAACGTTTAAGTAAAATATTAAAAGAATTGGAAGAAAATTCAAATATTATTGTTTTTATTGATGAAATTCATACTTTAGTTGGTGCAGGTGGTGCTGAAGGAGCTATAGACGCTTCAAATATTTTAAAACCTGCTTTAGCTAGAGGAAAAATTAAAGTTATAGGTGCTACAACTACAGAAGAATATAAGAAATTTATTGAAGAAGATAAAGCATTATCAAGAAGGTTTCAGACAGTTGTAGTAGATGAGGCATCATTAGAACTTACAAAAAATATTTTAATAAAACTTCGTCCAGTTTATGAAGAGTTTCATAGGGTTAGAATTAGTGACGAAATGATAGATAAAATAATATATTTATCCGATAAATATATTTATAATAGAAAAATGCCTGATAAAGCTATTGATGTTCTAGATGAAGTGTGTTCAAAGGTTGCAGTTTTAAATAATAAGAAAAAAAATAAGGTTAGTGATATTGACTCAAATTTAGAAGAATTAAGAAGAAAAAAGAATGAAGCTATTATTAGTAATAAATTTAATAAAGCTAAGGAATATAGAGAACAAGAAATAGCTTTAGAAAGTAAAAAGAATAAATTACAGATTAAGTCTGAAAAGCTTTCATATAAAGATATAACAGTTAAGGATGTTAACGATGTTGTTTCATTAAGAAGCAGTGTACCTATTTTTGATATAAAAAATGATTTGGTGCTAAAGAATTTTAAGAAACATTTAAATAAATGTGTTCTTGGTCAAGAAGAAGCAATTAATAATTTATATGATGTTACTAAAAAAATAAGATTTGGTAATAAGAACAATAAAAGACCTTATTCATTTTTATTTGTTGGTCCAACTGGTGTTGGAAAAACATTACTGGCTTTAGAGTATGCTAAATATTTTTATGGCCCTAATAGTCTCATAAGACTAGATATGAGTGAATATAAAGAAGCTCATTCAGTTAGTAAGTTAATTGGTTCTCCTCCTGGATACGTTGGGTATCAAGATAGTAAGAATATATTTGAAGAAGTTAAAGATAGACCTTATTCTGTAATTCTTTTAGATGAGATAGAAAAAGCTAATAGATCTGTTCTTAATTTATTTTTACAGATACTTGATGAAGGGTGTTGTAAAAATGCTAAGGGAGATATTATTAGATTTGATAATACTATAATTATAATGACTTCTAATGCTTGTAATATTAATGATTTAGGTTTTACATCTGATGAAAATGTATTAAAAGAAGAAGAACTTAAAAAGGTATTTAGTTTGGAGTTTTTAAATAGATTAAATAAAGTTATTTATTTTAATACAATGAATTATGATTCTGTAAAGAAGATAGTTATGAATGGACTTAATAGTTTGAAAAATTTATATAATGGTTTGCTTGATGATTTAAAAATATCTTCTAAAGTGTGTGAAAATGTTATTAAAAAATGTGATTATAATAAATATGGTGCTAGGAGAATAAATAAGATTATTGAAGACGAGTTAGAAGGATATATTATTGATCAAATACTTGAAGGAAAAAGGGAAGTATATTTGGTATAAGAGACTTTTTATAGTCTTTTTTTACTATTTTATTTGTGTTATAATAATATCAATTTAAGGAGTGATTTTATGAAATTTTATAATACCCTTACTAGAAAAGTAGAAGAGTTTATTCCTGTAGAAGAGAATAAGGTTAAAATATATACATGTGGACCTACAGTTTATCATGATCAACATATTGGAAATATGAGAAACTATATAGGACATGATATTCTAGAGAAAACTTTGAGGTACTTAGGATATGATGTTAAAAGGGCTATGAATATTACTGATGTCGGACATTTAACTAGTGATAGTGATTCTGGTGATGATAAGATGGTAGAAAGTGCTAAAAAACAACATAAATCAGTAATGGATATTGCTAAATTTTATACTGATCAATTCTTTCAAGATTTTAAAATGTTAAATAATAAAGTTCCGGATTTTGTATCTCCTGCTACTGAACATATTGATGATTATATTAAAATAATTAAACGTTTATTAGATAAAGGTTATGCTTATATATCTGGTGGTAATGTTTATTTTGACACATCAAAGCTTGATGATTATTATGTTTTAACTAATCATAAGGAAGATGATATGGTCGTAGGTGTAAGAGAAGGTGTTTCAAGTGACCCTAATAAGAAAAATCAAGCTGATTTTGTTTTATGGTTTACTAAGTCTAAGTTTCAAGAACAAGAACTTAAATGGGATTCTCCATGGGGATATGGTTATCCTGGATGGCATATAGAATGTTCTGGAATATCAATACATTATTTAGGAGAATACTTAGATATTCATGGTGGCGGCGTTGATAATATTTTTCCACATCATACTAATGAGATTGCTCAAAGTGAAGCATACTTAGGACATAAATGGTGTAATTATTGGTTTCATAATGAACATTTGATGGATGAAAGTGGTAAGATGAGTAAAAGTAAGGGAGCAACACTTACAGTTAGTTTACTAAAATCTAAGGGATATGACCCACTATCATTCAGATTTATGTGTTTGCAATCACATTATAGGAAACAATTAGTGTTTAGCTATGAAAACTTGGATAATGCCTCTTTAGCGTATAAAAAATTAAAAAATAAATGTTTATCAGTTGTTGATGACGGTAATTTTTATCAAGATGATTTTAATAAATATGACGAAATGTTTAAAAATTATTTAAGTGATGATTTAAATACTGCTTCAGCATTATCTGTTTTGTATGATGTTTTAAAAAGCAATGTTGGAGGTTTAACTAAAATAAAACTAATTGATTCATTTGATAAGGTGTTTTCACTTGATTTACTAAAAAAAGAAGAAAAAAAATCACATTTAAGTGATGATTATATAAAATCAAAAATTGAAGAAAGAAAAAAAGCTAAAGAAAGAAAAGATTACGCTAGGGCAGATGCAATACGTGATGAATTATTAAATGAAGGAATAAAACTAGTTGATACACCAAATGGTGTAGTTTATGAAATATTGTAGGTGATAATATGTATGCTGATTTACTTCTTTTTATATCTTTAATTATTACAATTGGCGCTCAAATATTTGTTAGTATTAGTTATTCTAAATATAAAAAAGTATCTAATGGAAAAGGTATCAGTGGTTTTGAGGTTGCAAGTAAAATATTAAAGGATAATGATCTTGATGATATATATGTTATTGAAACTTCTGGTAATCTTACTGATCATTATGATCCTTCAAATAAAGTTATTAGACTTTCACATGATGTTTTTCATGGTGAATCTATATCAGCAATGGCAGTTGCTGCTCATGAGGTATCGCATGCTATTCAATATAAAGAAGGGAATTTGTTTATAAAAATAAGAAGCGTAATATTTCCGTTAGTTAGTTTTGCTTCAAACTTTGGATATTTTGCTATACTTCTTGGAATAATACTTGGTTCTCTTAAATTATTTTATTTTGGAATATTCTTATTTGTTGTAATATTACTTTTTCAGTTGTTAACATTGCCTGTTGAATTCGGTGCATCTCATAATGCATTAAAGAAGTTAAAAAAAGATTTTTCTTTGACCGATGATGCACTTATATCGGCAAAAACAGTTCTTACAGCAGCAGCTTTAACTTATGTTGCATCACTTGCTACATCAATTTTACAAATTGTTAGATTATTAGGATTAAGGGATAGAAATGATAGATGATTTAGGACTTTTAGCTTATGCTTATATTGGTGATAGTTATTATGAACTTTTAGTTAGAAATTACTTAGTAGATAAAGGTTTTAGGAAGGTTAAAGATATGAAAGAAGAATCTTTAAAATTTGTTTCCGCTAAGAGTCAAGCTGATATTTTAAATAAAATAATGAATTATTTAAGTGATGAAGAAAAGGATATTGTAAGAAGGGGTAGAAATGTTAAGACTAATTCAAAACCTAAGTATTGTGATATTTTGACTTATAAATATGCAACTGCTTTAGAAGTTTTAATTGGTTATTTATATAGAAAAGATGAAATTAAAAGAATAAGTGATATATTTTCAAAAATTGTAGAAATAAGCGGTGATTAGATGTTAATTTATGGTAGAAATAGTTGTTATGAATATTTAAAAAGTAATAAAAAGATAAAAAAATTATATTTGGATAAAAACTTTAGAGATAAATCAATAATTTCATTATTAGAAAATAGAGATATTAAACCATATTTTTATACTAAATATGAATTAGATGAACTTGCAGAGGGAAATCATCAAGGTATAATTATGGATGTAGGTGATTTTGAATATAGTGAATTAGATGATATTTTACGTGAAGATGGATTTGTTGTTATGCTAGATCACATTGAAGATATGCATAATTTTGGTGCAATTATTCGTACTTGTGAAGCTGCTGGTGTTGATGGAATAATAATTCCTAAAGATAGAAGTGTTTCTGTTAATTCAACAGTTATGAAAACTAGTAGTGGAGCTTTAGTTAATACTAAAATAGCAATGGTTACAAATTTGAATCAAACTATTAAGTATTTACAGGATAAAGGTTATTGGGTTTATTCAAGTGATATGAATGGTGAAGATTATGATAATCCTTCATATGATGGCGGAGTTTGTCTAGTTATTGGTAATGAGGGTAATGGAGTATCTGATTTAGTAAAAAAATCTTCTGATTTTATTGTATCAATTCCTATGATTGGAAAAATAAATAGTTTAAATGCTTCTGTAGCTGCTGGAATACTTATATATGAGGTGGTTAGAAAAAGAAGTAAGTAGGAGTTAATATGATTTATAAAGATTACAATGATTATGAAATTTTATACATGGTAAGAGAGGATATAGGAATATTTGATTTTATATTAAATAAATATGATCCTTTGATTAAGAAAATGGCATATTCATTTTGTAATAATTATAAATCTTCTAATTTAGATTATGAGGAGTTATTACAAGAGGGAAGACTTGCTTTATATAAAGCTATAAATAGTTATGATGACGATAGAGAAATATTATTTTTTACTTATGTTTTTTCTTCAATAAGAAAAGCTATGCTTAAAGTTATTGAAACCTTAAATAATAATAAAAATAAAGCATTATTTTGCCATGATAGTTTAGAAAGTTGCTATTTGATACCTAGTTCTGATAATAGTAATATTGATATAATGATAGATAGTGAATTTTATAATAATATAATATATATTAAATCTAAATTAAAGGATTTGGATTCACAAATATTTGAACTTAAATATAATGGTTTTTCTTATAAAGATATTAGTGAACTTCTTGGAGTACCTATTAAGCTTGTTGATAATAAGATGACTCAGATTAGAAGAAAGATAAAGAATTATTTACTTTTAAATAATTAAAATAAATATTTGAATATATTTATTTTTTTAATTTGTTTACAAGTTTTAATTATGTGTTATAATGTTTGTATGATAGGTGATCTTAAATGAATGATGTAATATCTTTGAGACAATTTATTGCGAAAAAAGATGAAAAGGATAGTGTTCGCGTGAATACTTTTTGTAGTTTGATGAAACATGTTTCTGATGCTATAGAAAAAGAGGATAGAAATTTAATTAGAATTAATATTGATGAAATAAAAATAAATAGATTAACTGGGGAGATTATATTTCCTGAAAATTTATTTGCTAGTAGTGATTTGGATAAAACTATTTCTGGTGCTGAAACTGGTATTAGTATTATGGCTGATAGAAAATCATCTGTTCAACATAAGAGAGTATCTTTTGCTCTTATGGTGCTTGGTTGGTATGCTAATATTGATCATAGTTCTGTTATGAATGATATGGATGTTTTAGATAATTTTGATAATTATATGAGTCGTGTTCCTGAGTGGTTACAAGAGTTTTTTATAAATGTTTTTAGAAAGATGGATTATAATACTTCTTTTTCTGATTATTATAATACTAATTTTGTTGAGAAAGTTAAGAGTGAAGTAATGGATGCTTTTAAAGATTATAATCTTACTGATGAACAAATGAAAAGAATTAATTCTTTGGTTGGAAAGACTGCTAAAAGAATGATTAAAGAAGGTGAGCAAAATGGCAAATTTTAATAATTATGAAGATGAAATGCTAAAAGTAATTGGTGAAGCATCAAAAACTGTTGCTAATAATTTTGCTAATTTGAAGAAAGAATCTTTATCAAGTTCAAGTACTCTGAATAATAATGGTAATACTGATAGTTCTTCTTTACAAAAAGGTAAAGTTCTAGAAAGGGTAAGAGTTGCTGATAATCCAAATCCATTTGCTACACCTGTATATAATGATAAAAATTATTCACAGAGTAGTAGTTATGGAGGAACTGGTGATGTGTCAGAAAATCCATTTACTAATTCTAATGGTTCATCATTTGTAGTAGCTTTTTTATGTACTGTTACAGTTATCTTAGTAATAGGAATAGTTTGTTTGAGGTTATTTGGGATATTATAAATAAAATGGTAGTAAATACTACCATTTTTTATTTTAATTTGTTAAAATATTATATGTGGGAGGTTTCGTATTATGGGACTTTTAAAGAAAATGTTTGATCATGAATATAAAGAATTAAAAAGGTTTAAGATAATAGCTTCAAAGATAGAGGAATTGGATTCTGTATATCAGGAGTTAAGCGATGAAGAGTTAAAAGGAAAAACTCAAATTTTTAAGGATAGACTTGCTAATGGTGAGACGTTAGATGATATTTTAGTTGAGGCTTTTGCTACTGCTAGAGAAGCATGTTTTAGAGTTATTGGTGAAAAACCTTACTTTGTTCAACTTTTAGGTGGACTAGCTCTTCATTTTGGTAATATATCTGAGATGAAAACTGGTGAAGGAAAGACTTTAACTAGTGTTTTACCAGCATATTTAAATGCATTAGATGGAAAGGGTGTTCATATTATTACTGTTAACGAATACTTATCTAGTCGTGATGCAGAATGGATGGGACAAATTCATAGATTTTTAGGGCTTACAGTTGGACTTAATTTAAGAGATTTAACTCCAAGTGAAAAAAGAGAACAATATAATTGTGATATTTTATATTCTACTAATAATGAGCTTGGTTTCGATTATCTTAGAGATAATATGGCTGTTCGTCGTGAAGATAGAGTTCAACGTGGATTAAATTATGCAATAATAGATGAGGTTGATTCTGTATTAATAGATGAAGCTAGAACACCACTTATTATTTCTGGAGGATTTTTAGAGAGTAAAAATTTGTATATAGATGCTGATAGATTTGCTAAAAGTTTGAAAGATGGAGATTATACGTATGATCCTAAAATTAAAAGAACTACTCTTACTGAAGAGGGAATTAAAAAGGCTGAAACTTATTTCCATGTAAATAATTTGTATGATATTGATAATTCAAATTTAGTTCATTTTATTAATCAAGCTTTGCATGCTGTTTATAGTATGAAAAATGATGTTGATTATGTTGTAAAAGATGGAAAAGTTGTTATAGTTGATGCATTTACTGGACGTTTAATGCCAGGACGTGCTTTTAGTGATGGACTTCATCAAGCTATAGAAGCAAAAGAAGGAGTTACTATTAACCAAGAAACAAGAACGCTTGCTACTATAACTTTCCAAAATTTATTTAGAATGTATAATAAATTATCTGGTATGACTGGTACTGCTAAAACAGAGGAAGAGGAATTTAGAAATATTTATAATATGTATGTAATTTCTATTCCTACAAATAAACCTGTTATAAGAGAAGATATGGCTGATATTGTTTATGCTAATAAGAAAGCTAAATATAAGGCTATTATAGATGAAATAGAAAAAAGACATAAGACGGGTCAACCTGTTCTTGTTGGTACTATAGCTATTGAGACTTCTGAGGAAATAAGTAATTTACTTTCTAAAAGAGGAATAAAACATGAAGTATTAAATGCTAAAAACCATGCACGTGAAGCCGAGATTATTGCTCATGCTGGTGAAAAAGGTGCAGTAACAATTGCAACCAATATGGCAGGACGTGGAACTGATATTAAACTTGGAGAAGGCGTAAAAGAACTTGGTGGTTTATGTGTAATTGGTACGGAAAGACATGAATCACGTCGTATTGATAACCAGTTAAGAGGTCGTTCTGGTCGTCAAGGAGATCCTGGATATACACAATTTTATATATCTATGGAAGATGATTTAATGATTAGATTTGGTTCTGATCGAATTAGATCTTTACTTGAATCTACTGGTATGCAAGATGAAATGGCTATTAGGAGTAAAATATTTACTAATTCTGTATATAGTGCTCAAAAAAGAGTTGAAGGTAATAACTTTGATATGAGAAAAACAGTTTTAGAGTATGATAATGTTATGAATAATCAAAGAGAGATTATCTATAAGAAAAGAAATGAAATATTAGATAAAGATTCTATTCATGAAGATGTATTAAATTCTATGTATAATCATATTGCGGATGTTGTTGATTCTCATTTTGATGGTAATTTAATAACTGAAGATGGTTTGAAACAAGTATTAGAATATGTTAATGGTAGCTTATTAAAGAAAAAGATAAAATTAGATGATATTCAAAATAAAAATGCTGATGAAATTATTAATTTTGTTTATGATTTAGTAACTAAAGAATATAATAAAAAACTAGAAGAAATACCTGAAGAAATAGTAGATGAGTTTGAAAAAGTTATAAGTTTAAATGTTATTGATAAGTATTGGATGGAACAAATTAATACTATGTCACATTTAAGAGAAGGAATTTCTCTTCGTCAATATGCTCAAGATAATCCTCTTAGAGCTTATACTGAAGAAGGTTTTGAATTATTTGATAAAATGCTTCAAAACATTGATAAAAATATTACACTTTATTTATTAAGAGCAGAAGTAAGACAAAATATTGAAAGAAAAGAAGTTGTTAAAAATAAGGTGACTAATGATAATGATACAACAAAAGCTATAACAACAAAAACTAAGAAGCAAAAAATAGGTAGAAATGAACCTTGTCCTTGTGGCAGTGGTAAGAAATATAAACAATGTTGTGGTAAATAACTCGCAAAACCCGATAAAATAAGGGAAAATGCGAGTTTTTCTTTTTATCAAAAAATAGCCTAAAATTGGCTTTAGAACCATTTTAGAACCATTTTGTAGTATAATATTTAACAAATTTAAGGAGTTGAGAAAATGAAAGCAGTAAATGGAGAAGAATTAGATTTAGAGAATGATTATAATTTTTTAATGTTATGTAATGATTTTATAGTAGATATTTTAAAATGTGCTGATAAATATCAATGGAGTTCCGAAAAGATAGATATTAAAGAAAAGGATATTAAAAAATTTAATTCATCAAAATATGATATATTTTATTTTACAGAACATGGCTATGCAACAGTAATAAATAGAAGCTTATATAAACATATAGTGTTTTCTCTTGTTGCTGATTATAATACCTATGTATTTGATGCCATTAATTGTGCTTTAAGATATCACTTTGGAACAGCATTTACCTTATTAAGGAAACCATTTAAGGACGATCTTCTTTTATTAGAAATGATTTATGTTAAAGGTTATAGATTTGTACCTGAATTTTTAAATAAACCAATTAAAAATTTTTCTATAGATAAAATAACGAAAGAAGAAAAAAAGAAAATATTAAGAAAATGTTGTAAAAAGATTAATTTCTTCACGGGTAAAAGGATGTATGATTTAAGATATGAAAAAAGTTCAAAGGAGAGTCTAGAAAAAGTATGGAATAAAACTTCACATATAATAACAAATGCTAAGGATTATGCAACAGAAGATGGTAACTTAAATATTATATTTGCAACAGAAGATATTGTTGAAGAGAATCTTGTATATTTTTATAAAGTTTGCTGTAGTGTTCAATTATATTTTGTTACTCTTCTTTTAAATATTTTGAAAGATGAAGAACTAATATCTGAAGAATGTTTTAATCAAAACATTGGAAATTTATACTTTGCTTTTTCATGTACATTAGAAAACGATTTGCCTGAAGAAATTGTTAAATCAATAATACTTAAATGTAATCATTGTGGTTCGATTACAAATATAACAAGCAAAATGATAAATAAAAATAATAAAAACAAGACTTTTAAATATAAATGTGATCATTGTAAAAAAGAATCAATAATAAATGGATTTATATTATCATAATTGTTAGTTCAGTTTCAGAATGGCTCTGGCAAAAAATATAAACATTGTTATTTTTAGTAGCCACTAATAGCCCATAATTAAAGCCTGTAAGCAGTATTTATTATTTTAATATAATTATAGCTAGAACCATTTTTAGAACCATTTTGAGTAAACTTAGCAGGTTAGAACCAGTGAGAACTAACGAGAAAAGTGCCGTAATATAAGGAAAAGTGCAACAGGACAGTGGTAAAAACACTAAACATTGACAGCCATGTGGCAGCGAAAAAATATAAGCAATGTTATGGTAAATAGTTTGCAAATCCTAATAAAATAACGGCTTTTTAAATTTCTAAAAAAATTTTTATATATCTTACTTGTTATCTTTAGGTAAGTTTATGATCTGTTGTATATATTTAAAGAGCGTATAATGCACTTTTTTAGCAATAATATTTAAATTTTGATCAAATTGAAACTCAACACGTAGTTGAATGGTATTCAACTATAGAGTTATAGTATAGATGTTTTAGTAATGTTAATATATAACTGGAGGAGAAAAAATATGAGAAAAAATTTAGAAATTTTAATTGTAAGTGTTATTGGCTTAATTATTGGAGGAGTGATAATGTTTTTTATTTGTACTAATGATAAAACTTTATCACCTCTTCCTAAACAAGAAAAATCAGAAGGGTTAAGGGGTGTTTATGATATTGATAAAAACATAAATGAAAAAACAATAGATGATTATCTTGATAGATCTGATGTTGTTTATAGAGATGTTAGAATGTTAGAAGATACAGCTACTTGGGAAAATAAGGGTGGTGAACGTGATTTAACAGGGTTTGTAAAGGGCTTTGAAGTTGTTCCTTATGCTTATTTAACTGAGTTCCCTCAGGAATATATTGATCAAAAAAAGGGTGAAAATGTGACTGGTTTATATAAAGGAGAAACATTATTTAGATTAGAAAATGGAAAATATGTCGCTAACTATAAAGAGTCAATGGAAATTTTAGAATATATATTTCCAAAAAATAAAATAATTTTTTTAATGTGTGGTGCTGGGGGATATGCTAATTTTACAAAACAAATGCTTGGTGCATTAGGATGGGATACAAACAAGATTTATAATATAGGTGGTTATTGGAATTATGAAGGAAAGAATTCAATTAGCACTAAAGTAGAAGGTTCAGAAAAATGTGACTTTTCTAAAGTTCCATATCATAATATAGATTTTAGTAGATTAACAAAAATTAAATAATATTTTGAATATTATTTAAAAAAGATATGTATCACCAAATAAAATTGTATATTGCAAAAAATACGAAAAATCAAAAAGATAATTAAGGCCTATTAAAGTTTAATGCTTTGATAGGTTTTTTATTGTTTTTAATTAATTTTTTTAAATAGGTTGTTTTATTTTTTTACTAATTTATATTTTGATGATATAATGTTTGCATAGAGAGGTAATGAAATTTTATGAAGAAAAAGATACTTTTTACAGCGTACAATTTGGATATTGGAGGAATTGAAAGTGCACTTATAAATATGCTTAAAGTATTTGATTATGATAAGTATGATGTTACTTTGTTACTTGAAAAGTATGAGGGAATATTTATTGATAGTATTCCTAAAGATGTTCATGTTGAAGTATATAAAATTTATGATGATTCAAATGTTATATTACGAAAAGTTAAAAATAGAATCAAACTTTGCAAATGGATTATTAAAAATTATCATAAGTATGACTTTGCAGGTTGTTTTGCTACTTATTCTATTCCGGGTTCAATTTTAGTTCGATATGCCTCTTTAAACAATGCTTTATGGGTTCATAGTAATTATTATTATGTTTATCATGAAAATGTAAAATTAGTTGAACAGTTTTTTTCTCAAAGAAGTGTTGATAAATTTAAAAAAATTGTTTTTGTTTCAAATGAAGCTAGGGATAGTTTTAATCTTATTTTTCCAAAACTTAAAAGTAAGACTTTAGTATTAAATAATATTCTTGATTATAGAGAAATCATAAAAAAAAGCAAGGAAAAGGTTCTTGAAAAAAAACCTGCTGGGAAATTATTTTTATTTGTTGGTCGATTGGACGAGGAGTCTAAACGTCTTAGTCGTTTGTTTGAAAGTTTTAGTAAAATAAATGATAAAAATACTTTTTTATGGATAGTTGGAGATGGACCTTCAAAAGATGAGTATTTATCTTTGGTTAAAGATTTGAAAATAGATCAGAGGGTAAAATTTTTGGGTAAAAAAAGTAATCCATATCCTTATATTCTTATGTGTGATATAGTTGTTTTAACTTCTGATTATGAAGGATTTCCTGTTATTTGTATGGAATCTATTATATTGAATAAACTTTTTTTATCTACTGTCAATATATCTGATAAATATATAAATTTATCAGATTATGGTTTTATAGTAGATAAGGATCCTGAAAAAATATATGATATTATGAATAAGTTCATGAATGGTGAACTTTCTATTAAAAATAAACTTATTTATAGTCAATATCAAAAAAAATTAGAAAATGATTTGTTTTCTTTGATTGAGGAGGAATCAATATGAAATTACGTTATAGTGTTTTAATTCCAGCTTATCAAACTGCAACTACTATTAAAAGATGTTTAGATTCTATATTAAATCAAAAAGGTAATTATGAAGTTATCTTAATTAATGATGGGTCTACTGATAATTTAGAGGATGTATTAGAAGATTATAAAGGAAAAATTAGTTATTATAAGCAAAAGAATAAAGGTCTTGCAGTAACAAGAAATGAACTTATTAAAAAAGCAAAAGGTGATTATCTTTTATTTGTTGATGCGGATGACTATATTAAGTGTGGTTTTTTTGAATCTATGGATAAAATTTTGGATAAGTATAAGGATATTGATATAGTTAGTTTTGGTATAGAGTTGGTTGATAGATCTTTGAAGAATGTTTCATATATGTTGAAGCCAAGTTCAAATGGTATTATTAGTGGAGAAGAATTATTTGTAAAATATGTATCATCTGGTTCAACTTTTGAAGCTCCAGTTGGATATATTTATCGTAAAAGTTATTTTATAGATAATAAATTTCAGTATTCTAGTGGACATAATCATGAAGATTATGGACTTACTCCTTTAGTTTTGGTTTATGCTAAGAAAACAATTTCTTTAAATGATAGTTTTTACTGTTATGTACAAACTGAAAGTAGTATTACTAGAGGATGTGATTCTTTTAAACTGAAAAAAAATGCATATGATATGCTATATCATTTTGATAATTTAAAGAGTAAGATTGATAATGATAATAAATTATCTGATATAACAAAAAAGTATTTTTATAGTTTTTTAGCAAATAGTCTTCTAATAAAAGTTAAGACGCTTTCAGGAAAGGATTATGTTGAATTTAAACAGGAAATTAAAAAAAGAAAAATTAGTTCTATGTTACTTGATGATACAATGAAAAGAAAAATCAAGAAATTTTTGGTTATGATGAAATATTAATGTAGGTGGTTTTATGAAAAAAGTAAGTATTATTGTACCTTGCTATAATTCTAGTTCCTATATAGACCGTTGTATGGACTCATTGATTAATCAGACTATTGATATTTTTGAAATAGTTTTGGTTGATGATGGATCTACAGATGATACTTTGGTTAAATTGAAAAAATATAGAAAAGAGTATTCTGATAAAGTTGTTTTGGTTACTTTAGATAAAAACATGGGTCTTGGTAATGCTAGAAATATAGGAATCGAACATTCAAGTGGAGAATATATTGGTTTTGTTGATTCTGATGATTACGTTGATTTAAATATGTTTGAGGTAATGTATAACAAAGCTAGTAAAAATAATTCTTCTGTTGTTGAATGTAATTTTATATGGGAATTTCCTAATAAAAATAAGATCGATATGACTAATGGTTATGAATTAGGCAGCGAAATGCTTGTTAATGTTAGGGTTATGGTTTGTAATAAAATCTATAAAAAGAAATGGTTAGATGAAATTAATCCTTTGTTTGCAGTTGGATTAAAATATGAAGACGTTTTATTCACATATGAATATGTTCCGTATGTTAAATCTGTTAGTTTTGTTGATGAGGCATTTTATCATTATGTTCAAAGAAAATCATCTCTTGCTAATAATCAAAATATAAGAGTAAGGGATATTTATGATGTTTTATTACAAGTTAGGGATTATTATGTTAAAAATAAAATATATGATGAATATAAAAATGAATTAGAGTACTTATTTGTTAGATATATATTAGGTAGTTCTTATAAAAGAGCGTGTAAAATAAAAGATAAAAAAGTCAGAAATAAAGTTTTGGATGAAGGTTGGAAATTACTTAATGATTTATATCCAAATTGGAAGAAAAATGCGTATCTAAAAACTGGTGTAAAAAATATATATTTTAAAATGATTAATTATTTCTTTTATAAATTTAATACTATTATTTTTAGGATGTTATAATTATGAAAAAGATGTTTAATAAAGAAAATTTTTTATATTTATTTATTTTAATTAGTCCAATTCTTGATATATGTAGTTCTATTTTTAATTTTGGTAAATATTCAATATCATTATTTATAAGACCTATAATTCCGTTAATCGTGCTTATTTATATTTTTATTAGAGATAAACATGTAAGAAAATATCTATTATTTAGTGGTATTGTTTATCTGGGTTATTCTGTTATTCATTTGTATTTATTTAGTGGATTAGTTACTAGTTTTTCATATGGTAATGTAATTTATGAAGCTAGTTATTTAGCAAATTATTCGTTTTTAATATTTACATTGCTTGCTTTTATATATGTGTTTAGGAATGGTAATACTGAAAAATTGAAATTGTGTTTTTTGATATATATTAGTTTTTATATAATTAGTATATATTTAGCAATAATTACCAAAACTTCTTTTTATACTTATTTGGAAGGATTTGGTTACCGTGGTTGGTTTAATACTGGTGGTGCAGTTAGCTCTATATTAATTTGTTCTTTATTTATTCTTTTTCCATATCTTTTTGAAAATAAAAAGCTTTTAATTTTCAAGATTATTTTATTATCTCTTATAATTATATATTTGGTTTTATTAGTAGGAACTAGAACTGGATTATTTGGTGCTGTTATTGCTCTTGTGTGTTACTTTGTTTTTCAAATTTTTATTTATATTTTTAAAAATAAAAAGTTAAATAAAAAAATGATTATTATATTTTTATCTAGTTTTGTTGTTTTAGCTCTTATACTTGTTTTAGTTGGTTCAAATACTATTGAAAGAAGAAAACACTTAGATGGTTTGAATGGTGAAATTCCTGTAGGTGTTATTGATAGTGATAATGAAACTATTTATATGGCGTATGATTTGGTTAAATTGAAAAGACAGATTGATAATAATGAAATATCTAATGATTTTATGCTTGTTGAGCAAAAAAATGCTATTCTTAGATTAGATGCTTATAGTAAAAGTAAAAAGCTTCCTAGTACTGATTTAAGAAGACAACAATTAATCTATCATCATTATTTATATCATGAACAAAAGAACTTTTTATTAAAGTTATTTGGAAATGGTTATTTAACAAACATGGGTATGCTGACTTTAGAAATGGAAATAATTGCATCTTTTTATAATTTTGGTATTATTGGTTTGATATTGTTTTTTGGGCCTTTTTTTGCAATATTCTTATATGGAACTTATAAGGCATTTAAGTCATTTTCAAAATTAAATCTTGAGTATTTAATGTTATTAGCTGGATGTTTCATGTCATATATTATTTCTATTTTAGCTGGACATACATATTTTAACTCGTCTGTTATGATAGTGATTATTTTGCTGCATACTTTGTTATTTATTAAATCAGTTAATATGAAAGGTGAAGATTAAAATGAAAAAATTATTGTTTTCAATTACTAATTTGGAGATTGGTGGAGCAGAAAAGGTGCTTGTTTCTTTAGTTAATGAATTAAAGAATAAATATGATATTACTGTTTTAACTTTATATGGAGAAGGATCTTTATTAGAAAAAGTGAATGATTCTGTTAAGGTTAAAAGTGTTTTTTCTAAGCCTTATGAAAAATTGAATTTTTTTGCTAAAAAGATGATAGGTTTATTTATAAAAATACCTTTTTTGAGAAAAAAAATCTTTTTTAGGTATGCTACTGGATATGATGTTGTTATTTCTTTTTTAGAGGGACCAATAACTGAGATTTTACAAGATATTCCTTGTAAAAAAATAGCTTGGATTCATACTGATTTATCTAAACATTATGGAAAAAAGAAATATAAGTCATTAATTAATATGTATAATAAATATGATTCTTTAGTGTTTGTTAGTGAAATTAGTATGGATGGATTTTTAAGTATAGATAAAGAAAATAAATGTCTTTCTAATAAAACTGTAATACATAATTTTGTAGATGCTAATTATATAAAGAAGCAAAGTTTAGAAAAGATGGATGTTGTTTATAGTGATAGTAAAAATTTTGTAGTAGTTGCTCGTCTTGTAAAACCAAAGGGTATTGATAGATTAATGAAAGTTCATAAAAGACTAATATGTGAAGGGTTAATTCATCATATATATGTGGTAGGGGACGGCCCTTTAAGAGATAGTCTAAATGATTTATTAAATTATTATGATATATCAAGTACTTTTCATTTACTTGGTGCAAGATCAAATCCTTATCCTTATATTTTAAAAGCAGATTATTTTTTACTTCCTTCTTATTATGAAGGTTATCCTGTTTCTGTTATTGAAGCTGAAATATTAAATAAATTTATATTAGTTACTGATACTGCTTGTAAAGAGGTAATTAAAAATTATCCAAATAAAATGATTTTTTCAAATGATGAAGATGGAATTTATAAGGGAATGAAAACAATTATGAAAAGAAAAGATTCTTTAGTCAAACCTTATATTGTTAAAGATAATGATGAAATATTAAAGCAAATTTCTGATTTAATTGAGGAGGAATGAAATGATTTCAATTGTAACACCAACATATAATAGAGCATATATATTACCACAGTTATATAAAAGTTTGATTGTTAATAAAAAATTTTATTCATCTTTCGAATGGATAATTATTGATGATGGATCTACTGACGATACAAGTTCTTTGGTTGAAAAATGGATAAAAGATAACAAAATAAAAATAAGATATTATAAACAGAAAAATGGTGGCAAAATGAATGCCTTAAATAATGGTATTCCTAAGACTATAGGGGATATTATTATAGAAGTTGATTCTGATGATTTTTTAGTTGATAATGCTTTAAAAACAATAGCAGATACTTTTCGATTGATTGATGAAGATAGTGATTTATATGGGGTTTTATTTAGAAAGAGTTTTACAAATAAAGAATTTGATAATAATAATTCTTTTCCATTTGATGAAAAAGTTAGTAAAATGTTTGATCTTTATTTGAAAACTAATTTTGATAAGGATGCATGTATAGCTTTTAAAGGGGATGTTAGAAGAAGTTTTTATCATAAATTGGAGAATAATGAGAAATTTGTAACTGAAGCAAGAATGTATAATGAAATGGATAGAAAATATAAAGGTTTATTATGCATAAATAAGGCGGTTATGATTTGTGAATATTTAAATGATGGGTATTCAAAAAATATTGAGAAACTATTTAAAAATAATCCATATGGTTATTATTGTTATTTTAAAGAGTGTCTTGAAATGAATTTATCTGGTATGCCATTTAAAAAATATTTATATTTAATTAAACATTATATTCTATTTTCATATTTGACTCATAAAAAAATGGGAGAGTCAATTAAGGGTGTTAAGGGTATTAATAAGTTAATAGTTATATTACTTGTTTTGCCTGGCTATGTTGTTAGTAAAAAAAGATTTGGATAGTACAAGATGTTTCTTGTACTTTTTTGTTGATATTTGTTATAATGGTAGTGGACTGCTAACTAGCGAGTTTTGAGAGGATGGTAGGCTTTGAAAAGAGTGTTGTTTATTTCTAGTACTGGTGGGCATTTGTCTGAAATGTTAGAGTTAAAGGAATTGTTTAATAAATATGATTATCATATTATTACTGAAAAAACTAAATCAACGATGTCTTTGAAAGGTGAGTATCCAGGAAAAGTTAATTATTTGATTTATGGAACAAAAGATCATATGCTTACTTATCCGTTTAAGTTAATTGCTAATTGTTTTAAGAGCTTATTTTTATATATTAAGATAAGACCAGGAGCAATAATTACTACTGGCGCTCATACAGCTGGTCCTATGTGTTGTATTGGTAAGATTTTTGGAAGTAAAATTATTTATATAGAAAGTTTTGCTAATGTTAATACAAAAACTATTACAGGGAAGCTTATTTATCATTTTGCAGACTTGTTTATAGTTCAATGGGAAAGTATGTTAAAACTTTATCCTAAAGCAGTTTATGGAGGTTGGATTTATAAATGATTTTGGTGTTACTTGGTACTCAGGATAAAAGTTTTCATAGATTGTTAAAACAAATAGATGAAGCTATTGATGGCGGAATTATAAATGAAGAAGTTATTGTTCAGGCTGGGTATACTAAGTATTCTAGTGACAATATGAAGATATTTGACTTTGTGTCTAAAAAAGATTTAGATAAATATGTTGATAATAGTTCTTTTATAATAACTCATGCAGGCGTTGGATCTATTCTTGATGGTATTAGAAAAGGCAAAAAAATGTTGGTTGTACCTAGGCTTAAAGAATATAAAGAACATACTAATGATCATCAATTACAGATATTGAAAGAGTTTGCAGATTTAGGGTATATTTACCCAGTATATAAAATGAAAGATTTAAGTGATGCTATAAAAAATATTGATAACTTTAATCCGAAGAAGTTTGAAGGTAGTGGAAAAATGATTTCTATTATTACTGATTATATAGACAAAAATGTAAAGGACGTGAAAAAATGAAAAATAAAACAAGTGATGTTGCTATTGAAGTACAACATGTTAGTAAAGATTTTAAACTTTATTATGATAAAGCAAATACTTTAAAAGAAAAGTTATTATTTTGGAATCGTAATAGAAATGATGTATTACATATTTTAAAGGATATTAATTTAGAAATTAAAAAAGGTGAAACTGTTGCTTTGATAGGTGTAAATGGTAGTGGTAAGAGTACTTTGTTAAAGCTTATGACTAAAATAATTTATCCTAATAAGGGCACAATTAAAACTTATGGCAAATTGACATCACTATTAGAGCTTGGTGCTGGTTTCCATCCTGATTTTTCTGGACGTGAAAATATTTATTTTAATGCTTCTATTTTCGGATTAACTAAGAAAGAAATAGATGCAAGGCTTGATAAAATTATTAAGTTTTCGGAATTGGAAGAGTTTATAGACAATCCAGTTAGAACTTATTCATCAGGTATGTATTTGCGTTTGGCATTTTCTGTTGCCATAAATGTAGATGCAGACATTTTACTTATAGATGAGATATTAGCAGTTGGTGATCAACATTTCCAGGAGAAGTGTTATAAAAGATTGGAAGAATTGAAATCAGAAGGTAAAACTATTGTTATAGTTACACATGCTTTGGACGTTGTTAAAAAGTTTTGTGATAGAGCTATTTGGATTTGTAACGGAGAAGTTAAAATGGATGGTGTTCCTAATAAAGTTGTTGATAGTTATTTAAAGGAATGTGCATAGGAGGTTTTTATGGTTAAATTATTTAAAAATTTATATGATTATCGGGAATTATTAAAAACTAATGTTCAAAAAGAAATAAGAGGAAAATATAAAGGAGCATGGCTTGGCATTTTATGGTCACTTTTAAATCCTATTTTGTTATTAGTAGTTTATTCAATTATTTTTCCACATATTTTAAAAATTCAAATTCCAAATTATACTATGTATCTTTGTGTTGCATTACTTCCATGGACATGTTTTACTTCTACTATACAACAAGGTACATTTGCTGTAGTTACTAGTGGTAATATAGTTAAAAAGGTTTATTTTCCACGCGAAATTTTGCCAATATCAGTAGTTACTAGTGGTGTTGTTAACTTTTTAATTACTTCAATAGTTATGTTTGCGTTTTTAATATTTGGTGGTATTGGCTTGTCTCCATATGCATTACTTTTCCCTGTTATTTTGTTATTACAATTTATAATTATGCTTGGAATAACATTTATTTTATCTGCAGTTACTGTTTATGTACGTGATTTAGAACACTTGGTTGGACTTGCTTTAATGGTTTTATTTTATGCAACTCCTATAGTTTATACAATTGATTCAATTCCAGCTAATTTATCTTGGATTCTTAATTTGAATCCAATGACTCACGTTATTACAGCATATAGAGATATTCTATATAGCCAACAAATGCCTAATTGGGGTAATTTAGGTATATTATTTATAATATCTTTATTTATATTTATAGTTGGATATTATATATTTAAACATCTTGAGAAAAATTTTGCTGAAGAGTTTTAGAAAAAAAGAGATTAACAAAGTATTTGATTGTTTATGGTATTATACTAGATAACCTAGTAAAAATACTAAATGTTTAAAGTTACGTTATGTAGCTTTTTTTATTGTTACAATGCTTGTAATTTGATATTTATTTTTGATATAATAATTTTAGAAATACTGTGTAAGTATTAATAATATAATTTCAAGGAGGTTTTATGAAAGGAATTATTTTAGCAGGTGGGAAGGGTACAAGGCTATATCCAATGACATTGGCTACTTCAAAGCAATTATTACCAATATATGATAAACCAATGATTTACTATCCACTTTCAGTATTACTTTTAGCAGGAATCAAAGATATATTGATTATATCTACTCCTGAGGATTTGCCATCATATGAAAAATTACTAGGAGATGGTGGTAATTATGGCATAAAATTATCATATAAAGTTCAAGAGAAACCTAGAGGATTAGCAGATGCTTTTATTTTGGGTGAAGAATTTATTGGAAATGATAAAGTGTGCTTAATATTAGGAGATAATGTATTCTACGGAGGAGGAATTACTGTTGCATTAGAAGAAGCAAGGAATCAAAAAGAAGGTGCCACAATATTTGGTTATCCAGTAATAAATCCTACAGCTTTTGGAGTTGTAGAATTTGATAGTGAGGGTAATGTTTTATCAATTGAAGAAAAACCAGCACAACCAAAATCAAATTATGCTGTGCCAGGATTATATTTTTATGATAATGATGTTGTAGAAATTGCTAAAAATGTTAAACCATCTGCACGTGGTGAAATAGAAATTACTTCAATTAATAATGAATACTTAAGACGTAAAAAACTTAAGGTTAGTCTTTTGGGTAGAGGAATGGCATGGCTTGATACAGGAACGCCTAAAAATATGCAACGTGCTTCTTCATTTGTTGAGGCGGTACAATCACAACAAGGATTTTACGTGGCGTGTCTTGAAGAAATTGCATATCGTGAAGGATTTATCACTTTAGATGAGTTGAAAGCTCGAGGAGAGGCTTTAAAAATGAGCGAATATGGAAAGTATATATTATCGGTAGTTGAAGAGGAGAGCAAATAAGTGCTTTTTTCTTTTAATGGTAAGAAAAGCGTGTTATAATGAAAATAGACAAAAAATATGTTATATAGGGAGGTATATATGAAAATTTTAGTTACTGGAGGGGCAGGTTTTATAGGTAGTAATTATCTACATTATGTAGTTGATAAGTATCCAGAAGATGAGTATGTATGCTTAGATGCACTTACATATGCTGGTAATTATGAAAATCTTCTTCCGATTTCTGATAAAAAGAATTTTAAATTTGTAAAAGGGGATATTACAGATAAAGAATTTGTAGACAAATTATTTGATCAAGAAAAATTCGATGCTGTAATTAATTTTGCTGCAGAAAGTCATGTTGATAATTCAATTAAAAATCCAAGTGTATTTTTGACAACTAATATAATTGGAACTCAAACATTAATGGATGCTTCTAGAAAATATGGTGTGAAAAGATATCATCAGGTTTCTACTGATGAGGTTTATGGTGATTTACCACTTGATAGAAAAGATTTGCTTTTTACAGAAGAAAATCCAATTCATACATCAAGTCCATATTCAGCTTCTAAAGCTAGTGCGGATTTGCTAGTAATGGCTTATTATAGAACGTTCGGTTTTCCAGCTACAATTTCAAGATGTTCCAATAACTATGGAGCATATCAATTTCCAGAAAAACTAATTCCAGTTGTAATTAGCAAAGCATTAAATGATGAGAATGTTCCTGTTTATGGGAAAGGAGAAAATGTTCGTGACTGGATACACGTGCATGATCATAATGTAGGGGTAGATATGATCCTTAGACATGGTAGAATAGGTGAAGTATATAATCTAGGTGGACATTCAGAAAGAACAAATTTAGAAGTTGTTAAAATTATTTTAAAACAATTAGGAAAACCAGAAAGTTTAATAACTTTTGTAACTGATAGACCAGGTCATGATTTAAGATATGCTATTGATTCTACAAAAGTTGAAAAAGAATTAGGTTGGGATAGAACTTATACTTTCGAAGAAGGTATAAAAGATACTATTGATTGGTATGTTAATAATCAAGAATGGATTAATGATATAAAAACAGGGAAATATAGAGACAGTTATAAATAGAAAGGATAAAAGCATATGATAAATGTTACAAAAAGTTTTATGCCTCCTTTCGAGGAATATGAAAAATACTTGAAGAAAATATGGGAATCGGGTTATTTAACTAATCAAGGACCCTTTGTTAAAGAATTAGAAGCAAAGTTAAAGGATTTCTTAGGAGTAAAATATTTTCACTATGTAAATAATGGTACTATTGCTTTGCAACTTGCCTTACATGCACTAGATATCTTGGATGGTGAAGTTATTACAACACCTTTTTCATTTGCTGCTACAACAACATCTATTTTATGGGAACATTGCAAACCTGTATTTGTTGATATAGATGAAAATACTTTAGAAATTGATCCTAGTAAAATAGAAGAAAAAATAACTGATAGAACTAAAGCGATAATAGCTGTTCATGTTTTTGGTTATCCTTGTGATGTTAATAAAATTAAAGAAATAGCGGATAAACATAATTTGAAAGTTATTTACGATGCTGCTCATGCATTTGGTACTAAGTATATGGGACAATCTCTTTTATCATACGGGGATGTTTCTACATGTAGTTTTCACGCCACAAAAGTTTATCATACTGTAGAAGGAGGGGCATGTATTGCTAATTCTCCTATAATAAATGAAAAGTTAGATCTTATGAAACGTTTTGGGTTTGATAAAGAAAATTACAAAGAAGTGGGAATAAATGCTAAATCGTCAGAATTTCATGCAGCAATGGGGTTGGCAAATTATCCATATATTAATGAAGTTATTCAAAAAAGAAAAAATATTTCGGAATTATATGATTCATTATTAATTGGATTAGTAAAAAGACCAATCGTAGTTGATAATTTAGAATATAATTATGCTTATTATCCAATTATTTTTAAAGATGAAGAAGAATTATTGACAGTATTTAAGGCGCTGAATGGTCAAGATATATACCCACGAAGATATTTTTATCCTTCTTTAAACACATTGCCATACTTGAAATATGTTGATTGTCCAATATCAGAAGATATTTCTAAGCGTATTGCATGTTTACCATTATATCCTGATTTACAAGAAGAAGATGTTAAGAAAATTTGTAAAATAATAAAAAAAAGTTTGAAAAAGAGGTGATATCATGACAACAAAAGCAAAAGCAGAAATACCTATTATGTTTTGTTTTGATAAAAATTATGTTATTCCAGCAGCTGTTACTTTTTATTCTTTGTTAGAACATGCTGATTCAAATTACCATTACCATTTTTATGTGTTACATTCTGATATTTCAAAACAACAACAAGAAAAGTTACATGAAACAATTAAGGATTTTGGTGAAAAAGTAGAGTTAGAATTTGTCAATATGGCTCATAGATTTGATGAGTTATGGAAAAGTATTTATAGAGGAGATCATTTTACAAAAGAAGTTATGTATAAACTGTTAGTTGCATCAATATTTCCACAATATGATAAGTTAATAGTAACAGACGTTGATGTTGTTTTTCTTGGGGATGTTTCTAGAAGTTATATAGATTTGGATTGTAATGAAAATGTATATATAGCAGGAGTACGCCCTATAGGAAAGATAAATTCTTATATGGAAATTTACAAAGAGCAATGGAATGACGAAGAAATACAAAAATTAGGTCATATTTGTGGTGGATATTTGGTAGCTAATTTAAAAAAAATTAGAGAGGACAACATGGAAGAAAAATTCATTAATTGCTTTAAAGAAAATGGATATAGACTAAATCAAATGGAGCAAGATATTTTGAATATTTGTTGTTGTCCAAAGTTTAAATATTTACCATTATCTTATGTAGCGTGTAGCTATTTGTGGGATTATTTTCCAGATGATGCAAGTAGAAAAACAGATGAAAATTATTCCTATGAACAAATATGTGATGCAATGGATAATACTATTCAATTGCATTATGCTACAAGCATTAAACCTTGGAAAAATGTAAATTGTACTAAATCTGAAGAGTGGTTTAAGTATTTAGCAAAGACTCCATTTTTAGTTGAATTCTTAAATAATCTTGGAGAAAAACTAGAAAATACTAGTTGTAAAGAAGTGCCAAACAAAAAGGTACTAAATAATGAAAAAAAACATGGGGTAATATACAGATTATTGAGATATATTAAACATAATCCTACATTTATATTTAAAAAAGATTTCTATCATAGAATTTTAGTTAAAATTGATAATAAAATATGTTTTCGTAATAAAAGAAATATTTTGTATATTTGTGATAATGCTTTTCCTAGTGAGTATTCTGGATTTAGATATGAGGAATTTATTAGTTATTGGAATGAATTTAACGATGTTACTGTGTTAACATCTAAAAATCAAATTGAGGCATTGGAATATGTTAGCAATGCTGATGAATTGATCAATGATTTTGAAAAAAGTAATGCGAAGAAACATCATAACATTGTTAATTTTCCTTTTGATAGTGAATTTCAAGAGCAGAAATTTGCAGTGCAAATAAAAAAATATAGAAAAAAATTAGCTTATGCTGTATTTCTTAATAATTTAGTTGACGAGGAGTTTAGTTATTTGAATTTATTAGAGAAGTACCAAGTGCCTTTTGTATTTACCTTATATCCTGGTGGCGGTTTTGCACTAGATAATATTACCGATGAAAAGTTAAAACGTGTATTTAGTTCACCAATGTTTAGAAAAGTGATAGTTACACAAAATGTTACGAAAGATTATTTGATAAATAATAATTTTTGTGATGAAAAAAATATTAAATTAATATATGGCGTAGTAGTTCCAAAAAAGCAATTGTCTGTTGATGTTTCTAAAAAAGTTTATTTTGGAAAAGATAAAGACACATTAGATATTTGTTTTGTGGCATATAAATACATGGAAGAGGGCAAAGACAAGGGTTATGATTTATTTGTTTCTGCAGCTAAAGAAATATGTCAAAAATATGAAAATGTTAATTTTCATGTGGTAGGTAATTTTGATGAAAATGATATAGATGTTTCGTCAATTAAGAATAAGATTACTTTCTATGGAGTTCAAAAAACAGAATGGTTTTCCGATTTTTATAAGGATAAAGATATTATTATTTCACCAAATCGAAATAATCAATTAATTGCAGGTGCTTTTGATGGTTTTCCGACTGGAAGTGCTATTGAAGCAATGTTAAATAAAGTTCTGCTTATCGCTACCGATTGTTTGAATCAGAATATTGTTTTTAAAGATAAAGAAGATATTTTATTAATTAAACCAGAGGTAAATGATATTGTTAAAAAAGTTGAATATTGTTATGAGAAACCAGAAAAAATGATTAAAATTATTGATAATGGATATAGAGTAGCTCAAGAAAACTATTCTTATGAAAAGCAGGTTTCTTCTAGAATAAGTATTATTAAAGATGAATTAAAAAAGTAGTTTTGTGGAGGTATTATGAATAGTTTTTATACAAAGGAAGAACTAGGAAAAATAGGATTTAAAAAGATTGGTGACGAAGTCTTAATAAGTAGAAATGCTTGTATTTATGGTGCTTCTAACATGACTATAGGAAGTCACGTTCGTATTGATGATTTTTGTATTTTGTCTGGGAATATCACTATAGGCAATTATGTTCACATTTCAGCGTATACTGCTCTTTATGGCAAAGGTGGCATAGAAATAGGTAATTACTGTGGATGTTCGCCTAGGTCTACAATTTTTAGTCAAACAGACGATTTTTCAGGAGAATTTATGATTGGTCCAATGATTCCAGAAGAATTTACTAATATTGAAACCGGAAAAGTTATTTTAGAAGATTATTCTCAATTAGGGGCAAATACAGTAGTTCTTCCTGGTGTTACTTTAAAAGAGGGGGCTGTTACTGGCAGCATGTCTTTAGTAAATAGTTCTTTAGATGAATGGACTATTAATATAGGAATTCCTTGTAAAAAACTAAAAAGTAGAAGTATGAAAGCTAAATTATTATCAAAAAAAATTAGGTGAGAAAATGAAATATAAACTAACTGTAGCAACTACAACTTATAATCAAGAAAAATATATTGGAGAATGTCTAGAAAGTATAGTAAATCAAAAGACTGATTTTCCATTTCAAGTAATAGTAAGTGACGATTGTTCAACTGATGATACCAGAAAAATATTAAAGGAGTATAATAAAAAATATCCTAATATAGTTAAATTGATATTTAGAGAAAAAAATTTAGGACCAATGGATAATTTTGTTGAAACTCTAAATATTATTGATACTGAATATGTAGCATTATGTGATGGTGATGATTTTTGGACTGATTCTAATAAATTACAAAAACAAGTTGACTTTTTAGATAATAATAAGGATTATACTATTTGTTTTCATCAAACTAAGATTTTTTTTCAAGACGGAAGTAGAAAAGATGAAGTTTCTCCAAAAAGTGGTGCTGTTAAAGATACTACGGAATTTTTTGATTTAGCAAAGGAATGTTATATACCTGCTAATTCTGTTATGTATCGTTGGCAATTTACTAAAAAAGATTCGTTTAAGAAAAAATTTCCATCTAATGTAGTTCCTGGTGATTATTTTGTCCACTTATTACATGCTAAAAAAGGAAAAATCAAATTCATGAAAGAGGTTATGTCATGTTATAGAAGATGTGAATCGGGTATGTGGTGGTTATCATCACAACCGGATAAACAAGAAGAGTTTCATTTAAAATATGGCATAAAATATTTAAACTTCTTTAAGGCTGTTGAAAAAGAGTTTGGGTTGCCAGATAATTTTTATATAAAGGATAAACGATGTTTGGTGGATCAGACAGCTAAGGCGTATTTAAAAAATCATATGTGGGAGGAACTTGCAACTTTAGAAAAAGAAAATCAAGAATTAGTTAATGATTATTTTAAAACTGTTAATTTTGAGCAAATATATTATAAATTATCAAAGCCAAAAAAATTATTATATTTATTATTGTTTGAACATGGAATTTTAAAACAAAAGATTAAAAATAAATTAAAAAACAAACCTAAGTCACTTAAATCACAGAGAAATATAAAAAAACGTAAAAGTTAATTTTATATTTATTATAAAAAATGCGAAGGTTAATATACTTTTTGATAGGGAGTGAATAATTGTGATGAATATTTTAAAACTTATAAGAATTAAGCATTGGATTAAAAATATTTTAATATTCTTACCATTGATTGGTGCTAGAATGTTTAAAATGGATAGTATCTATGATTGCATATTGGCATTTTTTTCCTTTAGTTTTTTATCTTCATTTATTTATATAATTAATGATTTAAGAGATATTGAAAAAGATAGAATGCATCCTACTAAAAAAAATAGACCATTAGCTAGTGGTAAAATTAAAAAGAGTGTTGCTATAATTATTGCTTTTGTTTTACTATGCTTATCTGTGACAATTAATACGTATGTTAATGGAAGTTTATTAAATTCTTCATTTTATTTCTTATTAGCTTACTTATTGATTAATTTAGGTTATAGTTTTGGCCTTAAAAATGTCGCAATATTAGATGTTGCCTTATTAGCTGCTGGTTTTATAATTCGTGTTTATTATGGAGCTAGTATTATAAACGTTGAAGTTTCAAATTGGTTATTTTTAACTGTTCTTAATGCATCTTTATTTTTAGGACTAGGAAAAAGAAAAAAAGAATTTACACAGAGTAAAGACTCACGTAAGGTATTAGATAGTTATAGTGAGAACTTTTTAGATAAGTTTCAGTATATGAATTTGTCTTTGACTATTGTATTCTATTCTTTGTGGGTTATGGAACAAAATATTAAATATTTATTTCTAACTATTCCATTGATTTTAATTATTTTTATGAGATATTGTTTGATAATTGAGAAGAGTGATGAAGGTGATCCAACTACTGTTATTTATAAAGATAAATTGTTGCTATCTTTATGTTTCTTGTACGGGGTTATAATGATTTTATTATTAGGAGTTTTATGATGAATATCTATGATTTTGATAATACAATTTATGATGGTGATTCTAGTGTTGATTTCTTTAAATTTTGTATTAAAAAAAATAAGAAGTGTTTATTGATACTTCCTTATTTTTTTCTAGCTTGTTTATTTTATTTAGTTAAAATAAAAGAAAAAGAATATTTAAAATCAGCTTTTTTTAGGTTCTTAAAGTATTTTGATGAAATTGATCCTATTGTTCAAGAGTTTTGGGATAAAAACACTTTTAAAATTAAAGATTTTTACTTAAAACAAAAGAAACATACTGATATAATAATTAGTGCTTCTCCTTACTTTTTACTTTATCCTTTGACTGAAAAGTTGAATATAAAGTTAATAGCAACTGATGTTGAAAAGAAAACAGGGAAGCTAATAGGTTTAAATTGTTATGGTATAGAAAAAGTAAAACGTTTGAATGAAATTGATATTACTTCTTGTAATAAGTTTTATTCTGATTCTTTGAGCGATTTACCTGTTAGTAAATTGGCAAAAGAATCCTATATTGTTAAAGGAAATGAAATAATTAATTGGAGCTATTATAAATTATCATTTGTAAAAAAAGTTAAAAAAATGTTTTTTTCTAGAGATTTTATTACTTTTGTGGCGATTGGACTTATTAATGTTTTAAATGGTGTTTGGATAGCATATGTATATTCATTGTTTATTAATAGTCCTATTTTGGCTTATGTTTTAGGATTTATTACTAGTTTGACTATTGCTTACTTTTTAAATTCATTATTAAATTTTAAAGTAAACTTATCTTGGAAAAAGTATTTTAGATTTTGTTTTAGTAATATACCTAATTTTTTAATTCAGATTTTTTCTGTAATTGTTTTAATAAATTATTTACATATATCTAAGTTGTTATCTTATTTTATATCTGCTGTTGTTGCGGTACCTATAACATTTATGCTAGTAAAATTTAATGTATTTAATAAATCTAGTAAGGAGGTTTCAAAATGAAAAAATTTATATCAAAATATAGAAGAGAAATAATAATGTTTTTAAGTGCATTTTTAATCTATTTTATACTTGGAATTGCATTTTCTTATTATTTGGGTTTTTATAAATATTGGAATATTGCATTTGATATGGATAGTCCAAGAGTTTTTGGTGATTTGGCATTCGTTAACTATAATCATTATAGGACTTCTGTACATCCTTTATTTGTTATATTATTTCAGCCAATCATACTTGTAATGAATTTTGTTGTAAGAAATAAAATTATTTGCGTTTTGTTGCTTCAATGTTTCATGGCATCTATATCTGTTGTTGCCTTTAGTTCTGTGATTAAAAAGATTGGTATTAAATCAAAATTAAATAATGTTTTAACATTGTTATTTAGCTTGAGTTTTGGTCAGATAGCATTTGTTTCAAATGTAGAGACATATATTTTTGCACAAACTTTTTTAATACTATTGTGGTTATTTGTTTCTTATAAAATTGATAAGAAACTAAAGTATTGGGACTATATTATTTTAGTTTTACTGGGGATCGGCAGTTTGGCTGTTACTATAACAAATTTTGTGCAATTTGTTATAGCACTATTTTTCTTGATTTTCTTAAATAAAAAGGAAGAACATAGATTTTTAAATTGTGTTTTTATTCTTTTTGTTGTTGTTTCTTTATCAATTCTTCTTGCTGATGTTCAGCAGATAATATGGCCATCTGCTCCAAATTTTTTTGTTAAAAATATTACAGACTTTTTATATGGATCTAGCGAGGAAGCTTTATATATGAATTTTGGAATTTCAATAAGGAAGATATTAAATGTTGTTAATTCTAGTTTTGGCTATTCATTTAATTTTGGAAAGTATATTTTTCTTGAAAAAGGTGGATATTTATCGTTTGATAAATTTATTATTACTGATTTAATTTCTGTTTTATTATTTATTTCATTTTTAGTATACAATTTCTTATTTATTCGTAAAACATGGAAATTTAAATCTGAACATAAATTATATTATGCTATTTTATTTGTTTATTTTGTAAATTTTGCATTGCATTTGATTTATGGAAATAATATTGCGTTTTTATATATTTGTCATTACAATTTTATAGTTATTCTATTATTTGCTTATATTTTATCTTATTACAAAAAGAATGACATTGTTAATAACAAGGTTTATTATGCTTTAATTATTTTAATAATATTGTCATCATTACGTTCTGTCTTAAGTATGTTTTTGATGTTATTACCAAGATTTAATGCAATTGTAGATTTTAGTATTAAACCTATATTTATTATCTTTGTTTTAGCTTCATTACTAGTTTTTTTAGTTTTTAAAAAAGTTTTCATTAAGTTATTATTTGTCGTTTGTTTTGGTGCCCTTTCAATAATTAGTTACAAAGGTCTTAACTATCAAAATTTATGCTATGGTTGTGATGAATATGAGATGTATGAATATTCATTTAAAACATATGTAAAGCAACTTAAAGAAATGAAAAATTCATTTTCAGTATTTACATATAGTGATGTAGATGAACCGCTTGGTGTTTTCTTTTTTGGTATGGCAGATAGAAGGAAAATGGTTTATAAAGCTGGAAAACTTATGGATGCTAGAACTCAAGAGGTTTTGTTTGAACTAAATTACAGAGATGAATTGATTGTTCCTAATGAGTATACAGTTGTACTTAGAGATGATGATAACAATCTTTATAAGATAGTTGAAGATGAAACAGGGGTTTTCTTATATACAAACGGGGATAAAAAATTACTTTCTTCAGGAAACAAAAAGATTAATCTGCCTGAGTTTGACGGATATGCATATTCTGAAGTATTAAAGGTTCTTCATCAGGAAATATTGTTTAATATTGATGGTGATGTGCCAAAACCTAATATCTTTTGGTATAATACAGCATGGTATCGTGATACTATGCTTGCTACAATGGTTTTTGAACAAACTGATAATACTTCTTTGTTAGAAAATTGGGTAATGAGTATTGATAAAATTTATGATAATTCTCGTGATGCAAATATAAATGAAGCCGATAATTTAGGAGAACTTTTATATATTATTGGTGCTGTTGGTGTTGATAGAAGTGATTTAATTCATGATATTCTGCTTGAAATTGATAGACTTAAGGATTCTGATAAATCTATTGGTGGAATGGTTGATGGATCTATTCAAAAGTATTATCCTACAGTACTTGCATTGTATGGAGCAGAAAAAAATAATATTGAACTTGACTTAGTGCCACCTAGTGTCGATGATGGTTATGCAAAACTTACTTGGTGGTATAAATCTCCTATTTCCACTAACATTGTTCAAAACTCTGAATATTATCCTTATATTAATTGGGGATTCTATCATTACTCTGGATATGGTAAACTTTATGCTTTAGATGAAATTTATCCATTAACTTATGAAGGCGGTAATACAGAATGGACCGGAAAAGTTGATAATGAATGCTTTATATCTGAATATTATTGTAGTAGAAACTTGTTCCTTTCACATATATGGTCTGCATCAGAGATATTCTTATTTTTAATTAATTATTAAATACGCTTAAGGGCGTATTTTTTGTGATATGTTGCAAAATATCTTGTTATTAATTATTTTTTAAAATATAATAAAAGTGTAATAAATAGAAGAAAGGTGATAATATGAAAAAGATTGATTTTAGTAGTAATAAGGTTCGTTTGATATTGGGTCTTTTAATTTTAGCTGTTGTGATTATTTTGATTATTTTTGTATTTGGCAAAAACACTTCCAAAGTTAAAATTGTTCCAAATGAAGTTTCAAATATTGAGTTAGAAGATTATAGTAGTGATGTATTTGTTATGAAGAAACCAAAAGGATGGCAAGTTGAATCTGCTGGATCTGGTATTTATTATGCGATTAAGGTATATGATCCGAATGATACAAATAATGGTATATTTTTAATGCTAAAGATGCAACCATTATTAAAGAGTTCTGCTGCTAAGAATTTTTGGAATGATTATTATAAGTTAGCTGGTGAGCAGTATCGTTTATTTGCTAATGCAGTTGTTTTAGATAATCCTACAACTGAAGGATTTTATCAAAAATTTAATGAAATTGGTCAATATATGAATAGTGTTGAACCTACGTTATCTAATTTTAAATTCCCTACATATAGTAATTTTGCAAAGCAAGATGAACAAGAAGGAAACGCTTCTATGAAAAATGTGGCACTTGATAGTAAGGTTTTAAGAGCTACATTTACTGGTGATAATGCTAAAAAAGGTGAAGGAATGTTTATGGCATCTATAGTTAACTTTGGTAATCAATATCAAAATGGAGTGGATTTCCTATATTATATGGTTTATGACATAATGGCAATTACTGCAGATGAAAATAAATTTATAGATTATAAAGACATTTTACTCCAATCAATTAATTCTATAGAATTTAATGATTCTTATGTTAAGAAGACAATTGATGATGGAAATGCTCAAACTAAACAAGCTCTTGAATTAAGTGCTTCTATACAAAGAGCATTTGATTCTTATATGAGCGCTTGGGAAAATAGAAGTAAGACTTATGATATAATGAGTCAAAAGCAAAGTGATGCAATACTAGGTTATGAAAGAGTATACGATACTGATACTGGTGAAATCTATAAGGCATATAATGGATTTACTGATGATTATGATGGGAATAAGTATCAATCTATTACTGATGAAATGTATGCTGAAAAGACATCTGGATATATTGAAAAATAAATTTGAAACTAGTTATCTAGTTTCTTTTTTTATAAAAACAACTTTTAAAAGTTATAAAATTAATTTATAATGGGATTGGTGATACTATGGAAATTATTGAAATGAAGAAATGTCTTGATGATTATTCAAAAAAAGTAAATGATTTGTGGAGGTTACTTTGACACAGATAAAAAATTATTAGAAATTGAAGATTTGGAAAAAATTTCAAATTCATCTGATTTTTGGAATGATATTAGTAACGCTAATAAAGTGATGGAACAACTTAGCAATTTAAAGAAATCTGTTTATGATGTTAAAAATCTTAAAAAGAGTGTTAATGATGATATATCTTTATGTATGTTGCTTGAAGAAGATTATGACTCTGACTTGTTTTTACAATTAAATGATGATATTCTAAACTTATCTAAGGTAATAGATGATTTAGAGTTAAAAGTATTATTATCTAAAGAATATGATCACTGTGATTGTATACTAGAAGTTCATAGCGGAGCAGGCGGAACTGAAGCTTGTGATTGGGCTTCAATGCTTTTTAGAATGTATAATAGGTGGGCAGCTAGTAAAAACTATAAAGTAGAAGTTATAGATTATCAAGAAGGTGATGAAGTTGGTATAAAAAGAGCTTCAATCTTAATTAAAGGTGATTTGGCTTATGGATACTTAAAATGTGAAAAAGGTGTTCATCGTTTAGTAAGACTTTCTCCTTTTGATGCTAATAATAAAAGGCATACTTCTTTTGCTTCTGTTTTAGTTACCCCTATTTTTAATAATACAGTTGATATTGATATTAAACCTACTGATTTAAAGATTGATGTATATAGATCAACTGGTGCTGGAGGACAAGGTGTTAATACTACTGATAGTGCTGTTAGAATTACATATTTGCCACTTAAAATTGTAGTGACTTGCCAAAATGAAAGAAGTCAATTAAAGAATAAAGAAAAGGCTTTAGAAATTTTAAAGAATAAACTTAAACTTATTGAGATTGAAAAGCAAGAACAGGAATTAAAAAGTATTCAAGGAGAGTCTTTAAATATAGAGTTCGGTTCCCAAATTAGAAGTTATGTTATGCATCCTTATTCTATGGTTAAAGATCATAGAACTAATGTTGAGACTAGTGATGTAAATGGAGTTTTAGATGGTGATATTGATATGTTTATAGAGGCATATTTAAGGAGGAAAAATGGGTAATATTTTAAAAGTTGTTTATAAAAAACATAAAATTAAAAGATATTTTCAATTGTTTGTAGGTTTATTACTTATGGCTTTTGCATTTAATTTGTTTATTTTACCAAACGATTTAGTTTTTGGTGGTGTTAGTGGTATAGGAATAATTGTTACTCATTATGTTAATATTGACTTTTCGTTATTTGTTCTTATTGTTTCTGTATTTTTATTGATACTTAGTTATATATTTTTGGGAAAAGAAGTATCAAGAAACTCAGTATTGGGTTCAATTCTTTTTCCGATATTTTTAAAATTAACTGCACTTGTTACTAACTATATCAATCTTGATATGAGTGATCAATTACTATTTGCTTTAGTTGGTGGTGCTGTTTATGGATTTGGTGCTGGTCTTGTTTTTAAGGCAGGTTTTACTACTGGTGGTACAGATATTTTAAATCAAATCTTATCTAAATATGCTAAAATATCTATGGGAAATTCCATGCTTATTATTGATGGTTTAATTGTTATATCAGGTGCATTTGTATTTGGCTTCTTGAAATTTATGTATGCAATTATTATTCTTTATATTATTAGTATTTTGACTGATAAGGTTTTAATTGGAATATCGGAATCTAAAGCTTTTTATATAATAACAAGTAAGAAAGAAGAAGTCTGTGATTTTGTAATTAATGAACTTAATCATAGTATTACTACAATGGATGCTAAGGGTGGTTTTAGTAATAAAAAGAATCCAGTTTTATTTACTGTTATTCCTACTAAAGAATATTTTAAGTTTAAACAAGGAATAAAGATGATAGATAAAGATGCTTTCTTTACTGTAATTGATGCTTATGAAGTTATGGGTGGAGAATAGGTATGAAAAAAACAGAGATAATAGATATGAATGCTTTTTTTAAATACTTATATTTAACTTTAGCTCTTGCTATAGCAGCATTATCTTATAACTTATTTATGCGTTCATTTGGGATAGTAACTGGTGGTGCTGGTGGATTTGGTATGGTTTTAGAACATATCACTGGTATTGATTCTTCGTTTATAGTATTTATTTTATGTGCTATATGTGCTATTTTTGGGTTTATATTTTTAGGATTTGAGGATTCAATTGCTGCTTTATATATTGCTATTGTTTTTCCTTTATTTATAAAAATGTTTGACTTTTTTGTCTCATATTTTAGTTTTTCGCGTGAAAACTTACTTTTAGCTGTTATTTTTGGTGGTATATTAAATGGAATTTCTAATGGTATGCTTTATCAGACGGGCCTTAATACTGGTGGATTTGGCGTTATTAGTAAAATTATATATAAATATAGTCATAGATCAGTAACTAGTGTTAATTTTATGATTAATTCTATTATTGTAATAGTTGGAGGATTTGTGTTTGGATTTACAAATGCAATTTATGCAGTAATTATGAATTATATAATTACTTATGTTAGTGAAAAAATATTTATAGGAATAAGCAAGAGTAAAGCTTTTTATATTATAAGTTCTAAAGATGATCAAATTTTTGATTTTATTGTTAATGAAATGAAACATGATGTAACAATATTTAATGTAGTTGGTGAATACATGGGAGATAAAAGAAAAATGATTATGAGCGTTATTCCTACACGAGAATATTTCATGCTTAAGAGTGCTATAAAAGAGATAGATGATGATGCTTTTGTATTTGTTGCTGATAGTTATGAAGTTTTAAAAGAGGATGTGCTAATTAATAGCTAGTCCTTTTTTTGTTTTTTTATTTTTGTATACTTTTGTCGAATTTATGATATAATGTCATTATAAAGAGAGGTTTTCATTGTGGATATTATTAAGATGACAAATGTTAAAAAAACATATTCTAATGGCGTTACTGCTATATATGATTTAGACTTAGATATTAAAAAAGGAGAATTTGTTTTTATAATTGGTGGTTCTGGTAGTGGTAAATCAACACTTATAAAAATGCTTTATAGAGAAGAAAAACCTACAAATGGTGAAATTACTTTAGGTGGTGTTAATGTTTGTAAACTAAGAAATTACAATGTTTATAAATTAAGAAGAAAAATAGGGGTTGTTTTTCAAGACTATAAACTTTTACCAAAACTTACTGTTTATGAAAATGTTGCTTTCGCATTAGAAGTTACTGGTGTTGAATCAAAAAAAATTAGAAAAAGAGTTATTGATGTATTGGAACAAGTTGGTCTTAAAGATAAGGTTAAAACATATCCTGATAAATTATCTGGTGGAGAGCAACAAAGGGTTGCTATAGCTCGTGCAATTGTTAATAAACCAAAAATTCTTATTTGTGACGAACCTACTGGTAATTTGGATCCTGTTATAAGTATGGAAATTATGGATATATTAAGTAAAATTAATAAGGAAAATGGTACTACTATACTTATGGTTACTCATGATACTGATATTGTTAATAAGATGAAGAAACGTGTAATTGTATTGAAAGATGGAAGATTAGTAGGTGATTATAAGGAGGGAACATATAAAAATGAAAGCATTTAGAACGTTATTTAGAAGTTTTAGGGATGCATTTAAAAGTGTTGTTAGAAACTTTAGTTTATCACTTGCTTCTATTTCTTGTATAACTATTACCTTAATTATTATTGCTTGTGCACTTGTTCTATCTCAAAATGTTCAAAACTTTACTACTGAAATTGAAAGAGATGTTACAATTGTTGTTTTCTTAGATAGTAATGTTACAGATGAGGAACGAGAAAATTTTGAAGTTTCAATAAAAAAACTTTCAAATGTTGACTCATATACATTCCAAAGTAAAGCTGATGTTAAACATGAAATGGAAAAAGATAGTGAATTATCTTCAGTATTAAAAGAGTGGAGTGATAAGGATAACCCTCTTAAAGATACTTATAAAGTAAAAGTTATTGAAGTAGATGATATTGGAAAAACTGCTAAACAAATTGAAAAATTAGATGGTGTTAACAGTGTTCAATATGGGGAGGGGTTAGTTGAACAATTAGTTGGTGCTTTTGATGCGATAAAGAAAATTACATTTGTTGCTGCAATTGCACTTGTTGTTGTAACGGTTTTCTTAATTATCAATACAATTAAGCTTACTATTTTCTCAAGAAAACGTGAGATTTCTATTATGAGACTTGTAGGAGCTTCTAATCATAGAATTAAACTTCCTTTTGTAATTGAAGGTATTATATTAGGTATTATTGGTTCTATTATACCAGTTCTTATTACTATATATGGATATACAACTTTATATACTAAACTTAATGGATATGTTTTCTCTAAAGTTATTAAACTTGTTGCTCCAATGCCATTTAGTTTATATGTTTCATTAATTATTTTATTGATTGGTATGTTTGTTGGTATGATAGGTAGTGCTAGAGCTGTAAGGAGGTATATAAAAGTATAATGAAGAAACATAAAATTTTAGTTCTTGTTTTGATTGCATTTTTATTTATACCTTGTTGTGTTAAAGCTGAATCAATTGCTGATTATAGAGAGAAGATTAAAGCGATTCAAGCTGAAAAAGCTGAAAACGAAAATAAAAGTGCTGAGGTACAAGCAAGAATAGATGCTGCTAATAAGCGTATTTCTGAAATTACAAATGAAATAACTCAAGCTAGAGAAGATCAAAAGACTATACAAAAAGAAATAGAAGAGCTTGGTAAAAAGATTGAGGAAAAGGAACAAGAAATTAAAGATTTAGTTGCTTTTTATCAGATTTCTAACAGTGATAATTTTTACTTGAAGTATATTTTTGGTGCAGAAAACTTTGAAGACTTTATTTATCGTTTTGCAGTTGTAAGGCAACTTGTAAATGCAAATGATGAACTTGTCGATGAAATGAATGCATTAATTAAGCAGAATGAAACTAAAATTGCAGAACTTAAAGCACAAGTTGAAAAGTTAGATAAATTAAATAGTGAGATTCAAGTTGAAGTACAAAAACTTGGTTCACAAAAGAGAAAATATAATGAAAATGCTTTAGATGCGGATGAAGAGATTAAAGCTTTAGAAGATCAGATTAAGTTCTTCCAAAGTGAAGGATGTACTGAATATCAAGATGTAGCAGTATGTTCTGTAAATATTCCTTCTGCAAATGGTTTTATTAGACCAACTCCATATGGATATATTACATCTTACTATGGTGGAAGAATTCATCCAATATTTGGAACTGCTAGTTATCATGATGGAATGGATATTGCTGCTGCAACTGGAACTACAGTTATGGCTTCGGCTACAGGTAAAGTTATTTATTCTTATGCATCAAGTGGTTCATATTATGGTGGATTTGGTAAGGCAGTTTTAATTGCACACAATGTTAAAGGTCAAACTTATACAACTCTTTATGGTCATATGAGTGCAGTAACTGTTAAAAATGGACAAACTGTCCAAAGAGGTCAAAAGATTGGTGAGGTTGGTTCTACTGGATGGTCAACTGGACCGCATTTACATTTCCAAATAATGTATGGAAGTGGTTATGGTAAAACTCTTGATCCATTAACTCTTGTTGATTTACCTCTTTCATGGTAGATTTTTAAAACATCAGATTTCTGGTGTTTTTTTGTTGACTATTTTAAACTTTTGTGTTAATCTTTATCTGTAAGCACGTAGGTGTTTTTATTTTGAAATAATGCATATTATTAAAGAGGTGGACTATGAAGTTTTTAAAAAGTGTTATATCAGAATTAAAAAAAGTAAAATGGCCTGATAAAAAGTATATGGTTAAATATACTATTGCTACTTTAGCTGTTAGTATAACATTGGCTTTATATTTTTATGGGATTAATGTTCTATTAGTTCTATTGAAGGAGTTAAGATAATGGATAAGAAATGGTATGTAGTTAATACTTATTCAGGACATGAAAAAAAAGTAAAAGAAAAACTTGAAATGAAAATTGATTCTATGAATTTAAATGATGTTATTTATAGAATTGTAATTCCTGAACAAGAAGAAGTTGAAGTAAAAAACGGTGTTGAAAAGAAAAAGGTTAAAAAGTTATTCCCAGGATATATTTTAGTTGAAATGGTTATGACTGATGATGCTTGGTTTATTGTTCGTAACACTCCTGGTGTTACTGGATTTATTGGATCAAGTGGAAAGGGTGCTAAACCTACACCTTTACAACCTGCTGAGGTTGATAAGATATTATCTAGTATGGGTATGTCTAGAATTGAAGTTTCTAAAGATTTAGAAGTCGGAACAAAAGTTAAGATTGCTTCTGGTCCATTTGGTGGAATGGTTGGTACTATTGAAACTGTTGATGCTCCAAATAATGTTTTGACTGTATTAGTCGATTTATTTGGACAAGAAACTTCAGTTGAAGTTGAATTATCTCAAATAGAGAAGGCATAGTTTTATTTTGTTAATACTATTGATTTTTTAACAAATCAATGTTATTATAATAGCGCTTGTATATTTTATATACATTTAAGTGGGAGGCAAAGCAGGATGCGGAAAGCTGTTATGACCACTCATGAAAAGCGAAATTTAGATAAGGAGAGTGTTTTTCGTGGCAAAAGAAGTTGTAAAAAAGATTAAATTACAAATTGCTGCAGGTAAAGCTACACCAGCTCCTCCAGTAGGAACTGTTTTAGGACCAGCAGGAATTAATTTAGGAGATTTCTGTTCAAAGTATAATGATGCTACAAGAGATAAAATGGGAGATGTTCTTCCAGTTGAAATCACTGTTTATGATGATAGATCATTTGACTTTGTAATTAAGACTCCACCAGCAGGATTTTTAATTAAGAAATATGCAAAAATTAATAAAGGTTCTGCTAAAGGTGCAAATCAAGTAGTTGCAACAATTACAAAAGATCAGTTAAGAGAAATAGCTGAAATTAAGTTACCAGACTTAAATGCTTATGATGTTGAAGCAGCAATGAAAATTATTGAAGGTACTGCTAGAAACATGGGTGTTGCAGTTAAAGGACTTAATGATGCTGAATTAGCTGAACAAGCTAAAGAAGCTCAAGAAGCAGAAAAAGAGCAAGCTGCTCGTGAAGCTGAACTTGAAGCAATGGAAAAAGAAATAGAAGAAAATAAAAATGCTTCTGTTGAAGTTCCAGTAGCAACTGATGAAAAAGAACAAGAAGTAGAAGAATAATATACATAGGATTTACCTATGTGGGAGGATCCGCACTTCCGATAAAACCACATAAGGAGGAATTAATATGAAACATAGAGGTAAGAATTATAAATCTCTAGTAGAAAAAATAGAAAAAGGTAAACTTTATTCTAAAGAAGAAGCTGTTAAATTAGTTAAAGAAATATCTAATACTAAGTTTGATGCTACTGTAGAAGTTGCTATGAATTTAAATTTAGATGTTAAAAAAGCTGATCAACAATTAAGAGGTGCTTTACAATTACCAAAAGGTACAGGTAAAGAAGTTAAGGTTTTAGTTATAGCAAAAGGTGATTTTGCTAAAGCTGCACAAGAAGCTGGTGCTGATTATGTTGGAGATATTGACATGTTACAAAAAATTGAAAAAGAAAATTGGTTCGATTTTGATGTTATGATAGCTACTCCAGACATGATGCCTATTCTTGGTAAATATGGTAAACTTTTAGGGCCTAAAGGTTTAATGCCAAATCCTAAGACTGGAACAGTTACTACAAATGTAGCAAAAGCTGTTACTGATTCTAAGGCTGGTAGAGTTGAATATCGTACAGATAGTTATGGTAATATTCACGGATTAATTGGTAAGGCTTCATTTAGTGAAGAAGATTTACTGGCTAACTTAAATGCATTTGTTGGAATGATTATTAAATCTAAACCATCAACTGTTAAGGGAACTTATGTTAAATCAATAGCTATTTCATCTACAATGAGTCCATCTATTAAATTAGATAAAAATAGTTTTGACATTTAGTTTTATTTGAGTTATAATACTTTTGAAATTTATTGGTGCCAAAGACAGTAGGTATAAAGTAAATCCTACCGAGGACTTTATTATAATTAATAAAAGAAGTCTTTGGGGAGACTTCTTTTTTAGGCACTTATAGATAAAAATATAAGGAGGAAAGGTATGCCAAGCAAAAAGATTTTAGAAGCTAAACAAGAGGTTGTATCTGAAATTAAAGATAAGGCAAGTAATTCAAAATCAATTGTTTTATTTGATTATCGTGGACTTACTGATGATGTAATTAAATCATTAAGAAATAATCTTAAAGATAGTTCATCTGAATATAAAGTTTATAAGAATACATTACTTAAGTTAGCATTTAAAGACTTAAATATTGATTTCGATCAATATTTAGAAGGACCTACAGCTATCGCTTTCAGTACAGATGATATTGCTGCTATTAAGGTTTTAGATGAATATGCTAAAAAGAATGAAGCATTAACACTTAAAGCTGGATACGTTGAAGGAAATGTTGTAGATCAAACTAAATTGCAAGAATTTGCAAGAATACCATCAAGAGAAGGTTTATATACTATGCTTGCTGGTGGAATGTTAGGAATTATAAAAGATTTAAGTATTGCTTTAAATCTATATAAGGATCAAAAAGAAAATTAAAATATATAATAGGGAGGAAAAAAATTATGGCTAAAATTACAAAAGAAGAATTTATAAGTTCTTTAAAAGAAATGACTTTATTAGAAGTTAAAGAATTAGTAGACGCAATGAAGGAGGAATTTGGTGTTGATCCATCTGCTGTTGCAGTAGCTGCTCCTGCACAAGCTGCACAAGAAGCTGAAGGACCTTCAACTAAAACTGTTGTTTTAACAAGCGCTGGTGCTGCTAAAATTAACGTTATTAAAATTATTAGAGAAGTTACTGGTTTAGGACTTAAAGAAGCTAAAGATATCGCTGATGCTGGTGGAAATGTTAAAGAAAATATTCCTGCTGCAGAAGCTGATGAATTAAAAGCTAGATTAGAAGAAGCTGGAGCTTCAGTAGAACTTAAATAGTTATTTTTAAAAGCCTGTATTTGAATAGGCTTTTTGTCGTTTTAAAAGGAGTATAGAATGAATCATTATTTTACCAATGAACAACTACCTAGTAATGTACAGAAAAAGATTATAAATATTAATGAGAAGTCGTATAGTTTTTATACTGATAATGGTGTTTTTTCAAAAAAAGGCCTTGATTATGGTAGTAGATCTTTAATAATGTCTTTACTTAATGAGAATATTAGTGGAGATGTTTTAGATCTTGGTTGTGGATATGGTGTTATTGGAATCGTTCTTGCTTCTTTTTTTGATATTAACGTAGATATGGTTGATGTTAATTTACGTGCTATTCATTTGGCAAAAAGAAATATTAAAGAAAATAAAGTATCAAATGTTACTTCTTTTTATAGTAATATTTATGATGATGTTATTAAAAAATATGACTTTATAGTTACTAATCCACCAATAAGAGCTGGCAAAGAAACGCTATATAAGTTTTTATTGGGAGCAAAGGAATTTTTAAAACCTGGTGGTGCTTTATATTTTGTTATAAATAAAGATCAAGGTGCTAAAAGTTTATATGAAGAATTTAGTAAAAATTGTAAAATGGAGATTTTATCAAAAAATAAAGGATTTTTTGTATTTAAGTGTCAATTTTGATTGACAATTTGTAGAAACCGTGGTAATAATATAAGTTGGCTATATGTCTTTCTCGAGAGACAAAAATATATGTTAAAAATTTGAAAGTAGGGGTGAAAACAGTGGCATACAAATTAATTAATTGTGGTGACCATCGTAAAAGAAGAAGTTTCTCTAAAATTAGAAATACTTATGAATTAAGTGATCTATTAGAGATACAAAAAGAATCATATAATTGGTTCATTGAAAAAGGAATTGGAGAGGTATTTGAAGATTTATTCCCCGTTGAAAACTTTGCTGGTACTTTATCTTTAGAGTTTGGTGATTATCATTTTGATGAGCCAAGATACTCAATTAAAGAATGTAAAGAACGTTATGCAACTTATGCTGCACCTTTAAAGGTTGATGTAAGATTGTTTAATAATGAAACTGGTGAGGTTAAAGAGCAAGAAATATTCTTAGGTGATATGCCTTTGATGACAGATGCTGGATCATTTGTTATTAATGGCGCTGAAAGAGTTATTGTTTCACAACTAGTTAGATCTCCTAGTGTTTATTTTAATCGTGAAATCGATAAAAATGGACGTTTACTTATAACATCTCAAATTATCCCAACTCGTGGTACTTGGCTTGAATTTGAAGCTGATGCTAAAGATATTTTATATGTAAGAATTGATAGAACTAGAAAGGTTCCTCTAACTACTATGTTACGTGCTTTTGGTTTATCAAGTGATGAAGATATACTAAAGGTATTTGGTAAATCTGATTTCTTAGAAAATACTCTTGCAAAAGATTCTACAAGAAATACTGATGAGGCTTTAATTGAGATTTATGAAAAATTAAGACCAGGAGAACCTGCTACTTTAGATAGTTCTAAGAATCAAATTATTACTAGATTCTTTGATGAATTTAGATATGATTTGGCTAAAGTAGGTCGTTATAAGTTTAATCTTAAGCTTAATGTAATTGATAGATTACTAAATCAAACATTAGCTGAAGATATTAAAGTTGATGATGAAGTAAAATATGCAAAAGGTACAGTTGTTACTAAAGATATTTTAGAAGATTTACGTACTATATTTGCTAATGGTTATGGCGTTAAAAAGATAAAGATTAATGAAGAACTTGATACTTATGATAAAGTTCAAGAAGTTATGATTTATAAACCAGGAACTAAAGAAAAAATAGTTGTTATTGGTAATGATCAAACTATTACTTCTAAAAGACTTACTATTTCAGATTTCTATGCAGCTTGTTCATATTATTTAAATTTATTACAAGGTGTTGGAAATTTTGATGAAATTGATCATTTAGGTAACAGAAGAATTCGTCAAGTAGGTGAATTATTACAAAACCAATTTAGAGTTGGTGTTACTCGTATGGAAAGAGTTATTCGTGAGAGAATGACTACTCAAGAAATTGAAGAAGTTACTCCAAAAACTTTAATTAATATAAGACCAGTAACTGCTATATTAAAAGAATTCTTTGGTAGCTCTCAATTATCTCAATTTATGGATCAAACTAATCCAATTGCAGAACTTACTCATAAGAGAAGACTTTCTGCATTAGGACCTGGTGGTTTATCTAGAGATAGAGCTGGTATGGAAGTAAGAGACGTTAATGAGTCTCACTATGGTAGAATTTGTCCTATTGAAACTCCAGAAGGTCCAAACATTGGTCTTATTACTGCTCTTGCAAGTTATGCTAAAGTTGATGAATATGGATTTATTTTAACTCCATATAGAAAAGTTGTTGATTCTGTAATTACTGATGAAGTTGTTTATATGACTGCAGATGAAGAAACTGATTTGATAATTTCATCTTCAACAGTAGCAACTGATGAGAATAATAAGATTATTGAAGATAGTGTAACCGCTAGATATCGTGGTGAAAATATAATTGTTAAACCAGATAAGATTGATTATATAGATGTTTCTCCACAACAAGTCGTATCAGTTACTACAAGTTGTATTCCATTCCTTGAACACGATGATGCAACTCGTGCTTTGATGGGATGTAACATGCAACGTCAAGCTGTACCATTATTAAAACCAGAAGCTCCATTTGTTGGAACTGGTGTTGAATATATAGCTGCTAGAGATTCTGGATCTACTATTGTTGCTAAAGCTGATGGTGTTGTAACATATGTTGATGGTAGAAAAATAGTAGTTAAAAATAAAGGTGGAGAAGATATTTATTATCTTTCAGACTTTACTGCAAGTAACCAAGGTACTTGTGTACATCATAGACCTATTGTTAAGGTAGGAGATAAAGTAAAGAGAAATCACATTATTGCTGATGGACCTTCCACTGATCAAGGCGAACTTGCTTTAGGTAAAAACGTTGTAGTAGCATTTACAATGTTTAATGGATATAACTATGAGGATGCTGTAATCTTAAATCAAAGATTAGTAAAAGAAGATGCCTATACAACAATTCATATTGAAGATTACGAGATGCCTTGTCGTGATACAAAATTAGGACCAGAGGAGATTACTCGTGATATTCCAAATGTTTCAGAAGAAGCTCGTAAGAATTTGGATGCAAATGGAATTATTAGAATTGGTACTGAAGTAAAAGAAGGGGATATATTAGTTGGTAAAGTTACTCCAAAAGGAGTTGCTGAACTTACAAGTGAAGAGAAACTTTTACATGCTATATTTGGTGAAAAGACTCGTGAAGTAAGAGATACATCTTTACGTGTTCCTCATGGTGGAGATGGTATTGTTCATGATGTTAAAGTATTCACTAAGAAAGATAGTGATGAACTTGCTTCTGGTGTATCTAAATTAATTCGTGTATATATCGTTCAAAAACGTAAGATTCAAGTTGGTGATAAGATGGCTGGACGTCATGGTAACAAAGGTGTTATTTCACTTATTTTACCAGAAGAAGATATGCCATATTTACCAGATGGTACACCAGTTGATGTAATGCTTAACCCACTTGGAGTTCCATCTCGTATGAACTTAGGACAAGTATTAGAGTTACACTTAGGAATGGCTGCTAAGAAACTTGGTGTTCATATGGCTACTCCAGTATTCGATGGTGCTTCTGAACAAGACATTATTGATATGATGAAAGAAGCTGGTATGGACGAAGATGGAAAGACAGTTCTATATGATGGACGTACAGGTAGAAAATTTGATAATAGAGTATCAGTTGGCGTAATGTACATGATTAAACTTATCCACATGGTAGATGATAAAATGCATGCACGTGCTACTGGACCTTATTCATTAGTTACTCAACAACCACTTGGTGGTAAAGCTCAATTTGGTGGTCAAAGATTTGGTGAAATGGAAGTTTGGGCATTATATGCTTATGGTGCTGCACATACATTACAAGAAATCTTAACTGTTAAATCTGATGATGTTGTTGGTAGAGTTAAAGTTTATGAGGCTTTAGTTAAAGGTCAAAAAGTTGATCAAGCTGGAGTTCCAGAAAGCTTTAGAGTTCTTATAAAAGAGTTCCAAGCTTTAGGACTTGATATTCAAATTATTAATGAAAAGGGAGAATCTTTAGATTTAAAACAAATCGAAAGAGATGAACTTAAAGAAAACATTAAAGCTATTGATGATATAGAAATTAAACAAGTTAATGATCAAAAACTTGATTCAAATTTAGAATCTGAAGAATCATATGATGATGAAGAAGACGGATTTGAAGATGAGGAAGATTTCCTAGAGGAGTTTAATGAGAACGGCTTTGAGATGGACGATTTAGAAAGTGAGGTTGATTACTAATGATAGATGTTAATAAGATTGAAGCTATAAAGATTGGTATTGCCTCTCCTGATAAAATTCGTGAATGGTCTTATGGTGAAGTAAAAAAACCTGAAACTATAAATTACCGTACTTTAAAACCTGAGAGAGATGGTTTATATTGTGAAAAGATATTTGGACCAGTTAAAGATTTTGAATGTGCTTGTGGTAAATATAGAAGAGTAAAATATAAAAATGTTATTTGTGATAGATGTGGAGTTGAAGTAACTCGTTCTAAAGTTAGACGTGAAAGAATGGGACATATTGAACTTGCAACTCCTGTCTCTCATATCTGGTATTTTAAAGGTGTGCCATCTCGTATGGGTACAGTACTTGATATGAGTCAAAGAGACTTGGAGGAAGTTTTATACTTTGTTTCATATGTTGTTATTGATAAAGGTGTTGCACCTTTAGAAAATAAACAAACGCTATCTGAAAAAGAATATCGTGCATATTATGAAAAATATGGTGATGGTTTCAAAGTAGGAATGGGTGCTGAAGCAATTAAAGAATTATTAAAACAAGTTGATTTAAAGAAAGAAATAGATGATATTAGAAGCAAACTTGAAACTGCTCAAGGACAAAAAAGAGTTGCTCTTATTAAGAGACTTGATATTTTAGATGCTTTCTATACATCTGGAAATAAACCTGAATGGATGATTATGGATGTTATACCAGTTATACCTCCAGATCTTCGTCCAATGATTCAACTTGATGGTGGTAGATTTGCTACATCTGATTTGAATGATTTATATAGACGTGTTATTAACAGAAATAATCGTTTAAAGAAATTAATAGATTTAGGTGCTCCAACTATCATTATTCAAAATGAAAAAAGAATGCTTCAAGAAGCAGTTGACGCATTATTTGACAATGGAAGACGTGGTAAGAGCGTTACAGGTGCTGGAAATCGTGCTTTGAAATCACTTTCTAGTATGTTAAAAGGTAAACAAGGAAGATTTAGACAAAACTTACTTGGTAAACGTGTTGACTATTCTGGTCGTTCTGTAATCGTTGTCGGACCTTTCTTAAAAATGTATCAATGTGGTCTTCCAAAAGGAATGGCACTTGAATTATTTAAGCCACACGTTATCCATGGCTTAGTTGAACGTGATATTGCTCATAATATTAAAGCTGCTAAGAAGTTAATTGATAATCAAGATGAAAGAGTATGGGATGTAGTTGAAGATGTTATTAAAGAACATCCAGTTATGTTAAACCGTGCTCCAACACTTCATAGACTTGGTATTCAAGCATTTGAACCAATCTTAATTGGTGGAAAAGCTATTCGTCTTCATCCACTTGTATGTCCAGCATTCAATGCTGACTTCGATGGTGACCAAATGGCTGTACACGTTCCATTATCTGAAGAAGCTCAAGCTGAAGCTAGATTATTAATGCTTGGTGCTAATAACATTCTTCATCCAAAAAGTGGTGAACCAGTTGTTACACCTGCACAAGACATGGTACTAGGTAACTATTACTTAACAAAAGAAAAATCAGATCCTGAAAATGAAGGAAGATTATTCAAAGATGTTAATGAAGCTTTAATGGAATATGAAAGAGGAGACTTACCTCTTCATACAAGAATTGCTATTAGAGTTAGTTCATTTAAACATAAGTTATTTACTGAAGAACAAAAAGATAAATATTTAGTTACTACTGTTGGTAAATTAATATTCAATGAAATAATGCCTGATACTTTCCCATTCATTAATGAACCTACAAAGGAAAATATTACTGGTATTACTCCTAATAAATATTTCTTACCAAAGGGAACTGATATTAAATCTGCAATTAAAGATATGCCTTTAGTTAAACCTTTCCCAGTAAAAACTTTAAATGATATAATTGCTCAAGTATTTAAATTATATAAAACTACTGAAACTTCTATAATGCTTGATAAGTTAAAGGATCAAGGATTTAAGTATTCTACTATTTCTGGAACTACTGTATCAGTGCATGATGTATTATCTGCTACGAAGAAACCGGAAATTATTAAAGAATCTAAGAAGATGGTTGAAAACATTAATAAACAATATTCAAGAGGTTTAATTACTGAGGAAGAACGTTATAGTAGTGTTGTTAAAACTTGGGAAAAAGCAAAAGCTGGAGTTCAAGCTGAACTTCAAGAGATTGCTGATAGGGAAGTCGATAACCCAATCTTCTCAATGATGAAGAGTGGTGCTCGTGGTAAGATTTCACAATTCGTTCAATTATCTGGTATGAGAGGTCTTATGACTAAACCAGGTGGACGTGTTATTGAAATTCCAGTTATTTCTTCATTTAAAGAAGGATTAACAGTTTCTGAATTCTTCTTATCTACACATAGTGCTCGTAAGGGTAGTGCAGATACAGCTTTAAATACTGCATCTTCTGGATACTTAACGAGAAGACTTGTTGATGTTTCTCAAGATGTAATGGTTAAAGAAGAGGATTGTGGAACAGACTTTGGTGTTGTTGTTTCAACATTTGTTAATGAAAAAGATAACACTGTTATTGAAAAATTATATGATCGTATTGTTGGTCGTTATGCTAGCAAAAAGATAATTAATCCAGAAACAAAAGAAGTAATCGTTGATAAGAATCAAATGATTCTTGAAAAGGATGCTGAAAAAATAGTTGCTGCTGGAATTGAAAAAGTTGAAATTAGAAGTATTCTTACATGTAACACAGTTAATGGCGTTTGCCAAAAATGTTATGGTAGAAACTTAGCTACTGGTAACTTAGTTGAAATTGGTGAAGCTGTTGGTATAATGGCTGCTCAATCAATCGGTGAACCAGGAACACAACTTACAATGAGAACATTCCATACCGGTGGAGTTGCTGGTGGTGAAGATATCACTCAAGGTCTTCCACGTGTTGAAGAATTGTTTGAAGCTCGTAATCCAAAAGGTCAAGCTACTATCGCAGCAATTCATGGTAAAATAGCTAAGATTGTTGAAGATCATGGAAAATATAAGATTACAATTTCTAATAAAAATGAGTCTTTAGAGCATGTGACTAATTATGGAACTAAACTTCGTGTTGCTTTAGACGATGTAGTTAATCCTGGAGTCAAACTTACTGAAGGTAATATTGCTCCAAAAGAATTACTTGCTGTAACTGACCCAATCACTACTCAACAGTATATATTAAAAGAAATTCAAAAAGCTTATCGTGCTCAAGGAGTTGATATTTCAGATAAACATATTGAAGTTGTTGTAAGTCGTATGATTTCTAAAATACGTATTTCTGACGGTGGAGACACTGACTTATTAATCGGTAGTGTAGTAAGCATGAGAGAATTTACTGATGTTAATAAAGCTGCAATTATTAAGGGTAAGAAACCTGCTGTTGGTAAACCAATTTTACTTGGTATTACTAAAGCTTCTTTGGAAACTGAATCATTCTTATCTGCTGCATCATTCCAGGAAACTACAAGAGTTCTAACTGATGCATCAATTAAGGGTAAAGTTGATACATTACAAGGATTAAAAGAAAATGTTATTATTGGTAAACTAATTCCTGCTGGAACAGGTGCTAAACAATATAGAGATGTTTCTTATGAACTTGAAAAACAATTTTTATCTGATGATGAACCGATGGAAGCATTAGAAGATGAATTAATGGAATAGATTTTATATCTATTCTTTTTTTTTACTTTATTGTATAATTTAGGTGGTGATTGTATGTCTTTTTCTACAAGTGTAAAAAATGAAATTATTGAGATTGATTATACAAAATTAGAAGATATTTCTTTTTTATCTGGCTATATTAGAAATAATTATTTATATGATGGTAAAAATTTAATTATTACTTCTGAAAATAGAAAAATTATTGATAAGATTTATTCATTAATAAAGAAATATTTTGATATAAATATGGAAGTTGTTGAATCTGAAAATTCTAATTTTTATAAAAATAAATTAATAAATATAATTATAAGCGATAAGATAATTGATATTTTGAATGATTTAATGGTGTTTGATGATGATAAATATATTAATTATGTTAAAGATTATATAGTTGATTCTGATGATTTAAAGAAAGCATATTTACGCGGTGTTTTTTTAGCTACTGGTAGTATAAATGATCCAAAAACCTCTAGATATCACATGGAGTTTTTAGTAAATGATAATAATGAAGCTTTATCAGTTGTTAGTTTACTTTCATATTTTCATATAAATGCTAAAATTATAAATCGTGAAAAAGGATATATGGTATATGTTAAAGATTCTGAAAATATAAGTGATTTTTTAAAACTTATTGGTGCAAATAGAGCGGTTATGTATTATGAGGATATTAGAGCTTTTAGAGATAAAAAAAATATGGCTAATAGACTTAATAATTGTGAACAAGCAAATGTTGATAAAGTAATTTCTGCTGCTAAGAATCAGTTGGAAGATTGTATATATCTTTTAGATACTTTAGGAGAAAAACTGATAAATGAAAGATTACTTGTTGCTATTACTTATAGGATGAAGTATCCTGAATCTTCTTTAGAAGAATTAAGTAATATTATTTCTTTAGAGACTGGCAAGAATATTACTAAATCTGGTTTAAATCATAGATTTAGAGATATAAAGAATAAAGTTATTGCTCTTAAAAAAAATAGCAATTAAAAAAAGAACATGTGTTCTTTTTATTTTACAAATAATTTATCTATATTTTTCTTTGGTATTAACATTTTTATTTCTTTATTTATTGAAATGTTAATTTCTTTTTCATCTTCTTTATATTTTTCACCATCGATTGTCCAATGTAATTTAGGTCTTTCTTTAAATTTGATTTTTATATTACTTGCTCTATGACAATAAAGTCCAGGTACATTTGTTATGCCTTCTTTCATCATTATGAGTAATGATTTCGCTAGGTCTTTTCTTTTTGTTATATTGCAAAATATTATTTCCAATTTATTATCATTTAATTTCACATCTTTATATATGTTATTAAATCCTGCTATTCTATTAGCGTTTGATATTAATATTAAAGAGTATAATCCTTTATATTTTTCATTATCTACTTCATATTCTAATTCATATAATTTAGTTTGTTGAAAAAACTCTTTTATTCCATTTATTATATATGCGAGGTACCCGAATGTCTTTTTTAGTTTTCTTGATGTTTGATATGGAACATTTATAAATTTTCCGAAACCAGCAACATATACGAATGGTTGATTATTTATAAGTCCAACATCAATTTGTTTTACTTCTCCTTCTAGTATTTGTTTAACATTATTTTCAATATTTTTTGTTAAACCGAGCATGTTACCAATGTCGTTTGTTGTTCCAACTGGTATATGTGATATAACTAGTTTATCTTTTCTTTGTAGATTTCCTGTTATTACTTCATTAAATGTGCCATCTCCACCGATTGATAAAACAAGGTCACACTTATCAATTGTTTTTATAAAATTTGTAGCATCTTCTTCATCTTTAGTTATATGAAGTATTGTGTGATAGCCATAGTTTTCTAGTATTTTTATAATGTTTTTTATACTTTTACCTTTTATACCTTTGCCACTGTGTAGGTTGCAGATTAAAGTACATTCTTTCATATTAGTACTCCTTTAATTGATATTTTTTATACTTTAATTATACCATTTTGCTATCTTTTAGCAATAATTTTATCTACTATACCATATTTTATTGCTTCATCAGCACTCATGTAATTATCTCTTTCGGTGTCATTTTCAATTTTTTTAATACTTTGACCTGTATTGTTTGCAAGTATTTTATTGAGTTTATTTTTAATCTTTATAATATGCTCCGCAGCAATTTTTATTTCTGTTACTTGTCCTTTTGCTCCTCCTAGAGGTTGATGTATCATGATTTCTGAGTTTGGAAGAGCATATCTTTTACCTTTTTTACCACTTGATAATAGGAAAGCTGCCATAGATGCTGACATTCCTATACATATTGTTGCAACATCGCTTTTTATGAAGTTCATTGTGTCATATATGGCCATTCCTGATGATATTGATCCTCCTGGTGAATTGATATACATACTGATTTCATTATTGTTTATTGAATCTAAATAAAGTAATTGTGCTACTATTAAATTGGAAAGATTATCATCTATTTCTCCATTTAATAAAATTATTCTTTCTTTTAATAATCTTGAGTAGATATCATAACTTCTTTCTCCATCAAATTCTTTTTCTATTACTGTTGGTATTAACATTTTATCACCTAATTATAATTTAATCTAAAATATTAAAAATATTCGTACTAAAAAATTACAATATATGATAGAATATTAGTATGAATAATAAAGGGTGATATTTTATGGATATAGTAAATGTTAAAGTGCTTGATCAATCTTATGAATTTCCTATGTTGTCTACTTTGGAGGATGTGTATTTAAAGCTTAAAGATAATTATTCTAATCCAGTAATGGTTGGTATGATAGATAATGAAATTCATGAATTAAGCTATAAAATTACTAAGGATTGTTCAGTTACTTTTATTGATAGTAATGATAGAGTTGGTAATAGAATTTATCAAAAAGGATTAATATTTTTACTTTCATATGCAGTTCATTGTTTATACGGAAATAGTAAGCATATAAAGGTGTGTCATTCAATTGATAGAGGTATAAGAATAAAATCTGATAGTGCTATTTCTTCTGTAGAACTTGATAATATATCATCAAAAATGAATGAAATTGTATCTTCTAAATTAGAAATAACTAAGTGTTTAGTTAGAAAAAAAGAAGCGATTAATTACTTTTTAAGTAATGGCGATATTGCTAAGGCATCATCTTTAAAGTATTTAACTAATCATTATATTAATTTATATAAATTAGGTGATATTTATAATTATCTTTATTCATATATGCCTGTAAATACATCTTATCTTAGTTCATTTAAATTAACTAGAATAGATGATTTTGAGTTTTTACTTTTATTTCCTATAGCTTTAGGTAATGGTGTAATTCCTGATTATGTTAGTAGAGAAAAGATTGTTCAAGCTTATAATGAAAATTATAAATTAGCAAAGAAACTTGATATTTTTACTTCATCTGATATTAATAAAGCGATAGCTACAGGAAGAATTAACGATATTATAAGATTAACAGAAGTTGTTGCTAATAATAATTTACTTAATTTAGCTCAAGAAATATATAATCGTAAAGATAAATTAAAGTTGGTTTTAATTGCTGGTCCTTCTTCAAGTGGAAAGACAACAACGGCTAGAAAACTTTCAATGTTTTTAAAAAGTTTTGGTTTAAATCCTAAGCCTTTATCTATTGATGATTATTTTGTTGATAGAGTAAATACTCCAAAACTACCAAATGGAGATTATGATTATGAATCAATAAACGCAATTGATTTGAAATTGTTTAATGATCAATTGATGGATCTTTTAAGTAATAAAGAAGTTAGTATTCCAACTTATAATTTTGTTACTGGAGAAAAAGAGTATTTAAATAAAACTTTAAAACTTGAAAGTAATGATATTTTAATTGTTGAAGGTCTTCATGGTTTAAATGAAAAACTTACTTCTTTGGTACCTAAGGAGAATAAATTAAAAGTTTATGTTTCGCCTTTTACTGATTTAAATATTGATAATTTAAACATGGTATCAACTTCAGATGTAAGACTTCTTAGAAGAATTGTAAGAGATAGTAGGACAAGAGGATATAGTGCAGTTCAAACTATTAAGAATTGGAAAAATGTAAGAGAGGGTGAAGAAAAAAATATATTCCCTTATCAACAAGAAGCAGATTATGTTTGCAATAGTGCATTAGTATATGAAGTTGGGGTTTTAAAACTTTATGCTGAGCCTTTACTTTTTGATATAGATAATACTTCTTTATATTATGAAGAGGTTAGAAGACTTATTAATTTCTTATCAATGTTTTTATCTATGCCTACTGATAGTATTCCTAGTGATTCAATATTACGTGAGTTTATTGGTGGTTCTTATTTCGAATAAAGTATTTAATTTTAAATACTTTTTCTTTTGTTTATGTTATACTTATTTTGTACATAATATGATTGGAGGTATTTATGAGAATTGCAATTAATGGTTTCGGAAGAATAGGTAGATTGGTTTTTAGATTAATGGAAGAAGATCCATCTTTAGAAGTTGTTGCTATAAATGATTTAACTAATGCAGGGGATCTTGCTTATTTATTAAAATATGATACTAATCATGGTAATTTTATGAAAGATTATATTTCTAGTGACGATGATAGTATTATTATTAAAGATAGAAGAGTTAAAGTTTTAAGTGAAAAAGATCCATCTAAATTACCTTGGAAGGAAATGAAGATTGATTTAGTATTTGAGTGTACTGGTTTATTTACAAAGTATGAGGATGCTTATAAACATATTGAAGCTGGTGCTAAAAAAGTTTTAATTTCTGCTCCTGGAAAAGGTGATATGAAAACTATTGTATATAATGTTAATCATGAAATTTTAAATAAAAATGATGTTGTTGTTTCTGCTGCAAGTTGTACTACTAATTGTTTAGCACCTGTTCTTAAAGTTTTAAATGATAGTTTTGGAATAGTAAAAGGTGCAATGACAACTGTTCATGCTTATACAAATGATCAAGCTATACTTGATATAGCTCATAAGAAGGGCATTAATTCTAGAAGAGGTAGAGCTTGTGCTAGTAACATAGTTCCAACTTCTACAGGTGCTGCATCTGCAATAGGTAAGGTTATACCAGAATTGGATGGTAAATTAGATGGTTTTGCTTTACGTGTTCCTGTTTCTACTGGATCTGTTATTGATTTATCTTTAGAACTTAATAAAAATGTATCTGTTGATGAAATTAATAAAGCATTTATTGATTGCCAAAATGAGACTTTAGGTGTTACATATGACCCTGTTGTTTCTTCTGATATTATTGGTTCATCACTCGGTTCATTAGTTGATGCTCAATTAACTAATGTAATTGATGTAGATGGAAAACAAATTGTTAAAGTGATTGCTTGGTATGATAATGAAATGAGCTATAGTAATCAAATGGTAAGAACTGCTAAATATTTGTTAAATTTAGATTAAATTGAGTTTAAATAATTAATATATTAAACAATAAAATTAAAAAAACATATTAGAATGGATTTCTAGTATGTTTTTTATATTGGTTTTTAACAATTTAATATTTTTTTCTTCCTAGTATTTCATCAATTGAAAAATCTTTATATACTTTTGATAGTGCATATAAAAATGTGGTTGGTATTAAATTTCTGGCATTTTCATAATGTGCATATCCAGAAGCTCCAGTATTTAATTCTTTAGCTATATCTCCTTGGGTTAAATTATTCTTTTTTCTTATAATTCTGAGATTTTTCCCAATAATTTTTAAATCAATATCTAGTGGTAAATAATTTTCGTTTTTATTTTTTAATCCGAATAAGTAATCTAGACTTAAATTATATTCATTTGCATAATTTATTAAATGCTTTAATGGAATTGTATCTTTTCCAGTTTCCCATCCTGAAATAGTAGATGGTGATACATTAAAAAGGTGGATGAGATCTTTTTGTTTTAAGTCTAATTGTTCTCTTGAATATCTGAAATTTTTAACTATCATAGAAGTTCACCTCTTGTATAATTTTTCCAAATAAATGGGAAAATATACAAAAGTTTGGGAAAATGTACAAAAATGTGGGAAAATGTACAATTTTGTGGTATGATGGTATAGAGTAGAGAGGAGTGTGCTTTTATATGTTTTGCTCCAAATGTGGTAAACCTGTTGAAAATGGAAGTAAATATTGTAATAATTGTGGAAATTTTTTAGGTACCACTGTTATTCAAACACCATTTAAACAAGATATTAGAGTAGATAATTCAAATCAACATTTGGACTCTACTAGATCTAACGCTAATTCAAATAAAAAATTGATATTTCTTGGTATTGGTATTGGACTATTTATCATTATTATTTTGGTGATAATATTTGGTATTCGAAGGTCTGATTATCATTTTTTTCCTGAAAATTATGGCGATGGTGGTAGTGGAAAAGAGGTTTCTGAAAAAAATAAAAAAACTTCTACTAAGGGAAAATATCAAACAATTATTATTACCGATAATGTATATAATGGTATGAAAATAAGTAATGATGCTGATGCTTATCAATTGATTGAAGAAGATTCTGTTTCTCAAAAAGATAATTGTCCTTCTGAAATAAAGCAAATTGAAGATGAAATAATAAAAAAATATAATATTACTGCTGTTAATTTGTGTGAAATGGATGTGGATTTTGCAAGAGAGCTTGAGAATGTATTTGAAGTTATTTATCGTGAATATCCAGGTGCGAGAGGTTATATTACGAATTTAACATTGTGGAATACTAGTGGATTATCTGATAGTGGTGTAATTGCAGCATTTATGCCAGTATTTCCTTTTGCAACATCTGATTCTGATTCTTCGTATCCATGGGTTATAAAAACACAAGTTTTGTTAAGTAGTAAATTTTTCTTAAATAAGAGTAGACTTGAGTCAAGTACAAAAGGTGGATCATCATCAGGTCATTTTCCACCAAATTCAACGATATATTCTCCAGTTGCTCATGAATTAGGACATTATTTATCATTTTTAGCAATGATGAATTATTATAAGGTGAATTCAATATTACTAATAAATGATGATAGTGTTGATACATTTTACAAATTATATTCTGATTTTGGAGATGGAAATTATTCATTGTCTATGATTAATGAAGCTTATGAAAACTATAAAAAAGATACTGGTACGACGATGAGTTTAGATGAATGGAGAGGTACTATTTCAAAGTATGCCTTAGCTAAAGATAATAATGGTGAATATATTTATGATGAAACTATTGCAGAAGCATTTCATGATGTGTATTTGAATAATGATAATGCTAAAGATGCAAGTAAATATATTGTAAAAGTTTTGAAAGAGAAGTTAAGGTGATGTTATGAAAAAGAAAATACTAATTGGAACAATTACATTTTTGGCATTTACTGCTTCTGTATATGCTTTAACAAATAGCTTTAACTTTGATTCTAAAAAATTAACTTTTTCTGCTAATAGTAAAAAGGATAATATTGTTAACAGTTTTAATAGTGAATATAATTTGCAGGCTTCAGTATCTTCTGATGATGAAGAAACAAAAAAAATAATCATAGAGTTGTCAAAAAAGACTACTAGTTTGTTGTTAGGTGATATTAATTCAAAAGATGAAACAAGTGAACATTATTATAATAGGCATAAAGAATATCAAGAATTAGCTGCTTATAATTATTTTCCAAAAGATCCTAATTCTAGCAGTGGATATGATGAAAGTATTGAAAACTATAGATATGTTATGGCATCAGAATTAGCTATTCCTCAATTATTTAACTCATTTAATGAATTGGGAGTAATATATAACACTTACGGAGATATAAGAGTTACCTTAAATGGTAATCTTGCTATAAGTATGGTTTTACTTCCAAATGTAAAAATTAAAGAAGAGAATGAAGAAAATCCAGAAAAATATGATTTAAAAGAGGAAAATTTAGTAATATATTATTACTTTATAAAAATAGATGATAATTATAGATTATGTTATTTATATGGTGAGTATGGGGATAGAGTTAAAGAATATTTTGATGAACTAGAAAGTAGTGAAACAAAAGGTACTAAGGCTATGTCGTCAACTTATCAGTCAAATTTATCTACTTTATATAATTATGATAAATTAAATTCAATAACAGATGATAAACTAAATCAAATTTACAATCAAAATATAAATAATCTAGTATATTTAAGTAGTTATTATAATACGAGTGTAATTAATAATGCTAATGGCTTTTTCATTAGTGATGGTATTGTTATTACAACTTGGAGCTTTTTAGAAAAGGCATTAGTAGATTCTCAATATATTTCAGTACGTGATAGCAATTCAAATGTGTATGAAATAGATGGAATTATAACAGCAAATCCGGAAACTGATGTTGTGTTAATAAAACTAAAAAATAAGACTGGAAATGCTGTGAATTTAGCGAATTCAACGGATCTACAAGTAGAAGATCCATTAATAACAATAAGTAGTAAATCAGGTGTTTCTTATATTATACAAAAAGGAATTGTTATTTCTAATGATGGTTATATACAAAGTTCAATACCTTTATCGGATAATGATAATGGAAGTCCACTTTTAAATAGTGATGGACAGGTTGTTGGTATGAATACATCAAAATCGACAAATACAAGTATTTCAATGGCGATAAATTCTGAAGTATTAAAAGAGGTTAAAGAAAAATTTGATAATATTGATTTCGATTCTATTCAAACGATATCATTTGAAAAATTGAAAGAAGATTATTATTACTTAAAATATAATAATGAAAATGTAATAAATACTATACCAAAAAGAATATGGAAAAAATATTCAAAAATTGGTGATATCGAAAATAATATAAAACTAGAATTAGTAAAAGCAAATTATGATGATGGTGTTGTCAGTTTAAGATACAAAAATAAAATTTCTAATTATATTAGTGGTATTCAACTAGCTGTTTCATATAAAGAACAACTAATTAATGATGGTTATGAAGAGGTGTTTAGCAGTAATTCAAAATGTATTTATGAAAATAAAAAATATCAAATAATTATAATGGATGAATTTGATTATTTAATTGTAGTGATGGTGAAATTATGAGAGAGAAATTATATGATATTTATAAAAGGTATAAAATTACAATAATTGTAGCTTTAGTGATAGTTTTTGTTGGAATTTTATGTTTAGTATTATTTAATATATTAAGATCAAATTCAAAACTTACTGCTTTAGAGAAAAAAAATTATAGTTTGAAATATGACAGTAGTTGGAAAGTAAAAGAAAAAGAAGATAGTTATGTTATTTTAAATCATAAATCTAGTAAAAGCTTATTAAAAATAGAGGTAATTGATCTTGAAAAAGAGTACAAGTATAGTGATATTGATGATTTGATAGATGAAATTGTTTATAATATTGGTGAGCAAAATGAGACTTATAAATTAATTTCAAAACAAAAGGATACTTTTACTAAATATGAATTTAAGGGTTATAAATTGTTATATGAAACTGAAGCAGAACAAGCAATGATTATGACATTTAAAAAGAGTGATAAATTAATAGTTGCAAGTTATGAGGCGAAGAATAAATATTTTGATATGGTTTTGGATAGTGTTCAAAACATAATTTATAACTTTAATACAACAGATGAAACTTTTCAATTGAAAAATAGTATAAAAACTGAAACCTCTCAGATAAGTTATTCTGAATCAGAAGATTTAGATGCATTACTTACAGATAATAAAGAATATGAAATGGGTACTAATAATTATAAAGTTGTTTATGAGGTGCCTTCTTCATTTGAACTTAGTTCTTTTAATACAACTTTAAATTTGTTTAACTTAAAAAATAGTAATGAAATACAGATGAGGATAATAGTTAATATTTATAATAGGAATGTTTATGAATATTTAGATAAGAATGAAATTTTAAATGTATATAGTGACTATGAACATTATAAGAATAATAGTGATATATCTTATTTTAAAGAACAGATTTCAGAATTAGATAGTAAATATTCTGATAGTTATATATATAAAAACTCATATAAGACAGATGCTATAAAGTATGATTCTAAGCTTGGATCTTCTTCGTATAAGAGAACTGATGAAAATGTAAAGATAATATATTCTTTAAATAGAAACCATATATTGGTAATTACAATAGAGTCTAAGGGTAGTCCTATTACAAAGAAACTATTGGATTCTATAAAAGTAAAATCAGTATCAAATTATTCAAGTTATACAAAAAATAAAATTGATAATGGTTATAGAATAGCTGAACTTCAAGATTATATTGGATATGAAAAAGATAAAGTAAATAATATAGTCATAAAATTACCGGAAAATTATAAAGAAATAGATAAAAAAAATAATTTATATAATGAAAGATATTTTGGGCTTAATTATGATGATGATAAAGAATTATATGATTATGAAGTTCATTATAAATTGAGTTCTATTGGTGATGTGGCGAAAAATGTAGAATTATTAAATAATATGTTTAAAAAATCTTATGGTGAATGTAATTATTATCAAACTGTTGGAAATATAACAATTAATGATAAACAATTTATTGAATATATTGGTGGATACACTGAATTGGGTGGAATACTGTTTACCAATATTAATAGGTATAAGTATTATATAAATCATAAAGCATTGTTTTATAAATTAAATGATGGAAATTATTTGATTATTGAAATAAAAGGTAATGGCAAAGAAATTAGTGATGATATGTTAAATCAGATAACTAATTTTGATGTAATAGAAAAGACTTTAAATTAGAGAGGAGAAAAGAAAAATGAATTGTAAAAAGTGTGGTAGTCCAATAGCTAGTGATTCAAAGTTTTGTACCAAATGTGGTGAACAGGTTAGTGAATCTATAAATCCTAGTGTTTATGGGCAACAAAATGTATTATCTAATCAAGATGTGGTGTATAAAGCAAAAAAAGAAACATTAGGAACAGTATCATTGATTTTAGGAATTGTATCTTTGGTATTAGCTTTCTTTTTAAACATTTTTATATTACCATTAGCACTTACTGGTTTGATTTTGGGAATTGTAAATAAGTGTAATCACGGAAAGAAAGTTTCTGGCATAGTATTAAATTCTATATCAATGGTTGTTGCTGTTGCTGTGTTGATAGTTGGAGCATATATTTTGGGAATATTTGGTTATTTAGGATCAAATTCAAATAATTATGTTGCTGGTAAATACAATTGTACGGGTGTAGATAGTAATACAGATAAGTATTTAGTAACTATACATTTAAATAAAGATAATACATTTTTATATGGGCCATATGGAAATTTAGAAAATAATTATGCTAAGGGTGTTTATTCTTATGAAGATGAACATAAAACCGATCATAGTGGACAGTACAAATACTTTATGGTAACTATGAATGGTAACCAAGAAGATTTTATAATTAATGGGGTTCCTGCTGATCATGATTTTAGTTCTAAGATGGAATTTGGTATAACAACTGAAGATGGAAAAAAACAAGGTGTAATTTTGTTTTTAAGTACATATAACATGTATTATTGTTATGAAATTTAAAAGATAAGAAAAAAGGAAAGAGGGAAAGAAAAATGAATTGTAAGAAGTGTGGTTTTCAATTAAATGAAAATGATCAATTTTGTAAAAACTGTGGAACACCAGTTAATAGTGTAAGTGTTCAAAGTAATGATGGAGGATTAAATGTTCAAGGCGTTGGAATGACAAATCAACAACAACCAACTAGTAATATGCAACAACCAAATATACAACAACCAATTAATGGTTTTAATCAACCAAGTATGCAACAATCAGTTAATAATTTAAATCAACCAAGTAATAATTTAAGTCAACCAGGTATTATGCAACAACCAGTTAATAATGTTCAACAATCTAATTGGGTAAATGGATATAATTCTCAACCAATTAATCAACCAAAACAAAATAGTGGAGTTTTGAAATATATTATAATAGGAATTGCAGTTGCTGTAGTTGTAGTAGGTACTATTATTGGTGTTACTATTTTTAGTAATAATAAAAAAGATGATAATTATTATGGTGGCGGAGTTACTAAAAGGGATGATTATTCTGTTAACTTTAATAATTTTAAACTTACCATTCCAGATAATATGATTTATGATATTCAAGATGATATATTGTTAATTGGTGATGAAGATGAAACCTGGGTAGTTCAATTGTCATTATTTGAACAAAGTTTTTCAAGATTACAATCTGGTAAAAATCAATTACAATCTATATTCCAACAACAGAATGGAGTTAGTTGTACACCAGCTACTGAAAAAACGTTGGGTGGAGTCAATTTTATAACTATGGAAGTTTCTAAGGATGGTGAAACTGTGCTAGCTGCATATGCAAAAGCAAATTCAATGTATGTTGCTGGTATAGTAGCTATTAATCAGGATTATGAAGCTGATTATGAAATATTAGAAAATATTGCTCCAATTATATCTTCTTTAGAATACAAACCATCATCTAGTAATATGTCAGTAAATACTAATTTCAATATTAGTGAATTTGCAGAGTTAGTAAAGTAGGTTTTGGTATTAATGATAGTAAATAGAGTATTTTGTTATTCAAAAGATATAGCAAAACAAAATGGTAATAGATTACCTATTCTCGAATTGGTTTTATCAACAATATTGGGAATCGTTGCATTTGTTGTTTTGATTGCAATTATGGCAGATAATTTTAATGTTATTGTATTTACGTTATTGTGTATTATATGGATAGGTTTAATAATATATTTTAGTGCAATTTTAGGATTGAGATTAAAGAGCAGAATGTCAGGTTATGCTACTGATACAAATGGTAGAATTTTTAAAGCCATGACTGTGAATAATGGTCAAGGTTTATACTTTGGTGGAGTCGCTGCTGGTAGTTTAATCGATCAATTGTCAGGCAGTGATTTAGGTATTGGTGAAACTCTTGGCGGTGCTGTTGGAGCTGCTGCACAATTATACTCAATAAGTAGGTCTGCAAAATATATGAGTCATCCTGAAATTGTAGCAAAAATGGTTGAGTTGGCTCCTAATATTACTGGTGCTGAAGTTATAGAAGTCTTAAAAGTTTATTCAATAGAGAATAGGAAAAAATCTATAAAGGTTAAATGTGATTATAAAATATTAAGAAAAAATAAAATTAAATATAATAAAAATTTAATTATAGAAAAATCATTTAATATGTTTGATGATTTAGTTAATGTTTTAAATACGCATAAATAGAATTATAGGGAGTGATAAAATGTTTTGTAAAAACTGTGGAATTCAAAATAATAATGGTGAGAGATTTTGTAAAAACTGTGGGATTTTGCTTGAAAATGTTGAAATGGGACAACAAGCAAATAATGTGAATAATCAAAGCCAAGAACAAGCAAATACTATGAACAATCAAAATCAACAACAAATAAACGGAGTTGATACTCAATTTAACCAATATAATAATGTTAATGGGGGGTTAGATCCTAGTTATGTTAATAAAGCAGTTAATCCTAATATGAAAGTATGGGCAATTCTATCTATAGTTATACCAGTTGTTGCTTTAATTTGGTATTGGTTTATTGGATTAACACCTTATTTGGCAATTTTGATAGCAATTGTAGGTTTTGTTTTTGCTAGAAAGGGTCAATATTCAAATAAGACACTTGCTATTATAGGAAATGTAGCAAATGGAATATTAGTTGGTATGGCTATTGTAATATTTGTATTACAAATTATAAATTCATTATTAGCATAGAGATAATTAATTTCCTTTGATATGACTTTCTAAAGATGAAAGCATAAAAAAACAAGAATGTAATCTTAGAAAATTTATATTTTAAATTATCCTGATTTTATTCTTGTTTTTATTTTATATTTTTTTGTAAAAATTTATTTTTTCTATAGAGTGCATATATTGTTTTATTAATTATTAAATCAAATTCACCAATGTATTCAGCTACTTCTGCATTGTAACCTAATTTCATTTCATTTAATCCTCTATATTTATTATTTGGAGTAAAGTTTCCTGTTATTGCATTTAGATTAAAATATACTGCACCGGCTTTGGCATATTTTTCTATAACATGCCATTTTAATAAGAAGGTAGGGTAAAATAAACTGAATGTTTGATTTAGTCCTTCAATTAAAAGTGCAAGTCCGTATCTTTCTTTTATGTATGCACTGGCTCCAATTATTATTCCATTTGGATTTGTTTCAAATAATCTAGATGCTTGCATTAATTCATTTTTATATACTGCAAGTAGTTTGTCTGATGTTATTTTGGAATTAGTTAGTTTGTTGCTTATGTTATTATTTAGACCTTCTTTTTGAATTTCAACATTTATTTTTTCATTATGTTCAATTTCTTTTTCATATAATGCTTTAATATTTTTTAAATATTTTTCAGTGTTTAATTTTGCAAAGTATAGTTCAAAGTCTTGACCAAATGCAGATGAAAAGTCTTGATAGTAACTTAAAGGTCTGTTGTGTTTTTTTCCAACAAATGAATAAAATACACCAATATCATTATAATTACCTTGAATTATTTCTACACCACGTGATATAGATTTTCTTATTTTATTTTTAATGTTTGGCTCAAAATTATCAAATAATCTTTCGCTTGATCCGGTTACTTTTAATATAGCGTTCCATCTTGGTTTTAGTGTTCCGAAGAATTGATTTTCTCCAAAGTAGCTATAACCATTGTTTTGTAAGAATACTATTAAGTCATTAGCGTATGGACTTGGTAAGATTCTTCCTTCACTATCTCTTTTATTATTAATAACTGGTGGATCTATTTTTAGAAATACTATTTTTTGCTTTGATAAGTAGTTTTTAAACTTATTAGAAATCTGCATTAATAATTCTTTATCATCATAATTTATTAAAAATCCTCTTGGGGCATATGCATATTTGTATGATGAAAATAGTTTTCCTATTATAAGTAATGTTGCTCCAATTAAGGTATTTTCTTCGTTTATAAATCCATAGTAGTTTACTTCATGATTTTGTTTTAACATTAAATTTCCATAATTTGAAGTTTGATAAAAGGTATGTAAAGGGTGATCTTTAGAAAAATTATCAAATTGTTCTGGGGTTAATATTACTATTTTCAAAGTATCACATCCTTTATTCTTTATATATTATATAATAACTTTTTTTGTTTAAAAAATCAATATTTATTTATAATGCAATCATATAATTATTTAGGTGATATACTTGCAAGTTATTTTATTTTTTGTTTTAGCTTTTTTTTCAATTTTTTTATCAATTAAAATATCAATATATGCAGATAATTTGAGCAATTCTTCTAGATTTAACAGTGGTATTATTGGAGGAGTATTTTTAGCTGGTGTTACTTCTTTACCAGAACTTATTACGTGTATTTCTTCTGTTAAGATTGGAAATCCTTATTTAGCAGTTGGAGATATTCTTGGTAGTAATGTTTTTAATATATTTATTATTTGTTTTTTTGACTTAGTTTTTTTAAAACAAATGATTTTTAACAAAACTTGTTTTAAGAAACATAAACTTATATATTTTTTATCTTTAATTAATTATTTTGTTATAATTTTGGATATGTTTAATATTATTAATTTTTCTTTCTTTAATCTTGGTATTTCTTCCGTTATTATTTTTATCACATATATTTATTATTTAATTTGTGTTTATAAAAATAAGGAATCTGATGTTAGAGTTGTTTCTCAAATTACTTATAAATATTTAGGGGTTAAAGTTTTATTGACTTGCATTTTTCTTGTTATATCAAGTGTTTTATTAACAATTGTTGTTAATAATATTGCCCTTAATAATAGTAGATTTTCTTCAAGTTTAATTGGAGCGGTATTACTTGGTATTACTACTAGTTTACCTGAAGTTGTTAGTTATTATACTTTGATTGTTATTAAAAACTATGATCTAGCTTTATCTAATATTATAGGTAGTAATTTCTTTAACTTATTTGTTCTTAGTATTGGTGATTTAGTTTTAGATGGTAATATTTATAGTTTTACAGATAGTAAAAGTTATATTTTGATTTTACTTGTTACTTTTTTTACTATTATTAGTTTGTTACAAAATTTGAAAAGCAGTAATAGATATAATTTTTTATACTTTATCCCTTCTTTAATAATAGTTACTTTGTATCTATTATTTTGGGGAGTTAATTTTATCCATTAGGGGGTTACTTGTTATATTTTAATCTTTATATTATAATTTATATGGAGGAATTTATATGAAACTTAATAAACTCTATAAATGTGATTATGATATTGATATAGATAATATTTCTGATGATTCTAGGGAAATTAAGAAGAATGGTCTTTTTATTGCTGTTAAGGGTCTTAGTGTTGATGGGAATAAGTACATAGATAAAGCTATAGAAAATGGGGCAGTTGCAGTTGTTACTGAGGAAGATATTAAATGTAGTGTACCTGTTGTAAAAGTTAATAATTCTAATTGTGCATATAATGAAATTTTAAATAATTATTATGATGATGTTTTGGATAAAATAAAGATTATTGCTGTTACTGGAACTGATGGTAAAACTACTGTTACAGAAATTATTTATCAACTTATGAATTATTATACTAAGATTGGATATATAGGTACTAATGGTATTAGGACAACTAATTGGAGTTGTGATAATCATTTTACTACCCCATTACCTAAAGACTTATTTAAAGTTTTGGATGAGTTTGTTAAACATAAAGTTTCTTATGTTGCTATGGAAGCCTCTTCTGAAAGACTTGGTACTGGTAAATTAGATGGTGTTTCTTTTTGTGCATCTATATTTACTAATTTAACTAGGGATAATTTAAATGTTCATAAGGATATGAATGATTATGCTAATGCTAAAGCTAAATGTTTTAAAGCTACTGTTAAAGATGGACCTTGTATTGTTTTTAAGGATGATAAATATTCGGATGTATTTATTAATAGCGCAAATGGTGTTTTGTATACTTATGGTTATAATAGCGATTCAGATATATATCCATCAAATATAGTTGTATCTAAGAAAAAGTTAGAATTTGATATTCATGGTATTTTAGGTGATAAGCATATCGAAACTGGTCTTTCTGGGGAATTTAACGTTTTAAATCTAATGGCAGTTTTACTTTTATTTAATCATTTTTCATATGATATTGATGATGTAATTGAGAAGATAAAATTATTAACACCAATTGATGCAAGACAGCTTTTTGTTGAATGTGGTCAACCATTTGATGTAATTGTTGATTATGCGCATACTGCTAATGCTATTAAGAATTTAGTTACTTATGTTAAAACATTTAATAAAAATAGAGTTATAGTAGTTGTTGGTGCAGCAGGAGCACGTGATATTGGAAGAAGAGTTGAAACAGCAGATTATTGTGTTAATAATGTTGATTATAGTATATTTACTTTGGATGATCCATGGAGTGAAGATCCAACATATTTACTTGATTCAATGGTTCAAAATGTAAAAGATTATAAGAACTATGAACTGGAACAAAATAGAGACATGGCAATAAAAAAAGCACTTGATATGGCTAATCCTGGTGATGCTGTTTTGATTTTAGGAAAAGGTTTAGAAAATTATTTGAAAATGAAAGATAAAGATATCTTGAGAAAAAATGATTATGAATTTGCTAAAGATTATTTAAATAAAAAATATAATAAAATAGGGGTTTGATTTATTATATTTGTTGTGCTAAAATATTTATTGTTTTAAGGAGGAAGTTATGGAAATCGCATTAATGGTTATTTGTATATTATTAATTACTATTGTACTACTTCAAAGTTCTAAGGCAGAAGGAGCTTCTCAAATAATAACTGGTGGTAGTAGTGATTTATTTAAGAATAGAAAAGAAAGAGGTAGTGAACTTGTTATAAGTAGATGTACTTTAGTTCTTGGAGTTCTATTCTTTGTTATTTGTGTTGTTATTTCATTTATGTAAGAGCGTTGGCTCTTTTTATTTTTGTATTTATCTGTTAAAATATTTATAGGTGATACTTATGAAAGAAAATATACTTGGGATATTGGAATTAAATAGAAATAGTGCTTTATCTGTTTCTGATATACATAAAAAAATAGGAGTTAATGATATTTCTATTGATGAGTTACTTGACCTCATTAAAGAACTTCAAGAAGAAAAGTTAATATATTGTGTTAATTCTAATAAGTTTTTATATACTTTAAATCCATTTAAAGAAGGAACTTTTAGGGTTTTAAGAAATGGAAATATGTTGGTTGAAACTTTATCTGGTGATATACATATTGTTAATGGTAATACTTGTAATGCAATGAATGGTGATAAGGTATTAGTTAAAATTATTGATTTTAATACATATAATGGATCTGTTACTAAAATAATAGAAAGAAAAGGTTTATTAGCAGAAGTTGTTACTATAAAGGGTAAGAGATATGCAGTAGTTGGAAAAGATAAGTATGCAATTGATATTGATGGGTCAATTGTAGATGGAATGATAATTGGTATAAAGATTGATAAAACTAAAAGTGGTAGATATTTTCATGCGACATTAGATAGAGTTATTGGACATAAAAATGCTCCTAGAATGGATGAAAAAGAAATATTGTATCAATATGGTGTTCCTTTTGAATTTAGTGATAAAACTATTGAAGAATTAAAGAATGTTCCATCTTCGGTATCTTTAGAAGAAATAGAAAAAAGGAAGAATCATGATTTAAGAGATGAAGTTATATTTACTATAGATGGTGATGATACAAAAGATATAGATGATGCTGTTAGTATTAAAGAACTCGAAAATGGTAATTATTTACTTGGTGTTCATATTGCAGATGTTTCATTTTATGTAAAGCCTAATTCTTCAATTGATGAAGATGCATATATAAGAGGAACTAGTTATTATATGCCAGGAGTTGTTAATCCAATGTATGACCCTTCTTTATCAAATGGAATTTGTTCTTTAAATCCTGGTGTTGATAGACTTGCAATGTCTTGTGTAATGGAAATTGATAATAATGGAGATATAAAAGATTTTGATATTTTCAAGAGTGTTATAAAATCTAGAAAACAAATGACTTATAACTGTGTTAATCAAATCTTAGAAAAAAATATTGTTCCTTCTGGTTATGAAGAATTTAGTGATGATTTAAAAATAATGAAGAGATTAGCTAATATTTTAAGAAAGAGAAGAAGAGAGAAGGGAATGCTTGAATTTTCTTCATCTGAAATAAAAATTTATACTGATGAAGTTGGTAATGTTACTGAAATTGGTGTAAGAAATCAAGGTATGGGGGAATCTCTAATTGAGGACTTTATGTTACAAGCTAATGAATGTGTTGCAACATATCTTTATAATTTGGGTACTCCATCTATATATCGTGTTCATGATGTGCCTAATGAAGAAAAATTAAAACATATTATTACAGTTATTAGCAATTATGGTGAAAATATTAAAACTAAGTTAAATATTAGTGATCCACATGTTATACAAAGTATTTTAAGTGAATTAAAAAATAGTGATAAGTTCGATATATATTCATCTTTATTGCTAAGATGTATGTCTAAAGCTTCTTATAAAACAGAAAACTATGGTCATTTCGGAGTTGGAATTAGTGCTTTAAGAAATGAAGCGTATACACATTTTACTTCTCCAATAAGAAGATATCCAGATACTACTATTCATAGAGTATTGTCAAATGTATTGGATGGAAATTTTGAAAAACTTAATTCCTCTAGTTTTAAAGATTATTTAAATGATATTGCTAATCATTCATCAGAGATGGAACTTGTTGCGGATATGTGTGAAAGAGAAGCTGATAAGATGAAAGAAGCTATGTATATGTCTAGGTTTGTTGGTAATGTTTATGATGCTAGAATTTCTGGTTTTACAAAAAACGGAATGTTTGTAATGCTCGATAATTTAATTGAAGGTAGAGTTGGTTTTTCTAGTATGGATGATTTTTATAATTATGATGAAGAACTTGAAATAGTTATTGGAGAAAGAAGTAAAAAAAATTACAGGTTGGGTGATAAACTTACTGTTAAACTAGTAAGAAGTGATAAAGATACTCGTGAAATAGATTTTGAATTATATGATAAGAAACAGAAATCAGGTGATAAAAATGGAAATATTAAACAGAAAGGCAAACTTTAATTATTTTTTTGAAGATACTATTGAATGTGGTATTGAATTATTTGGTAATGAGGTTAAATCGATAAAGTTAGGTAATGCTAATATAAAAGATAGTTATGGTATTATAAGAAATAACGAGGTTTACTTATTAAACATGTTTGTTAAAAAGTATGATCAGTCTTCTTTATTTGCAGCAGATGAGAAAAGAAGTAGAAAATTACTACTTCATAAAAAGGAAATATTAAAATTAAAAGAGAAAATTAATTTAGAGGGTTATACATTAATTCCTTTAAAAGTTTACATGGTAAAAAATAAGGTTAAAGTTTTACTTGGTGTTGGTAAGGGTAAGAAAAATTATGATAAAAGGGAAACTATTAAAGAAAGAGATATAAAAAGAAAGATTGAGAAGGATTTAAAAAGTTTCTAAAACTTGCTAATTATTGGTTGTTATGCTATAATTAGCGTCATGGGGATGCATTGGTTTCGACAGTAGTAAAATGGTAAGAACTGCAAGTAGATGGCAATCTTTAAATGCAAAATTAAATATAACTGGAAACAGAAATCAATTAGCTTTTGCTTAATTAATTAGAATGCAAAGCGCTTCTTTTAATTTCTTTCCTACGGGAATTATTAGAGGCTCATTTTAGTAGGATATAAAATAATATTGTCTATGTATTATTTCGAATATTTAATAGACTTAATAATTAAGTGGTTTGTTAATAACCAGTGATTAGGATTTTTAATTATTAACTAAACTTGTAGACGTTTTTATTTGTTTGCTATTTGGACAGGGGTTCAATTCCCCTCATCTCCACCAGATTTATTTATTTGATTTTTTAAGTATATATATTAAACTGCACAATATTTTTAAAATGTTGTGCAGTTTAATTTTAAATAATAAGGTATTTTTAAAGTAAAGCTTCATTGTTATATAAGATATATTTAATGTTGTGCTTATTGTCAAAGTTTTAATATTTTTTGATTTATTTTAATGTAAATTTTAAATATTTTTGTTGCAAATGATTGACTGTTTATTTTTAAAAAAAGTATAATTTTGATAATAGGAGGCGAATATTATGTATGATGGTTGGAAAGATTTTAAATATGGTAAATGGATGGATGAAGTCAATGTTAATGATTTTATAATTAACAATTATACTGAATATACTGGTGATGGATTATTTTTAAAAGGGTCTACTCTTAAAACTGATAAGATATGGAAAAAATGTCTTTGTCTATTAGATAAAGAGTTAAAGGGGCATGTTTTAGATATAGATGTTGATCATATGTCTGGAATTAATTGTTTTGAGCCTGGCTATATAAGTGATTTAGATGATGTTATTGTTGGTCTCCAGACAGATATGCCATTGAAAAGAATGGTTAATCCGTATGGTGGAATTAGAATGGTATATGACGAACTTAAAGCTTATGGTTATACTTTGAACAAAGATGTTGATAAATACTTTAATCAATTTAGAAAAACGCACAATCAAGGGGTTTTTGATGCTTATACTGATGATATTAGAAAAGCTAGACGTAGTGGACTTTTAACAGGTCTTCCAGATTCTTACGGAAGAGGAAGGATTATTGGTGATTATAGGAGAGTTGCATTATATGGAATTGACTTTCTTATTAGTGAAAAGCGAAAGGACCTAAAAAATTTAACTGGTTATATGAGCGATGATTTAATAAGAATTCGTGAAGAAGTTTCTATGCAATGTGGTGCTTTGGAAGAACTTAAAAAAATGGCATCTGGATATGGTTTTGATATATCTAAGCCTGCCGTTAATTGTCGTGAAGCTGTTCAGTGGACTTATTTTGGATATCTTGCTGCAGTTAAAGAAAATAATGGGGCTGCAATGAGTTTAGGGAGGGTTGATGCTTTTTTTGATATTTATTTCGAAAGAGATTTGAAGTGTGGTTTGATTACTGAGGAAAAGATTCAAGAAATTATAGATCATTTCATCATTAAACTTAGATTAGTTAGACACTTAAGGACTCCTGAATATGATGAACTTTTTTCTGGTGATCCAACATGGGTAACATGTTCTATTGGTGGAGTGAATGTTAAAGGTATTAGTATGGTTACTAAAACTTCATATAGAATTTTAAATACATTTAATAATTTAGGGCCTTCTCCAGAACCTAATATGACAGTTTTATGGTCTAAAAAATTGCCTAAAAATTTTAAAGAGTATTGTGCTGATATGAGTGTTAAGACAAATGCTATTCAATATGAGAACGATGATATTATGCGACCAATTTATGGTGATGATTATGCTATAGCGTGTTGTGTTTCGGCGATGCGTTTAGGAAAGGATATGCAGTTTTTTGGTGCTAGATGTAATTTGGCAAAGACCCTTTTATATGCGATAAATGGTGGCATTGATGAAAAAAGTGGAGATGTTGTTGTTCCTGGTTTCTCTAAAATTGATGACGCTGTTTTAAATTATAAGAAAGTTAAGAAGGCTTATTTTAAAATGATGGAGAGTGTTGCAAATATTTATTCTAATGCTATGAACATTATTCATTATATGCATGATAAATATGCATATGAGGCTGGTCAGATGTCTTTACATGATACTATTGTTAGCAGGCTTATGGCATATGGGGTTGCAGGACTTTCTGTTGCGTGTGATTCGCTTTCCGCTATTAAATATGCAAAAGTTAAACCAATTAGAAATGAAAATGGTGTTGCAGTTGATTTTGAAATAACTGGTGATTTTCCTAAATTTGGTAATGATGATGATGCAGTTGATTTGATTGCTGATGAAATTTTAAAAAAATTTTATAGTGAGCTTTGTAAACATATTTGTTATCGAAATGCAAAGCCTACATTATCTGTTTTAACTATTACTTCTAATGTTGTTTATGGTACAATGACTGGGTCTACTCCTGATGGTAGAAAAGATGGTATTGCTTTTGCTCCTGGTGCAAATCCAATGCATGGACGAGATTGTAATGGAGCTATAGCTTCTCTTAATTCAGTTGCTAAACTTAATTATATTGATTGTTGTCGGGACGGCATTTCTAATACATTTTCTATTATCCCTTCTTCTCTTGGTAATAATGAAGAGGAACAGGTTAATAATTTGGTTTCTTTACTTGATGGTTATTTTATAAAAGGCGCTCATCATTTGAATGTTAATGTTATTGATAGGGAAAAGTTGATTGATGCTATGGAAAATCCAACTAAATATCCCTTATTAACTATAAGGGTATCTGGATATGCTGTTAGATTTAACCGACTTACTCGCAAACAACAAGAAGAAGTTATTTTGAGGACCTTTCATGAAAAACTATAGTGGATATGTATCAGAAATTGAATCGATGGGACTTGTCGATGGACCTGGTGTTAGAACTGTTATATTTTTATCGGGATGTAAACTAAGGTGTTTATTTTGCCATAATCCTGAAATGTGGGTTAAATGTGGAAAGAAATATAAACCAAAAGAAATCGTAAATATTGTATTACGTAATAAACCATATTTTGGACAAACTGGAGGTGTTACTTTTTCTGGTGGAGAACCACTTTTACAAACAAAATTTATAAAAAAAACTTTTTCTCTTTTGAAAAAAGAAAAAATTAATATAGCGCTAGATACTTCTGGTGTCGGAATTGGACATTATAACGAAATTTTATCTTTGGTAGATTTGATTATATTAGATATAAAACACATTAATAGTGATGGTTATAAAATGATAACAGATTTTGATATTGATGAATGTGAAAAATTTATCTCTGCTATGAATGATTCTGGTAAAGATGTATGGATTAGACAAGTTATTATTCCTGGTATAAATGACAATTATGAATATATTGATGGTTTAGTAAAATATGTAAAAAAAATAAAAAACGTAAAAAAAATTGAGTTTTTGCCTTTTCATCATTTAGGTTTTTATAAATATGAGAAATTGAAATATTCTAATCCTCTTTTATATGTTGCTGAGATGGATAAGGATAGATGTGGGGAATTATATAAAGTTTTCATAAAGAAATATAATGGTAATTGATAAATAGTTTTTGTTATTCTTTTTTAATTTTTGTACATAACTATATTTGATAGTGTTTATTATATTTTTTTATTATGCTATAATTTTTGTAGGAGGATTAGTTATGAATAAAAAAAGAATTTTAATTATAGTTTTGATTTTATTGTTTGTTGCTATTTTAGGGGTTGCTTTTGCTAAATTTAATGTAAAAGATTCTGTGGGAATTGATAGTGCTAATGATGCAAAGAAAATGATACGTGCTATTTATAAAAATCTTGAAGCTGAGTTGCCTAGTCTTGAAACTGAGGTTGTTGATGTTAATGATGTTAGTTTGGTTACTAGCTATACTGGATTAAATTCTAATGAAAATATTAAATATATGGTTATTTCAGAACCTTTAATGACTTCTCAAGCGTATTCTCTTGTTATCATTAAGGTGAAAAACAATTCATTAATTGAAAAGATGAAACAAGAAATTGTAGATAATATTGATATGCGTAAATGGATATGCGTTAGTGCTGAAAAATTATATGTTACCAATCATGACGATTTAATATTTTTGGTTATGTCTAGTGATGATCTTGCTACACCTGTTTATAATGAATTTAAGAAGTATGTTAATAATGAGATAGGTAAGGAATTAGAAAAGACAAATAGTGAGGAGGATATAGAGCTTCCACCTGAAATGACAGTTTAATAAAAGCATCAGTTTTGATGCCTTTTTTAAGGAGGATGTATGTTATTTACTAGTATAGCATTTTTGTATTATTTTTTACCTTTAACGATTATAGTTTATTTTATTGTTCCTAAGAAATGTAAAAATTTTATTTTATTAACTGCTTCTTTGTTATTTTATTTTTATGGTGAACCTAAATATATATTTTTAATGATTTTAGAAATAGTTGTTGCGTATGTTGGATCTTTACTTATTGAAAAATATAATAGTAAAAATATTTTAATTTGTACTCTGTTTGTTCATATTTTTTTACTTTTTATATTTAAATATGTGAATTTTCTATTATTAAATATTAATAATTTTTTTGGAGCGGATATTAAGTTTATAAATATTGCGTTGCCGATTGGGATATCATTTTATACTTTTCAGATAATTAGTTATGTTGTTGATGTTTACAGGAAAAAAGTGAAGGCACAACATAATATAATAAAACTGGCAACTTATGTTTCTTTGTTTCCACAACTTATTGCAGGGCCTATTGTTAGATATGAAACTATAGAAAAAGAATTAGATGACAGGAGTACTTCTTTTTATGATTTTGCTTATGGAATTAGAAGATTTGTTGTTGGATTTGCAAAAAAAATTTTAATAGCTAATGTTTTGGGTGAATTATGTTCAAAATTTGGTTTGATTGGTGAAAGAAGTGTTTTATTTTATTGGTTATTTGCGATTGGTTATATGTTACAAATATATTTTGATTTTTCTGCATATTCTGACATGGCTATAGGTCTTGGTAGGATATTTGGATTTCATTTTTTAGAAAATTTTAATTATCCATATATTTCAACTAGTATTACTGAATTTTGGAGAAGGTGGCACATTTCTTTAGGTTCGTGGTTTAAAGATTATGTATATATTCCACTTGGTGGTAGCAGAAAAGGTAAATGGAAATTAATTAGAAATTTATTAATAGTTTGGTTATTAACGGGAATTTGGCATGGTGCTAGTTGGAACTTCGTATTATGGGGGATAATATTTGGAATATTGTTGATTTTAGAAAAATTATGGTATGGTAAATATCTTGAAAAATTACCTAAATTTTTAAGAAGTTTTTATGTTTTGTTTGTGGTTATGATTAGTTTTATAATATTTAGTTCATCCTCTTTAAAAGTAGCATGGAACAATGTTATTGGTTTGTTTGGATTCAATGGTGAATTGTTTGTTAATAAATATACTATTTATTGCTTTAAGTCTTATTTTATTGTTCTTGCTGTTTCATTTATTGCTGCAACTCCAGTTATGAAAAACATTGTTAGCAAATTAAGAAAAAATAGTTTTATTAATAAGTGTATAAACTTTTTGGAACCTATTTTTATAGTTATATTATTGATATTGTGTACTGCTTGTTTAATTGATAATTCATATAATCCATTTTTATATTTTAGGTTTTAGGAGGAAAATATGAGTGATAAAATTAAAAATATTTTTATTTCTGTAGTATTTTTATTGTTTTTGTTTATGTTTTTATTAATTAATTTATTAAGTGGAGACAAAGAAATTTCAATATCAGAGCGAAGGAAACTTCAGCAATTTCCTAAAATTACTATGAATAATTTATTTAATGGGACTTTTTTTAAAGATTTAGATAGTTATGTTGCTGATCAATTTGTCGCTAGAGATATATTCAGAAAGATTAAGATTAAATTAGATTTGAGTATGAAAAAAAATTATAATAATTTGTATAATTATGATGATTTTATAATAAAACAAGAATTTCCTTTAAATAAGGAATCGGTGATTAATTTAGCTAATAGAATGAGTTTGTTAAAAAGTAACTATTTTAGAGATAACAACGTTTATTTTACTATAGTTCCAGATAAAAATTATTTTGTTGATGATGGTAATTTAAGAATTGATTATAATGAGCTTGAAAATATTATGAAGGAAAAACTTGTGGATTTTAATTATATTGATATTTTTGACTTATTGGAATTGGAGGATTATTATAAAACTGATAGTCATTGGAAACAAGAAAATATTGTGCCTGTTGCTAAAAGAATTGCTAATCGTATGAATTCTGATATAAATGAAAACTATACTGTGAAGGAAGTAACTACTTTTAAAGGTGTTTATTCTGGTCAAATGTCTATAAATAATAAAATTGATACAATCAAGATTTTAACTAATGACATTATTGACACGAGTGTGGTTTATAATTATGAAAATGGCAAAAAATCAGCAGTATACGATTTAAATAAGCTTTCTTCATTTGATAAATACGATATATATTTATCAGGAGCTGTTCCGATTATTGATATTATAACTAATAATTCAGAAGGCAAACAACTTGTTGTTTTTAGGGATTCATATGGGAGTTGTTTAATTCCTCTTTTGCTTGAAAAATATAGTAAAATAACCGTTATTGATACAAGATATGTTTCTTCTAAAATATTAGGTAATTATGTTGATTTTGAAAATAAAGATATACTTTTTATTTATGGTGTTTTAACTATAAATAATAGTTATTCTATAAAGTAGAGGAGGATATATGAAAAAAGGTAAAATAATTGTTATTGAAGGTTCATGTGATGGTGTTGGTAAAAGTACTCAATATAATATGTTTTATGAACATTTAATTAAAGACGGTTTAAGTGTTTTTTGTCACAAGTTTCCATCATATAATACTAATCAAGGTAAGCTTGTAGAAATGTATTTAAATGGTGAATTTGGCGATGTTAAAGATCTATCTCCATATTTTGTTAATAGTTTATTTGCAATAGATAGGGCAGTGACTTGGAATTTTGATCTTAAAAGTAAGTATGATAATGGATCTATTATTTTAGCTGATAGATATACAACTTCTAGTATTATTTATCAGTCTGCTCTAATTGAAGATATTGATGAAAGGAAAAAGTTTATAGATTATATTTGTGACTTTGAGTACAATAAACTTGGTATAAGAAAACCAGATAATGTTATATTTTTATATATGCCATTTGAACTTGCTACTGAGTTAAGAAAAAAGAGAGTAAGTAATGATGGAATCAGTAATGATATTCATGAAAAAGATCTTGCTTTTATGAAGAAGGTTTATGATAATGCGATGTTTGTTGCAGATTATCTTTCTTGGACTAAGGTTTTGTGTAGTGAAAATGGTAAAATGAAAACTAAGGAAGCTATTCATGATGAGATATATAATTTATTGATAAAATAAGTATTATTAGTGAATATGTTGAAGAATATGTGAAAAAAGTTAAAAAAATATTTATAGTCAGATTTATTTCAGATTTTTTTTATAGTATAATTTAATTGGTGATTATATGAGTACATTAGATATTACGATGGAGAAAAATTTAAAAATTAAACTTCCTGATAGTGTTAATTTCGATAAATCTTCTAAAGCTATTATGATTTGTGATAGTGATTTTATTTGTTGTTTTAGTGAAGATGGTTTTGACTCTTTTATACAAAAAGAATTTACTAGTGATATTGATTCTTCTATTTATAAAAGTGATGAATATCTTCGTATCGTTGGGAATTCTTGTGAAACTGTTATTAATGAGAATAAAGAACTTGTTATTCCTAATGAGGTTATTGATAGATATGAATTAGAAGATCGTGATGCTAGTGCTTCATTTTATCCAGATTATGTTTTTATTGATGTTAGTTCTAGAAAACGTGAAAAATAATATATTTTTATTGACAATTAGTAATTTTTTATATATAATCTTAGTTGTTAAAAAGGAAAGAGATGTATTATATCCACCTGATAGTGTGTAACTGTAGGTTAAAGGCCAATTTTTATGTTTATGGTTAGGGTAGAGTGCGTTTCGTACTCTTTTTATATTTTATGGAGGTGTTTTGTATAGCAAATAATAGTAATGATTTGTTCTGTAATGAACAAATTAAGGTCAGTCCAGTTTTAGTTATTGGTCCAAATGGTGAGCAATTAGGTGTTAAACCTATTAATGATGCTTTAGTAGTTGCAAGTTATGCTGGTTTGGATTTGGTATTAATAAGCCCAAATGCAAATCCTGCAGTATGTAAAATAATGGATTATAACAAATTTAAGTATGAGAAAGCAAAAAAACAAAAAGAAGCAAGGAAAAAACAACAAGCAAATGCTGTTGAACTTAAGGAATATCGTTTATCTCCTGTCATTGATGTTGGAGACTTTGATACTAAAGTTAGAAATGCTTCTAAATATTTAGAAAAAGGTCATAAGGTAAAACTATCAATAAGATTTAAAGGTAGACAAATGGTTCATACTGAAATTGGTGAAGAAGTTATGAATAAATTTGCTGATCGTGTAAAGGATATAGCTTTAGTTGAACAAAAGGCTAAATTGGATGGAAGAAATATGACTATGATGCTTGCACCAAACAAAGAAAAATAGGAGGGATTATTATGGCTAAGAAATATAAATTAAAGCCACATAAAGCTACAAAGAAAGTTTTAAACATAAGACAAAGCGGTAGTATTACTAAGCTAGTTGCTGGTAATAATCACCAAACTGGTAAGAAAAGTGCTGCTCAATCAAGAAGAGCAGGATCTAAATCTGAATTTAGTAAAGCAGATTACAATAGGTTAAAGAATGTATTATAGGAGGTAGATTATGACAAGAGTTAAGAATAGTGTTGCAACACGTGCAAGACGTAAAAAAGTATTAAAAAGAGCTTCTGGTTACTTTGGAAGTAAACATAGACTTTATAAAACTGCTAATGAACAAGTAATGCATTCTGAAAAATATGCATTTAGAGATCGTAAACAAACTAAGAGAAACTTTAGAAAATTATGGATTACAAGAATTAATGCAGAATGTAGAGTAAATGATATTAGTTATTCTAAATTCATTAATGGATTAACTAAAGCAGGAATTGAAATTAACAGAAAAATGTTATCAGAACTTGCTATTTCTGATCCAAAAGCTTTTGCTGAATTAGTTCAAATTGCTAAAACTGGTAAAATTAAAGAAGCAAAAAAAGCTGTAAGTGCTGATTCAAAAACTACTAAGGCAGCACCTAAAACAACTAAAAAAGTAGTTAAAGAAGAAAAATAAAACATATCAATGGATTTTAATATCTAGTGCCTTAATGGTGATATTATTTTGAATTTGATAGAAGATAAAAACGAAGGAGAGATTAAGTATGACAGTAGTGTCAATGAATTATTTATTAGAAGCAGGAGTTCATTTTGGTCATCAAAAGAAAAGATGGAATCCTAAGATGAAGGAGTATATTTATACTTCTAGAGATGATATACATATTATCGATTTACAAAAAACATCTGCATGTATAGAACAAGCTTATGCTAAACTTGCAGAATTAGCAGAAAATGGTGGAACATTCTTATTTGTAGGAACAAAAAAACAAGCTAATGAAGCTATGGAAGAAGCTGCTAAAAGAACTGATATGTTCTATGTTACTCAAAGATGGTTAGGTGGAACATTAACTAACTTTAGAACAATAAGAAATAGAATTAAAAGACTTGATGAAATAGAAAAGATGGAAGAAGATGGAACTTTAAGTTTACTTCCTAAAAAAGAAGCTTTTAAGATTAAAAAAGAATATGATAAATTAAATGCTAACTTATGTGGTATTAGAAATATGCAAAAGTTACCAAGTGCAATTATCATAGTTGATCCTAGAGTTGAAGAAACTGCTATAAAAGAAGCAAGAAAATTACATATTCCAGTTATTGGATTAGTAGATACTAATTGCGATCCAGATATGGTTGATTATGTTATTCCTGCTAATGATGATGCTGTAAGAGCTGTAAAACTTGTTGTAAATGTTTTAGCTAATGCAATTGCTTCAGTTAATGGAAAAGAAGTTTTAAATTTTGTTACTGAGGAAGATAAATCAAAAGAAAATAAAGAAGCAAAAGAAGAACCTAAAAAAGTTAAAGAAGTAAAAGAAGAAGTTAAAGCAGAAGAAGTTAAGGAAGAAGTAAAAGAAGAAAAAGTAGATCTTGATTCTATGACTTTAGCTGAATTAAAAGCTTTGGCAAAAGATAAAGGTATTAAAGGATACAGTACAATGAAAAAAGCAGATTTAGTTTCTGCATTAAAATAATAGGAGGATTTATATGTTTAGTGCAAACGATGTTAAATCATTAAGAGATAAAACTGGTGCTGGAATGATGGATTGTAAAAAAGCTTTACAAGAGTCAAATGGAAATATGGAAGATGCTATTACATGGTTAAGAGAAAAGGGTATTTCTAAGGCTCAAAAGAAAGAATCTAGAATTGCTGCTGAGGGTTTAAGTTATGCTTTTAGTGATGGAAATAAAGCTATTATTTTAGAAGTTAACTGTGAAACTGATTTCGTTGCTAGAAATGAAGAATTTAAAACTTTAGTTTCTAATATTGCTAGCGCACTGTTAAATAGTGATGTTAAAACTATGGAAGAAGCAAATGATGTTTCTCTTGAAGATGGAACTACTATTTCTCAAGCTGTTGTTAATTTCACTGCAAAAATTGGTGAAAAGATAAGCTTTAGAAGATTTGAAAAAGTTTCTAAAGAAGATGGTCAAGTATTTGGCATTTATTCTCATTTAGGTGGAAAAATTACTACTTTAGTTACTCTAAATGGTGATAATGCTGATGTTGCTAGAGATGTTGCTATGCATGTTGCTGCAATGAGACCTTTATGTATTTCTTCTGATGAAGTTCCAACTGATACTTTAGAAAAAGAAAAAGCAATCTATAAAGAACAAGCTATTAATGAAGGTAAACCTGAAGACATAGCTGAAAAAATGGTTCTTGGTAGAATTAAGAAATATTACAAAGAAGTATGTTTAAATGATCAAGAATTCATTAAAGATACAAGTGTAACTGTTTCTCAATATGCTAAAAATAATAATTGTTCTATCGTAGGAATGATTAGGTATGAAGTTGGCGAAGGAATGGAAAAGAGAAATGATAACTTTGCTGAAGAAGTAAAAAATCAAATTAATGGATAGGAAAATTATATGAAGAAGTATATTATAATTTTAATATCCTTTTTTCTTTTATTAACTGGATGTTCAAATAATAACTTACCTCAAATCGAAAAAGAAAATAAGATTACTGATGGTATAACATTTAAGACAGAATATGAAAAAGAAAATAGTATTTCTTTATATGACTTATCTATAAATAAAGAAAATCCATTTAAATATATTAATAAAGATAATATAGATTCAGTTTTTTCTAATGATTCAATTATTTACATTGGTAGTTATAATGATTTATGTAGTAGATTATTGGTTGATCAGTTAATAGTTTTTTCTAAAGAAAATAATATTAAAAATATTTATTATTTCAATCCAAATGCAAATTCTTTTGAATATAAAGTTTTAGAAAAAGAAGTTACTAAAACAAAAGAAGAAAGTGATCTTTATAAATCTATGGTATTAAAACTTAATGATTATTTAAGTCCTTATTTTTATGGCTCTTATGAAACATCTGATAAAAGATTTGATATACCAACTTTGATTATTGTAAAAGATGGTAAAATTGTTAATTATTATAATAATTTTGAATCTTTTGATAATCTTGAGATAAATGCTAATAATATTGAAAGAGTAAAAAACGATATTTATAATTTCTTATTATCAATAGAATTATAAAATATCTTTTTTTTTATTTAGTCATATTGTATAATATAGGTATGTGGAGGATCATATGAATAATAATTATATACTTGTTGCAAAAGAAAAATTTGATAAGGCTTTAAATAATCTTGATGAAAGATTTACTACTATTAGAGCCGGTAGAGCTAATCCTAGTATGCTAGATGGTGTTTTCGTTTCATATTATGGTGCACCAACTCAACTTAAACAATTAGCTACTATTTCTGTTCCAGAAGCTAGACAAATTAGCATTAAACCTTTTGATAGAACTATTTTGGGAGCTATCGAAAAAGCTATATACGAAGCTAATCTTGGAATTACACCAAATAATAATGGGGAAGTTGTATTTATTACTATTCCACCTTTAACTGAAGAAAGAAGAAGAGATTTAGTTAAACAAGCAAAAGAATATGCTGAAGAAGGTAGAATTGCTGTTAGAAATGGCAGAAGAGATATAATCGATATGATTAAAAAGGATGAACTTTCTGAAGATATGGAAAAGGCTTATTTAAAAGATTTGCAAGATTTAGTAGATAAATATAATAAACAAGTAGATGAAATGCTTAAAGAAAAAGAAGAAGATTTGATGTCTATTTAATAAAAAAGACTAGGTTTTAGTCTTTTTTTTGTGTTATTATAATAGTGGTGAAACTATGAAGAATATAAAGGATTTTAACTTTAAAAATAAAAGTGTTTTAATTAGATGTGATTTAAATGTTACATTAAAAGATGGTAAAATACTAGATGATACAAGGATTACGTCTAGTGTTAAATCTATAAAATATATTATTGATAATGGTGGAAAAGCTATTATCTTATCTCATTTGGGAAAAGTAAAGACAATTGAAGATGAGTCAAAATACAGTCTTTTTGTTGTCTTTGAAAGGTTAAAGGAATTAATACCTAATCTTTCTTTTTGTGATAGTTTAGATTTTGATACAGTTAGAGATTTTGTTAACAATGTTGATTATGGTTCTGCTGTTTTATTACAGAATACAAGATTTTATGATTTAGATGGTAATTTAGAAAGTGGTAATAGTGATAAACTTGCTTCTTTTTATGCATCATTAGGTGATATTTTTATTAATGATGCTTTTGGGACTTTACATAGAGAACATGCTTCTAATGTTGGTATTTCTAGTCATTTAAAATCTGGTGTTGGCTTTTTAGTTCAAAATGAACTTAAAAATTTAAATATTTTATTTAAACCAAAACATCCATTTGTTGTTATTATGGGTGGTGCTAAGATTTCTGATAAAGTTAAAGTTATTGATAAATTAATAAAGAAAGTTGATACCTTATTAATTGGTGGTGCTATGGCTAATACTTTTTTAGTTGCTAAAGGCTTTGATATGGGAAGTTCTTTATATGAAGAGAGTATGATTTCGTATTGTGCGAAGTTACTTGAAAAGTATGAATCTAAAATTATTTTACCAATAGATTTTTATTGCAATACTACTTATGCTGATGGAGATAAGGTTTATACTTCTTTGTTTGATTTTCCTAAAGATATGATGGCATTAGATATTGGAGATAAAAGTATTTCTATTTTTAAAAATGAAATAAAGGGATGTAAAACATTATTTTGGAATGGGCCTATCGGTGTTTCTGAATTTTCTAATTTTTCAGATGGAACTAAAAAGGTTATGGATTATATAGCTAATAATGTTGATATTAGTATTTTTGGTGGTGGTGATATAGTCGCTGCTTTAAGTAATTTTGGTTATAAAGATAAAGTTTATTTTTATTCAACTGGTGGGGGTGCAACTTTAGAATATATTTCTTCTGGTAAACTTGTTGGTTTAAAAAATATTAAATAGGTGATGATATGAATAAGATTGTTGTTTTAAATCAGAAAACTTATATGGATTTAGATGATTTTAAAGATTATATAAAAGCATTTAAGGATAAGGTTAGGACTGATATTGATGTTATTTTTTGTCCTAGTTCTATTTATTTACCATATTGTTCTGGAAAATATAGTTTTTCTTTAGGATCACAAAATCTTTCATATATGGATGTTACTGGGGAAGTAACTGCAGAACAATTAAAATCAATGAATGTTAGGTATTCAATTATAGGTCATGGTGAGAGAAAAGTTTGTTTAAATGAATCATTAAATGATATTAATAAAAAAATAATATCTGCTTTGGATAATGGTATTACTCCAATTATTTGTTTGGGCGAAACAAAAGAAGAATATAGTATGAAAAAAACTCAAGATGTTATAGTAAAACAAATTAAGGCTTATTTAAAAGATGTTGATGTAATGAGTGATTTAGTTTTTGCATATGAACCAATATGGGCGATTAATACTGGTGTTAATATTTCTTCATCTTTTATTGATGAAATTGTTATGCTTATTAAAAGTATTATTTATAAGAAATATGGTAAAGATGTTAAAGTTTTATATGGTGGAAGTGTTAATGATGAAAATATTATTTCTTTAAAGAAATCTAAATATATTGATGGTTTTATGATAGGAAAATCTAGTACTAATGTTGATGAAACTTTAAATATTTTGAATAATTTAGATTAATCGACAAAATGTGTTAAAAAATTCTCTAGAATAATAGTGAATTTTGTATTACAATAATAATGCGTGGTAGTATATGAAGGGAGATTAGATGAAAAATATAAGGTTATTCTTGGTCGATGATAATGTTGCGTTAATCGACATGATGAAAGAATATTTTAATGATCGCGCAGGATTTGAAGTAGTAAACGTGGCATATAATGGTGAAGATGGGATGGATTATTTGAAAGAACATGGTGATATGTTTGATGTGATGATTCTTGATCTTATTATGCCAGTTAAAGATGGTGTTTCTGTTTTGGAAGATATGAAAAATCTTAATATTAATAAGAAAGTGATTGTACTTACTTCTTATAATACTCAAGATATGATCAGAAAGGTTTCAGAGCTTGGAGTTAATTATTTTATATTAAAGCCTTTTGATTTAGGTGAATTAGAGAAAAGAATTACTGAAGCTAGTAATAGTATTGTTTCCGAGAGTAAGTCTTTAGATTTATATCATAATAATTTACAGATATCTATTACTAATATCTTACATGAAATGGGAGTTCCATCTCATATAAAAGGTTATCAATATATAAGAGAAGGTATTTCTATTATATATGAAAGACCTGAAGTAATAGGCGGTATAACTAAAGAATTATATCCAGAGATTGCAAGTAAGTTTGATACTACTGTTTCACGTGTTGAGCGTGCTATAAGACATGCTATTGAAGTATCGTGGAACAGAGGTGATTGGGATCTTATGGAAGAAATTTTTGGACATAGTGTTGATATTGACAAGGCAAAACCTACTAATTCAGAGTTTATAGTAACTATTGCTGATAAGTTAAGATTAGAAGATAGAAAAATTAGAGCTTAGCTCTTTTTTTGATTGACTTCTTTTTTTAATTAAATTATACTTATATTGAGAATAATGATTGGAGGAATCAATTTATGGAACGAAAAATAATGGATGAATTACTAAAATGGAAAATAGACCACTTAAAAAAACCAATGTTACTATATGGACCTACATTATGTGGTAAGACTCATGTTGTTTTAGATTTTGGTAAAAAAGAGTATAAGAATGTAATTTACTTTGATTGTAATGGTAATTTAGAATTAAATTATGTTATTGATAAAAATACTACTTCTGATAAATTGATAAGGGCACTTTCTGCTATCTCTTTGGAAACTATTTTTAAAGAAGAAAGTTTAATTATATTTGATAATGTTTCTACTAAAGTTTTAAATGCAATTAAGAAATTATTTGCTGGTAATTCTTCTTATCATATTATTATGATTACTAATTGTTTGGATTTATTAAACAAAAATAAGATGGATGGTTTTATTGTTAAGAAGATGGGACTTGTTACTTTCTTTGAATATTTAAAGTTTGTTGGCAAGGAACAAATGGTTTCATTTATTGAAGACTCTTTTAAAACTAATAAACCTATGCCTTTTCATAGTATGGCTATGGAATTATATAATGATTATGTTATAACTGGTGGTTATCCTTCTGCTATTGTGGATTTTAATGAGAATAAGAGTTATACTTCATTATCTTCTATTCATGAGAATAATATAGGTCTTTTGAAAACTAAACTTTTGGATTTGGATAACTTAATTGATATAAAAAGAGGAATAGAAGTTTATGATAATATGTCTATTCAGTTACTAAAAGAAAATAAAAAGTTCTTATATGGAATACTTAGAACTGGTGCTCGTGCTAAAAAATATGAGAAAGCTATTAAATTTCTTGTTGATAATAATATTGTTATAAAAAGTGTTAGACTTTCCGCTCTTACTTCTCCTCTTAGTAAAATAAAAGATGAAGATAGTTTTATTTTATATTTTAATGATTCTGGTATTTTATTTAAGAAGATGAATGTGAATCCAAATAGACTTTTTACTAATGATAAATTGATGAATGTTGTTTATGAAAATAATATTGTTTCTACATTAAAAAGTAATGGATTTAGTATATATTATTATCAATCTGAAGGTAAGGCTTTTTTAGATATAGTTTTACAAACTAGAAATGGTAAAATTATACCTATTGAAATAGTTGATGAAGAAAGTAATTCTAAGTCTAAGAGTTTGAGTTTATCTATGAATAAATATGGTATAAATTATGCTATAAGATTTACTAGTGGTAATTTTAGAGAAAAGAAAGGAGTAAAATACGTTCCTTATTATGCGAGTTGTTGCGTAACGGAAACACTATAAGAAATTATGAATAAAGTTATTTTAACTATACTTGATGGTGTTGGCGAAAGAAAAGAAGAAAATGGTAATGCATTATTGCTTGCAAATACTCCTAATTTAGATAAATTGTGGGGAATGTATCCTTATGGTCTTTTATCTGCTAGTGGTGAAGATGTTGGACTTCCTAAAGGACAGATGGGGAATAGTGAAGTTGGACATCTTACTATTGGTGCTGGAAGAGTTATTTTTCAACCTTTGGAGAGAATAAATCGTGCTATAAAGAGTAAGGAAATCTACAATAATAGTAATATTTTGAATGTTATAGATCATGTTAAGAATAATAATTCGAAGTTGCATATTTTTGGTCTTTTAAGTGATGGTGGTGTTCATTCTCATATTAATCATATATTTTCCTTAATTGATGTTGCTAGAAAAAATGGTATTAAAAATTTATATCTTCATATTTTTTTGGATGGAAGGGATACGTTACCTAATGTTGCTCTTGAATATCTTGATAAATTAAAAATTTATTTGCTCAAAGAGAAAATCGGGAAAATTGCTACTATAAGTGGAAGATATTATGCAATGGATAGGGATGGAATGTGGAATAATGTTAAGCTTGCTTATGATGCAATAGTAAATGGTAAAGGAGAATATGATTCTTCTTATCAGGATATAATTATTAAAAGTTATAATAATAAAGTGTATGATGAATTTGTTATTCCTACAATTCTTGATAAAGATGGTATGGTTTCTGATGGTGATGGGCTTATTGTTGCTAATTTTAGACCAGATAGATTAAAGGAACTTTTTGGTGCTATTACTAATCCTAATTTTAATGACTTTGAAACTATAAAATTTAACAATATTAAAACTGTTACAATGATGCCTGTTGATGATAGTGTTATATGTTTAAATGCTTTTTCTCATGAAGAGGTTTCAAATAATCTTGGTGAAATGTTAAATAAATATGGTTTAAGGGTTTTAAGAATTGCAGAGTATAGTAAGTTTCCTCATGTTACACATTTTATTGATGGTGATCTTGATGTTGATTATCCATTAACTAAGAAAGTTAAAATCCCGAGGCATGATGTTGCTACTTATGATTTAGATCCTGCTATGAGTTCATATGAAGTTACTGATTATATCATTAATAATATGGGTTCTTATGATGTTATTATCGTTAATTATGCTAATGGTGATATGGTTGGACATACTGGTAATTTGGATGCTTGTATAAAAGCGATGGAAGCTTTAGATGATAATATTGGAAGATTATATGATGCATCTTTAAAGAATAACTTTACTATGATGATAACTGCTGATCATGGTAATTGCGAGGAAATGATAAGTAAAGATGGTAAAATATTAACAGCTCATACAACTAATTTGGTAAGATTTTGTGTAACTGATAAGAATTATTTAGTTACTAATGGATCTTTAAAAGATGTTGCCCCTACTGTTTTGAGTTTTTTAGGAAAAAAAGTTCCAGATGAAATGACTGGTAAGAATTTATTAGAAGAAATTTTATAAAGTGATAAATTGATAAATTTATTGCTTTTTTTCTTTTAAAATAGGTAAAAAATGCTTGCAATACATATAATTTTATGGTATTATGTTGATGTTATGACTGCTGTGATGTGCAAGGTTGCTGATACACCAGGTTGAGTTGCTAATTGGTTATTGGGTTATTTGCATGGAGCAAGTCTATACTAGATATAGGCGAAGGGAGGATTAATATGTCTAATGTTGATGTAAGAATCAAGTTAAGATCATATGATCACAGAATACTTGATAATGCTGCAGCTAAGATTGTTGAAACTGTCAAACGTGCAGGTGGAGAAGTAAGTGGACCAGTACCACTTCCAACTGAGGTTGAAAAAATTACAATTTTAAGAGCTGTACATAAGTACAAAGATTCACGTGAACAATATGAATCTCGTACACACAAAAGACTTATTGATGTTAAAAATCCTAGCAAGGAAACTCTAGATGCATTAAAACGTTTAGATTTACCAAGTGGAATTGACATTCAAATTAAGCAAAAATAATTAGTTAAAGGAAGGAAAAACAAATGAAAGGAATCTTAGGAAAGAAATTAGGAATGACTCAAGTTTTCGGAAAAGATGGAAAACTAGTTCCTGTTACTGTAATCGAAATTGAACCTAATGTTGTAAGTCAAGTTAAAACATTAGAAAATGACGGTTACGAAGCTATCCAATTGGCTGCTTTTGATACTAAAGAAAAAGCTAGTAATAAAGCAAAAATTGGACATTTAAAGAAAACAAACACTGCTCCTAAGCGCTTCTTAAAAGAAATCAGAGGAGTAGATATCAGTAATTATGAATTAGGTTCTTCAATTAAAGCAGATTTATTTGAAGCAGGAGAATTTGTAGATGTAACTGGTATTAGTAAAGGAAAAGGATACCAAGGTGTTATTAAGAAAAATAACCAAAGTCGTGGACCAATGGCTCATGGTTCTAAATATCATAGAGGTGTTGGATCTCTTGGTACTATGCTTCCAAAGAGAGTTTTGAAAGGTAAAGCTTTACCATCTCACATGGGTGATGAACAAGTTACTATTCAAAATCTTGAAATCATCAAAGTTGATATGGATGATAATTGTATTTTAGTAAAGGGAAGTATCCCTGGAGCTAAAAAGTCATTAGTTGTTATTAAATCTGCTGTTAAGACAGATAGAAAGAATACTCCATTTGATGTTATTTCTTACGAAGTTGAAGTAAAAGATGAAAATTCTTCTTCATCAGAAGGAGAAGTACAAGAATAATTCTTGTATAGGAGGACTTAATATGAAAGTAGAACTATTAAATTTAAATGGAGAAAAAGTTAAGGATTTAACTCTTGAAAAAGAAATATTTGGAGAAAAAACTAATGATAAAGTTTTAAAGGATGCAATTATTGTTGCTCAATCTTCTTTAAGACAAGGAACTGCTTCTGTTAAAACTAGAGCAGAAGTAAGTGGTGGTGGTAGAAAACCATGGAAACAAAAAGGAACAGGTAATGCTCGTCAAGGATCAATTAGAGCAGTACAATGGGTTGGTGGAGGTGTAGCCTTCGGACCAGTTCCTAGAAGTTATAGTAAAAAACAAAATAGAAAAGAAAGAAAAATAGCTTTAAGAACAGCTTATTTACATAAGATTAATGATAAAAATTTAGTTGTAGTAGAAAATATTACATTTAATACTCCTAAAACTAAAGAAATGGTTAACTTATTAACAAATTTAAAATTAGCTGATAAGAAAGTATTAGTAGTTGTAAACGAATATGCTGAAAATGTAATTTTAGCTGCACGTAATTTACAAAATGTTGTAATTATGTTACCAGAAGAAATTAGTGTTTTAGATATTCTAAGTGCTAATAAGATGTTAGTTGAAGAAAAGGCTATGGAAAGAATAAAGGAGGTGCTTAAATAATGAATACTAAATATTTAGAAATTATTAAAGCGCCAGTTGTTACTGAAAAATCTGCTAGAATTGGACAAGATTTAAATCAATATGCATTCTATGTAGATCCAAAAGCTAATAAAACTGAAATTAAATCTGCAATTGAAAAATTATTCAAGGTGAAAGTTGTTGATATCAAAACAATTAATGTTCACCCAAGAAGAAAACGTGTTGGACGTTATGCAGGTCTTACTAATCGTAAGAAGAAAGCAATTGTTACTTTGGAAAAAGGACAAACAATTGAATTAGGTTAAGGAGGTTAAGACATGGCAATAAGAAATTATAAACCTATTACTCCTGGACAAAGAGGAATGAGTACTTTAACTAATGATGAAATTACAAGTAAAAATCCAGAAAAATCTTTACTTGTTACATTAAAGAAACAAGCTGGACGTAATCATCAAGGTAAAATTACTGTTAGACATCAAGGTGGAGGAGCAAAAAGAAAATATCGTGTAATCGATTTCAAAAGAAATAAATTCGATGTTGAAGGTACTGTTAGTACAATCGAATATGATCCAAACAGAAGTGCAAATATAGCTTTAATTACTTATGCAGATGGTGAAAAAAGATATATTATTGCTCCAAAAGGACTTACAGTTGGATCAAAAATTATTAGTTCAGCTAATGCTGATATAAAAGTTGGTAATACTTTACCACTTGCTAATATTCCAGTTGGTACAGTTGTACACAATGTAGAATTAAAACCTGGAAAAGGTGCAGAACTTGCAAGAAGTGCTGGATCTTCAGTACAAATTCTTGGACGTGAAGGTGCTTATGTAATGTTAAGACTTACATCAGGTGAAGTAAGAAAAGTATTAGGAACTTGTTTAGCTACAGTTGGTAGAGTTGGAAATGAAGATTCTAACTTAGTTCAACTTGGTAAAGCTGGAAGAACAAGACATTTAGGTGTTAGACCTACAGTTCGTGGTTCTGTTATGAACCCTAATGATCACCCTCATGGTGGTGGTGAAGGTAGAGCTCCAGTAGGTAGAAGTGGACCAATGACTCCTTGGGGTAAACCAGCACTTGGATATAAAACTAGAAAGAAAAAAGCGTCTGATAAACTTATCGTACGTCGTAAAAATGATAAATAGGAAAGGAAATAAAATATGGCAAGAAGTATTAAAAAAGGACCTTACGTATTTGAAAGATTAATGAAAAAGGTTGAAGCTTTAAATGCAAGCGGTAAAAAAGAAGTTGTTAAAACATGGTCACGCCGTTCAACAATATTTCCTGAATTTATAGGACATACTTTTGCAGTTCATAATGGAAAAGAATTTATTCCAGTATATGTAACTGAAGATATGGTTGGACATAAACTTGGAGAGTTTGCTTTGACTCGTAAGTTTGGTGGTCACGGATCAGACAAGGCTAAGAAATAGGTAAGGGGGAGAAGATTATGGATGTAAAAGCAATTGCAAAAGAAATTAGAATTAGTCCAATTAAACTTCGTCTTATTGCAGACTTAGTTCGTGGAAAAAGTACAAATGAAGCATTAAGTATCTTATCAAATTATAATAGTAAAGGTTCTAGAGTAATTAAAAAAGTTGTTGATTCAGCTGTTGCAAATGCAGTTAATAACAATAAGCTAGATGCTAACAAACTATATATTAAAGAAATAAGAGTTGATATGGCTTCAACATTAAAAAGAAGGGTACCAGGATCACGTGGAAAGATTGATAAATTCTTCCATAGAAGATCACATGTTACTGTAGTGGTATCAGAAAGGTAATTTTAGGAGGATTTATTTATGGGACAAAAAGTTAGTCCAACTGGACTTAGAATTGGTGTTAATAAAAATTGGGAATCTAAATGGATGGCTCCTAAGAAAGATTACGCTAAATATTTAAATAATGATATTAAAATAAGAAATTATTTAGAAAAAAAATTAAAAGATGCTGGTATTTCTAAAATTGAAATCGAAAGAAATTCAAAGAGATGTGAAGTTATAATTAATTCTTCTAAACCAGGTGTTGTTATTGGACGTGGCGGAGAAGAAATAACTAAGCTTAAAAATGAATTATCTAAATTAGTAGATGAGAATATTCAAGTATCTATTAAAGAAATTAAAAATATAGATTTAAATGCACAATTAGTTGCTGAATCTATTGCAAAACAAATTGAAAATCGTGGTTCATTTAGAGCTGCTGAAAAGAAAGCTATTCGTTCTGCTATGAAGGCTGGTGCTAAAGGAATTAAAACTTTAGTTTCTGGAAGACTTAATGGTGTTGAAATGGCAAGACAAGAAGGTTATTCAGAAGGAAATATTCCTCTTCATACAATCCGTGCTGATATCGATTACGGATTTGCTGAAGCTTTAACTACTTATGGTAAATTAGGTGTTAAAGTATGGATTTATAAAGGAGAAATCTTACCTTCTAAGAATAAGAAACAAGAAGGGGGTAATTAATTATGTTAATTCCGTCTAGAACAAAATATAGAAGAGTTCATAGATTGAAATATGAAGGAAAAGCTAAAGGAAATACCACTTTATCTTTCGGTCAATATGGACTTATGGCTAAAGAAGGAGCTTGGATTACTAATAATCAAATTGAAGCTGCTCGTATAGCTATGACACGTTATATGAAACGTGGTGGAAAAGTATATATTAATATTTTCCCACACATGCCTAAAACTGCTAAACCACTAGAAGTTCGTATGGGATCTGGTAAAGGTGCTGTTGATAAATGGGTTGCAGTTGTTAAAGAAGGTAAAATAATGTTTGAAATAGCAGATGTTGATGAAGCTACTGCACGTGAAGCATTAAGACTTGCTTCTCATAAATTACCAATTAAAACCAAATTTGTTAAAAAAGAAGATATGGGTGGTGAAAACGCATGAAATTAGATGAATTAAGAAAATTATCTAACGAAGATTTAGAAAAGAAAATTAAAGAATCTAAGGAAGAGTTATTTAACTTGCGTTTCCAACAAGCTACAGGAAATCTAGAAAAACCTTCTAGATTAAGAGACTTAAGAAAACAAGTTGCAAAAATGAAAACTATTATTCGTGAACGCGAATTAGTTAATAAGTAGGAGGTTAATATGAAGGATACTGTTAAAAAAGAATTTGTTGGAAAAGTAGTTAGTGATAAAAATAATAAGACAATTACTGTATTAGTTGAAACTTATAAAAAACATCCTAAATATGGAAAAAGAGTTAAATACAGTAAAAAATATAGCGCTCATGATGAGACTAATAAAGCTAAAGTCGGAGATGTTGTTAGAATAGTAGAAACAAGACCTATTTCTAAAACAAAGAGATTCTATTTAGCTGAAGTAGTTGAAGAGAGAGTTATATTATAGTCTTAGAGGAGGAATAGATTATGGTTCAACAAGAAACCCGTTTAAAGGTTGCCGATAATTCTGGTGCTCGTGAACTTTTAGTTATCAGAGTTTTAGGTGGATCTAAAAGAAAATTTGGTAATATTGGTGATGTAGTTGTAGGTACTGTTAAAAAGGCCACTCCTACTGGAAACGTTGGTAAAGGTAAAGTAGTTAAAGCTGTAATAGTTAGAACAGTACAAGGTGTAAGAAGAGATGATGGTTCTTACATTAAGTTTGATGATAATGCTTGTGTTCTTATTAAAGATGATAAGTCTCCAATCGGAACACGTGTATTTGGACCAGTTGCAAGAGAACTTCGTGATAAAGATTATATGAAAATTGTATCTTTAGCTAAGGAAGTTTTATAGGAGGTAAATTATGAAATTTAAAGTTGGAGATAAAGTAAGAGTAATGATCGGTAAAGACAGTGGTAAAGAAGGAAAAATTACTCATATATTTAGAAACGAAAATAAAGTAATAATTGAAGGAATTAATATGGTTAAAAAACATAGAAAGCCTAATAATTCTAATGAAACTGGTGGAATCGTTGAGATGGAAGCTCCTATCAATGCTTCAAACGTTATGTTTTTAGTTGATGGCAAACCATCAAGAAAAGTTGTTAGAACTTCAAAAAAGGAAACTAAGAAAGTTGCTAAGACTGAAGAAAAGAAAGAAGAAACAAAAAAAGTAACAAAAACAACTAAAACTAAGACAACTAAAGCAAAGGAGGCTAAATAATGAATAGACTAAAAGAAAAATATGATAATGAAATAGTTCCTAGCTTAAAAGAAAAGTTTAATTATACAAGTGTTATGCAAGTACCAAAATTAAATAAAATAGTTGTTAATATTGGTTGTGGTGATGCTTCTCATAATTCTAAACTTTTAGAAGCTGCTTTAAATGATCTTACATTAATTACTGGTCAAAAACCTGTAGTTACTAAAGCTCATAAATCAATAGCTGGTTTTAAAATTCGTGAAGGACAAGCAATTGGTTGTAAGGTAACTTTAAGAGGAGAAGCTATGTATAACTTCTTAGATAAGTTAATTAGTATTTCACTTCCTCGTGTTAGAGACTTTAGAGGATTATCTTCTAAAGCATTTGATGGAAGAGGAAATTATACAATAGGAATTAAAGAACAATTGGTATTCCCTGAAATTGAATTTGATAATGTTGTAAAAGTTAGAGGTTTAGATATAGTACTTGTTACTACAGCTAAAACTAATGAAGAAGCTTTTGCTTTATTACAAGAGTTAGGAATTCCATTTAGGAAATAGTGGAGGTTATATATGGCTAAAAAAAGTATGATAGCGAAAGCTAATAGAGAACAAAAATTTAAAGTTAGAGAATATACTCGTTGTAACAGATGTGGAAGACCACACAGTGTACTTAAAAAATATGGTGTTTGTCGTATTTGTTTTAGAGAACTTGTTAGCAAGGGACAAATTCCTGGAGTTAAAAAATCTAGTTGGTAGGACTAAGAAGGAGGAATTTATATGGTAGTTACAGATCCAATTGCTGATATGCTTACAAGAATTCGTAATGCTAATCAGAATAAGAGTAAAGAAGTATCAATGCCTGTATCTAAAGTAAAAAAGGAAATTGCAAATATCTTATTAAATGAAGGATTTATTAGTGATGTTAAAGTAGAAAATTCTATTATGACATTAACACTTAAATATACTGATAAAAAAGAAAGGGTTATTACTGGACTTAGACGTATTTCTAAACCAGGATTAAGAGTTTATGCTAAAAACGATGAGATTCCAAGTGTTCTTAATGGTTTTGGTGTAGCAGTTATTTCTACTTCTAAAGGTATTATGACTGATAAAGAAGCAAGAAAACAAAATCTTGGTGGAGAAGTAATGGCTTATATCTGGTAGGTGATTATATGAGTCGTATAGGAAATAGAGTTTTGCAAATTCCAACTGGAGTTACAGTTACAGTTGATAATAATTTAGTTAGTGTTAAGGGACCTAAAGGAGAACTTAATACTAATATACCTGAAGATATAAAGGTAGAAGTAAAAGATAATACTTTAGTTGTTACTAGAGTGAATGAATTGATTCCTACTAAACAATTACATGGTACTACTAATGCTAATTTAAATAATATGATGATTGGAGTTTCTAAAGGTTTTGAGAAAAGTCTTGAAATTATCGGTGTTGGTTATAGATTTAATCAAAAAGGTAATACTTTAGTAATTAACGCTGGCTATTCTCATCCGGTAGAACTTCAAATTCCAGAAGGAATTAAATTAGAACTAAAGAGTAATACAGAGATTTTACTTTCTGGTATTGATAAATCTTTAGTAGGAGAATTTGCGGCTAATATTCGTAAGGTAAGAAAACCTGAACCTTATAAAGGAAAAGGTATTCGTTATGTTGGTGAATATGTAAGACGTAAAGAAGGAAAGAAAGCGAAATAGGTAGGAGGATAAAATTATGATAAAAAACGAATCTCGTAATGAAATGCGTGTTGAAAGACATAAAAGAATCAGAAAACAAATTATCGGTACTAAAGATATGCCTAGACTATGCGTTTTCCGCTCAAATAAAAATATTAGTGCTCAAATTATTGATGATGAAAAAGGTGTTACTTTAGCATCTGCTTCTTCACTTAATATTAAGGGTAATAATACAGAAGTTGCTACTAAGGTTGGAAAGTTAATTGCTGATGAAGCAAAGAAACAAAAGATTAAAAAAGTAGTATTTGATCGTGGAGGATATCTATATCATGGACGCGTTAAAGCATTAGCTGATGCTGCACGTGAAAATGGTTTAGAGTTCTAGGGAGGTATCATGGAAAAGAAAAAAGAATCAAAGAATTTTGAAAAGAAAAAATTCAATAGACCTCAAAAAACTCTTGAAGAAATAGTTTTAGATACTAAAGCTGTTGTTAAAGTTACAAAGGGTGGACGTCAAAGAAGATTCCAAGCTGTTGTATTAGTTGGAGATAAGAAAGGTCTTATAGGTCTTGGTACTGGAAAAGCTAACGAAGTATCAGAGGCTGTTAAAAAAGCTAGACAAGAAGCAGCAAAAAATGTTGTTAGAATTCCTATTGTTGAAGGAAGAACTATTCCACATGAAGTTACTGGTGTTAAAGGAGCTACTCGTGTTATTATAAAACCTGCTAAAGCTGGTACTGGTTTAATTGCTGGTGGAGCTGTAAGAAGTGTTTTAGAAATAGCTGGATATCATGATGTCGTATCTAAGTCACTTGGTTCAAGAACTAAGATTAATATGGCTAGAGCTACATTAAAAGCTTTAACTTCTATGAAAACTATCGAAGAAGTTGCAGCTATTCGTGGAAAAACTAAAGAGGAGATTTTAGGATAATGGAATTACATAATTTACAAAAAAATCCTGGTGCAACATTTTCTCGTAAAAGAGTAGGTCATGGTCCAGGTAGTGGTTTAGGTAAAACTAGTGGAAAAGGTCAAAAAGGACAAAAATCAAGAAGTGGAGCTTCAATCAATCCAGTTTTTGAAGGTGGTCAATCACCATTATATAGAAGACTTCATAAAAGAGGCTTCTCAAATGCAGCATTTAAGACTAGATATGCTTCTATAAACGTTAGCGAACTTAATATCTTTAATGATGGAGATGTTGTTACTCCAGAAGTTTTAAAAGAAAAAGGAATCATTAAAAATCAACTTGATGGTATTAAAGTATTAGGTAATGGTAAATTAGAAAAAAAATTAACAATTAAAGCACATAGATTTTCTTCTAGTGCATTACAAAAGATTGAAGAATCAGGAAGTAAAGCTGAGGTGATCTAAAATGTTTAAGGATCTTAAACAATTATTTCAACCTAAAAATAAAGATCTAAGACATAGGATTTATTTCACTTTAGCAGTACTTACTATATTTGTTATAGGAACTGCTGTTGAAGTTCCAGGTACTCAAGGTATTACTAAAAATTTAGGATTTCTTGAGTTACTAAATGTTATGAGCGGAGGATCTTTAAGAAATTTCTCAATATTTGCTCTTGGAGTTTCTCCATATATATCTGCATCAATTATTGTTCAATTATTGCAGATGGATATAATTCCATATTTTTCAGATCTTGCTAAACAAGGTCATACAGGACAACAAAAGTTAAATCAGATTACTAGATATTTAGGTATATTCTTTGGATTTATTCAAGGATATGCAATGAGTTTCTATTTCTTAGGTAGTCAAAATGGTATTTTGGCTAACATGAAAGTAGCTCTTATTTTAACAGCAGGTACTGCATTCTTAATGTGGCTTGCTGATCAAGTTACTCAAAAAGGAATTGGAAATGGAATGTCACTTATCATTATGGCAGGTATTGTTATTTCTTTACCTAATATGATGATTACTGCATTTAATACTTTAGTTAGTTTTGGTACTACAAAAGCTGTTGCTGTTGGAATTGCAAGTTTCTTGTTATTCCTTCTAGTTTATCTAATAGTAGTAGTTGGAATTATATATATAGAAGGTGCTGAAAGAAGAATTAACATACAATATGCAAATAAATCTACAGCAAGTTTAGGTAAACAAACTTATATGCCAATTAAGATTAACTCTGCTGGAGTTATTCCAGTAATATTTGCATCTACACTTCTTTCTATACCATCAACTATAGCTCAATTTATTAATAAAGAAGGATTTACAAATTTTGTTAATAATTATTTAGATTATACTAAACCAGTTGGATTTATAATCTTTATAGTATTGATATTCTTCTTTGCATATTTTTATACATTTATTCAATTGAAACCTGATGATATTGCAAAGAACTTAAAAGATAATGGAGGATATGTACCAGGCGTAAAACCAGGAGAATCTACTTCGAAATATTTTTCAAGAATTATTTCAAGACTTACTATTGCTGGGGCATTGTTTTTAACAATAATTGCAGCATTACCTATCTTGGTTAGTGCATTTACATCTTTACCTTCAAACGTTTCAATAGGAGGAACTAGTTTACTAATTGTTGTTGGAGTTGCTATTGAAACTTATAAACAATTAGAAAGTAGTTTGTTAAGTAGAAATTATTCTACTAATAAAAATTATAGAAGAGTTAGGAGATAAGAATGAAGAAAAATTTAGTATTAATTGCACCACCTGCTGCTGGAAAAGGAACAATGTCTACACTTTTAACTGAAAAATATGGAATGATTAGTATTTCAGTTGGTCAGTTATTAAGAGATATTGATCCTGAAACAGAATTAGGAAAAGAAATTAGAGAACTTCAAGCTAATAGAATGTTAGTTGGAAATGATATCGTAAAAGAACTTTTAAAAGAAAGATTATCAAAAGATGATATTAAAGAAAAAGGGTTTATTTTAGATGGATTTCCAAGAACTGTTGAACAAGCACATATTCTTGATGATCTTTTAAAAGAATTAAATCTTGTAGTAGATGATGTTGTATATCTTACAGTGTCATATGATTTAGCTTTAAAAAGAACATTAGGAAGAAGAACTTGTCCATCATGTAAAACAGTTTATAATGTTATGACAGGTTTTAATGATCCAATAAACGAATTTGATTGTCGTTCATGTGGTGGAAAACTTGAAAAACGTAATGATGATAATGAAGAAAGCTTTAAGAAAGGTTTTGACCTATTTAATAAAGATGTTCTTCCAACCATTGAATATTATAAAAACACTAGAGGAGTTGTAGAAGTATACGCTTCTAGAGATGATTCTTTAGAAACATTTAAAGAATTAGAGGAAAAGCTAGGTTTAGAATAATGATTAGTATTAAAAGTGATAGAGAAATAGAATTATTAAGTATCGCTGGTAATATAGTTTATGAAACTCACCAGTATTTAAAAAATTTTATTAAGCCAGGTATCACTACTAAGAAGCTTGATCAATTGGCCGAAAATTTTATCAGGTCAAAAGATGCAACGCCTTCTTTTAAAGGTTACGAGGGATTCCCTGCTAGTATATGTACTAGTATTAATGAACAAGTTGTTCATGGAATTCCTAGTAACCGTAAACTAAAAAAAGGCGATATAATATCAATAGATATTGGAGCTTGTTATAAGGGTTATCATGGTGATTCTGCTTGGACTTATTCTGTAGGAGAAGTAAGTGATGATTTGAAGTACTTAATGAAACATACAGAAAAATCTTTGTATGAAGGGCTTAATATGATTAAACCTGGTAACAGGATTGGTGATATATCTAATGCAATTGAAGTTTATGCTACTAAGCATGATCTTGGGATTGTTAAAGAATTAGTTGGTCACGGTGTTGGTACAAGTGTTCATGAAGATCCAGATGTTCCAAATTATGGACCTAAGGGTTGTGGACCAGTTCTTAAAGAGGGAATGGTTATAGCTGTTGAACCAATGCTTACACTTGGAAGTCCAGATATAGTAATGCTTGATGATGATTGGACTATAGAAACAGAAGATTATAGTGCAGCTGCTCATTATGAACATACAGTGGTTGTAACTAAAGAAGGTTATAAAATATTGACAGGAGTGTGTCGTTAATGGCGAAAGACGCAATCGAAGTAGAAGGAAAAGTTATTGAAGTAATACCTAAAGGTGGCTTTAGAGTAGAACTTCAAAACGGTCATACAATTGAAGCTCACGTTTCTGGTAAAATGCGATTAAATAATATTCGTATTTCACTGGGTGATAAGGTTATGATCGAACTTTCTCCATATGATTTAACACGTGGGCGAATAACCTATAGAAAGTAGGAGGGAAAAATATATGAAAGTAAAACCATCAGTAAAGAAAATTTGTGCAAAATGTAAAATTATTAAACGTAATGGAAAAGTTATGGTAATTTGTGATAATCCAAAACACAAACAAACTCAAGGTTAGTTAAGGGAGGTATAATATGGCACGTATTAAAGGTATAGAAATACCAAATGAGAAAAAAGTTAAAATTTCATTAACTTATATTTACGGTATAGGACAAGCTAGAGCTTTAAAAATTTTGGAAGCAGCTAAAGTTGATCCTGAGAAAAGGACAAAAGACTTATCAAATGATGAATTAGGTTTAATTCGTGATGAAGTAAGTAAGTATATTGTTGAAGGTGACTTAAGAAGAGAAGTTAATATGAACATTAAAACTAAAATGGAAATTGCTTCTTATCAAGGAATTCGTCATCGTAAAGGATTACCTGTTAGAGGACAAAGAACTAATAGAAATGCCAGAACTCGTAAGGGTAGAGGTAAAGTAGTTGCTAATAAGAAAAAACAATAGAGTTTAAGGAGGTTAAACTATGGCTTATAAACAAAGAAAAAGAAGAGTTAAAAAGAATATTCCTGAAGGTGTTGCACATATTCACGCAACATTTAATAATACAATTACTACAATAACAGATCATGATGGAAATGTTGTTGCATGGGCATCAAGTGGTGCTATTGGATTTAAAGGAAGTAAAAAATCAACTCCATTTGCTGCTGGAATAGCTGCAGAAAAAGCTGGTAAGATGGCTTTCGATTTAGGAATGAGAAAAGTAGAAGTAGTCGTAAAAGGTGTAGGACCAGGAAGAGAAACTGCTATTAGATCATTACAAACTGCTGGACTTGAAGTAACTACAATTAGTGATGTTACTCCAATTCCTCACAACGGATGTCGTCCACCTAAAAGACCTAGAAATTAAAGGAGGAAATCTAGATGATTCAATTTGAAAAACCAAATTATAAAATTACTGATTATAAGGAAAAAGATAATTATGGAAGGTTTGAACTAGAACCACTTGAGAAGGGTTTCGGGTATACAATTGGTAATGCTTTAAGAAGAGTAATGTTATCTTCACTTCCAGGTGCTGCAATTACTAGTGTTAAAATTGATGGTGTATTGCATGAATTTCAAACTATGGATGGAGTAGTTGAAGATGTTGCTTCAATTATATTAAATCTAAAAGATGTAGTTATTAAAAAACATTGTGAAGAAGAAAAAACTATTAGACTTCACGCAGAAAAAGAAGGACCAGTAACAGCTGGAGAAATTGAATGTGATCCTGATGTAGAAATAGTTAACAAAGATTTAGTTATTGCTAACTTAGCTGCAGGTGGAAAACTTGATATGGAAATGACTGTTGCAACTGGTAGAGGATATGTAAGTGCAAATGAAAATAAAAAGCTTTTATCTGATAAAAAAATTGGTGTAATTGCAATTGATTCTTTATATTCTCCAATTGAAAAAGTTGGATATGAAGTTTTAGATGCACGTGTAGGACAAAGTGAAAACTTTGATAAATTAGTTCTAGAAGTATGGACTGATAGTTCTATGAAACCAGAAGAAGCTGTTGCTCTTGCTAGTAGAATTTTAATTGAACATTTGGAAATAACAGCAAAATTAGATAATATTGCAAATATTTCTGGTCTTATGATTGAAAAGAAAGAAGATCCAAAACAAAAAGCTCTTGAAACACCAATTGAAGATTTAGATTTTTCAGTTCGTGCATATAACTGTTTAAAGAGAGCTGGTATTCATACTTTACAAGATTTAGTTAATAAATCTGATGCTGAAGTTATGAAGATTCGTAATTTAGGTAAAAAATCATTAAAAGAAGTTTTAGATAAAGTTAAAGAATTAGAACTTTCTTTAAAAGATGAAGATTAAGGAAAGGAGAATTTAAGATGGCTTATAAAAAATTAGGTGTTGATTCTAAACATAGAAGAAGTATGCGTGCTAATCTAGCCATTAGTCTTATTAAAAATGAGAGAATCGAAACAACAGAAGCTAGAGCAAAGACTGCTAGACGTGATGTTGAAAAATTAATTACTCATGGTAAAAATGGTAGTTTAGTTTCTCGTAGAGCTGTTTTAGCATTCTTAATGAATGATAAAGAGGCTACTAAAAAAGTTTTTGAAGAATTAGCTGTACGTTATAAAGATCGTAATGGTGGTTATACTAGAATTCTTAAATTAGATGAGAGAAAAGGCGATGATGCCTTAATGGTGATTTTAGAATTAGTAAAATAAGGATGCAAATAGTTGCATCTTTTTCTTTTTATTATTTTATTATATTAAAAATTTTGTTATAATTTAGGTGGTGATAATATGAAAGCATTAGTAACTGGAGCGTCTTCAGGTATTGGTAGAGAGATGGCTATATATTTAAGTGAACTTGGTTATGATTTGGTTTTAGTTTCTCGTGATAAAGAAGAGCTTACTTATCTTCAGAATACTTTAAAAACTAAAGTTAAAATTATAATTGTTGACTTAGCAGATGAGAAGAAGATAAAGGATTTATATACAATTATAAAAAAAGAAGATGTTGATATTTTAATTAATAATGCTGGATTTGGTGCATTTGGTGATTATAATAATTCTGATATTTTGAAAGAATTAAATATGATAGATGTTAATATAAAGGCTGTTCATATTTTAACAAGAATGGTATTAAAAGATATGGTAAAAAAAGATAAAGGATACATTCTTAATGTTGCATCTTCCGCTGGATTACTAAAGGGTGGACCTTTAATGAGTTGTTATTATGCTACAAAGAGTTATGTTGTTAGTTTTACTAATGCTATATATGAAGAATTAAGAAGAAATAAATCTAATGTATCTATTTCTGTTTTATGTCCAGGGCCTGTTAGAACTAATTTTAATAATGTTGCAGGTGTTAAATTTAATTTAAAATCATTAGATGCTAGAGATGTTGCTCATTATGGAATAGATAATATGTTTAAGAAGAAACTTACTATAATTCCTGGTTTTAGTGTTAAATTAGGTGTGTTTTTTTCAAGGTTTTTAAGTACTAAGGCATTACTTAGAATTACATATAATATTCAAAAAAGGAAGAATAGATAATGAGATATTTAATGACTTTTTCTTATGATGGTTCATGTTTTCATGGTTATGAAAGACAAAAGAATTTGGATACTGTTCAAGGGTTAATAGAGACTGTTTTAACTAGTGTTAATAATGGTAGTAGTGTTACTATTCATTCAAGTGGAAGAACTGATGTTTTGGTTCATGCTTTGAATCAGAAAGCTCATTTTGATTTGGATGTTAAAGTTAACTTATATTCTTTAAAAAAACATTTAAATAAAAAATTTGAAGGTAAAATATATGTAAAAAATATAGAACATGTAGGCGAAAAATTTCATGCAAGGTATGATGTTAAGAGTAAAAAATATGTTTATTATATTAATACTTTAGAGTTTAATCCTTTTAGAAGAAATTATGAATTACAGTATTGTAAAAAATTAGATTTAGATAAAATGCATAGTGCATTAAATTACTTTGTTGGGGAGCATGATTTTGGGTCTTTTTGTAAGGGTTATAGAGAAAACTGTGTTAGGACTATATATGGTGCTTCAATAGCTGAAAAAGATGGTATTGTTTCAATTGAGTTTAATGGTAATGGTTTTGTAAGGGCAATGGTTAGAAATATTGTTACTGTATTAATCGACGTTGGAAGAGGAAAGATTGATGATTGTTTTGTTAAAAGTATATTAGATGCAAAAGATAATAAATTTTATAATATAAAAACAATAAGTGGATGTGGGCTCTATTTAGAAGATGTGGTTTATTAGGAGATAATTAATGAAGAAAAGGGATAATAAAGGTAAGAGTAAATATAATAAAAAAGTAAAGATTTTTCTTATTGTTTTTTCTATTATAATATTTTTTGAATTGGTATATATTGGATTTAGAAATATACCTGTTAAAATTGTTTTAAATGAAGAAAAAACATTAAATTTAAAGCAAGATAGTGAATATACAGATCCTGGTGCTAAGGCTTTGTTTTTAGGAATACCAGTCAATATTAAAATAAATTTTAAGGGCGATGTTGATACTTCTAAGGTAGGCAAGTATGAAGTTATTTATTCTTCTAAATCTAAATTGTTTAAAAATATTAAAAGCACAAAAAGAATTGTTAACATTCTTGATAATATTGCTCCAGTTATAAAACTTAATGGTGGTGATGTTAATCTATATAAGGGAAATGAATACACTGAATATGGATTTGTTGCTACTGATAATATTGATGGTGATATTACAGGTAATGTTCAAGTAGTTAATAATATTAATATTAATGAGATTGGTAATTATCAAGTATCTTATTCAGTATCTGATAGTAGTGAAAATAATGTTTCTGTTACTAGAAATGTTAATGTTATAGAAAAAGGATCTGTTAAAGATTATGGCCTTCCTATTTTGATGTATCACTTCTTTTACGATTCTAGAAAAGGTGAAACTGGTGCTGATGGTAATTGGATTGATATTGTTGATTTTGAAGAACAAGTTAAATATTTAAAAGACAATAATTTTTATTTTCCAACTTGGAAGGAAGCAAATGATTATTATGATGGTAAAATTGCATTACCAAACAATAGTATTATATTGACTAGTGATGATGGAGATGAGTCTTTCTTTTCACTTGCTAAACCAGTAGTTGAAAAATATGATGTTTTAATGACTACATTTGTTGTAGGAGAATGGGGTGGAATTGATAAAGTGAACTCTTATTCGTCGAGAAACATATCATTTCAATCACATACGTATGCAATGCATCGTGGTGGATGTAATGAACAACATGGCAGTTATTTCTTGTGTGTTGATTATCAAAAAGGGCTTGATGATTTAAATGAATCAATTAGTGTTCTTGGTAACAATGATGTAATCGCGTACCCATTTGGTGATTATAATGATAGGGTTTTTAAGCTAGTAAGCGATGCAGGATTTAAAATGGGAGTTACTACTCAGTACGGTAGAACTTATTCTAATAGTAATAAGTTAAAACTTCCGAGGGTAAGGATTAGTGGTGGATATTCAATTAATTATTATTCTAGAATTGTAAGTGCATAAAAAAGCTGTATTTATTGTATTTTTTATTGACTTTATCATATTATTTTAGTATAATTTTAATCGGTACATTTTCTTAGTTACTGAAAGTTTATAGGTATTGGGAACACTTATAGGTTTTTGGTTTAAAAGAAGGAGAAAAAATTATGAAAAGTTATATGCAAAAGAAAGAAACAGTTGAACGTAATTGGTATGTTCTTGATGCAACAGGAGTACCTTTAGGACGTTTAGCTAGTAAAGCAGCTCATATGTTAAGAGGAAAACATAAAGCTACATTTACACCACATATTGATTGTGGAGATTATATTATCATTGTTAATGCTGATAAAGTAAAATTAACAGGTAATAAATTAGATAAGAAAATTTATTATAACCATTCAGGTTATCAAGGTGGTTTAAGAGAAAGAACTGCTAGAGAAATGATTAATAATTATCCAGTTGAAATGGTTGAAAGAGCAGTAAAGGGAATGCTTCCTAATGGTAGACTTGGAAGAGCTATGTATAAAAAATTATTTGTTTATACAGGTGAGGCTCATCCACATACAGCTCAAAAACCTACAGCTATAGAGGTTAAATAGGGAGGTAGTTATGGCAAAGAAAGTTAATAGTTATTACGGAACAGGAAAAAGAAAAACTAGTATTGCTAAAGTTACACTTACTGAAGGTACTGGAAAAATATTAGTTAATGGAAAAGATGTTCATGAATATTTTCCTTTTGAAACATTAGTTATGGATTTATGTCAACCTCTTGATGTAACATCTATGAGAGATAAGTTTGATGTTAATGCTACTGTTTCAGGTGGAGGTTTCTCTGGACAAACTGGTGCTATTCGTTTAGGTATTGTTAAAGCATTACTTGAATATGATAGTAGTTCAGATCCTACTAGTGATTCAAGCTTTAGAAAGATCTTAAAGGTTAATGGTTTTGTAACACGTGATTCAAGAGTTGTTGAACGTAAGAAACCAGGTCTTAAGAAAGCTAGAAGAGCACCACAATTTAGTAAGAGATAATATATTGTATTTAAAAGTCTTGATTTTCAAGACTTTTTATTTGTCTTGAAAATCCTTTATTTTATTAATATTTATGTTATAATTATTCTAGAATATAATAAAGGGGAAGTTATATATGCGCAAGACAGATGCTAAGGTATTTAAAAATTTAGATGAGCAAGTCTTATTACTTCGTGATAAAGGTTTAGTAATTAATAACGAAAAGTATGCAAAAGAAGTTTTATTACGTGAAAATTATTTCTTTTTACATGGATATAGATATCCTTTTTTGAGATCTTTAGATAATAAAAAATATATTTCTGGTACTACGTTTGAGGAATTATATAGTTTATTTTTATTTGATAGAACTATAAGAAATATAATTTTTAAAAATATGTTAATTATAGAAAATAATTTAAAATCAATTCTTTCTTATCAATTATCAAAGAATTATGGTTATAAGGAAAAAGATTATTTAAATCCATATAACTTTAATTATACTCAGGAGAAGAAAAAACAAGTTAATGATTTGATTTCTAAAATGAAAAGACAAATTAATACTAATGCTAAACAACATTCTGCTACTAAGCACTATTTACAAAATTATGGATATATTCCATTGTGGGTTTTAATTAAGGTTTTATCATTTGGTATAGTTTCTGAACTTTTTTCTATATTAAAAAAGGAAGAACAATATGATATAGTTGAGTTTTATAATTTAGATATAAATACTTTTAGTAATTATTTGGTAATATTATCTAATTATAGAAATTTGTGTGCTCATGAAGATATTATTTATGATAACAGGACGAATAAGAGTATTGATGATACAAAATATCATAGATTACTTAGAATACCTATTTTAAATAATGAGTTTATATATGGTAAAAATGATTTATTTGCTGTTGTTATTATTATAAAATCTATGTTAAAAGATGATGAATTTAGGGATTTTGTTTGTGAGTTTGAAAATGCTATTGATAATTTGGAATATAATTTAAAAGTTATTCCAATTAATAAAGTATTAGATAGAATGGGATTCCCTGATAATTGGACTGATATTAAGGAAATTAAAAAAGGAGAAAACTTTGATTGAATTAATTGACTAATTTTGTTGATTTTTTTATAAAAAATAAGTAAAATTATAATGTAATATAAGGAGGTAAAATATGGCAGTTAATGATGAAAAAGATATTAAAGTTAAAAAACCTGCTAGCAGTACAGCTGCAAAAAAAACTGCAACTGTAAAGAAATCTACAGCAAGTAAGACAACAGCTAAAAAAGCTACTACAGCAAAGAAAACTACTACGAAAGCTACTTCTGTTAGCTCTACAGGTGTTAAAAAACCTGCAGTAAAGAAAGCACCAGTTAAGAAGGAAGCAACTGTAGAAAAAGTAGTAGAAAAACCGGTAGACAAGGTCGAAGATGTTAAGGTTGAAAACGTTGTTAATGAAATTAAAGATAATTTAGTTTCACCAATTGAAAATGATGTTAATGATCAATCTAAAGTGTATAAGATTTTATCTTATATTGGTATTCTTTGGTTAATAGGACTTTTTGTTGCAGAAAAAGATGATAAAGATTTAAAATTCCATGTTGGTCAAGGAATGATACTTACTATTTGTGAAGTTGCTTTAGGTTTAATTGTTACTTTATTCAATAATCTTATAATTGGTAATATTTTTAGAACAGTATCTTATAGTTATTTCTATGGTACTACTTATGCAGTAAGTGGATTTGGTATGGCAATACAAGGATTACTTAATTTAGCTTGTTTTGCAATTGTTATTATTTATATGGTTATAGGTATAAAGAATGCAGTTTCTAATAAGAAGAATAAGTTACCATTAATTGGTAATTGGGCTTTTTATAAATAATTAATAGATAACTAGCTTGCTTTTATAGTAAGCTTTTTATTTATATAAGGAGAAATAATATGAAAAAGAAAAATATATTAAAGTGGATTATTATATGTTTATTTGTGATACTTTTGGCTCTTGGAGGCATTTTCTTATATGAGCGTTGGAATAATGATTTAACTCGTATTGAAAATCCTATAACAGAAGTTAAGGGATTAAATGAGATGAAAAACTATCTTGGATATGATGTTCCTTCTCTTAAGAAAAGTGTTAAAAAATATTATGTGATTGGTGATACTAATTTTGCTATGCATGCTAGAATTGTTTATTATGATGATACTCAGTTTGATATGGAAAGAGGTATTACTGATGTAAGTGGTATTTTTGGTGGAGTTTTTGAAAAAGAAGAAGAAATTGAAGGAATAATGGTAAAATATTATTCTTTTGAAGATACGAAATATATTATATGGTCTAATAATGATTTTTCATATTCTTATTCTGACTATGACTATTTAGATAATGATGAAGTTATAACTTTTGTTAAATTAACAAAGTAATGGTGAAAAAATGAAGAAGATAATATTTATTATTGGTATTGTTTTATTATTATGTGGTTGTAAAAAAATGAATGTCAGTAAAATAGATAGCTTAAAGGCAATTAAAGAAAATAGAGATAATATTAATAGTGTCCAAGTTATACGATTTACAGAACTAGGTAGTTTTTGTTATGATGTTGACAGTTTAGTTGCTTATAATTTGTTTAATAATATTTCTTATGTTAAAGAAGAAGGTATTAGAGTAACTGATGATGGCACTACTTATATATTTAATATGAATGAAAAGGGTAGAGTTGTTTTAAATTTTGAAGGAAATTATTTGATCTATAAAAACCACTCATATTTACTTGGTGGATTTCATCATTTAAATATTGATGATATGAAAGAAGTTAGTTGTGAATAACTTCTTTTTTGTAAAATAATAAATTTGATATTTAAATTTGTTTTATTTTATATTATTATTTGATATTATTAAATAGGTGATAATAATGTTTAAAAAGTATTTAATAGTTTTTTTGGTATCAATGGTACCTTTAATAGAATTGCGTGGTGCTATACCTTACGCTGTAGGATTTAAATTACCGCTTCTTCCGTCTTATATTATTGCAATTATTGGTAATATGGTAGTTGTTCCAATTATATTTTTCTTTGCGAGAAAAGTTTTAGTATGGGGAAGTGATAAAAAAGTAATTGGTAAATTTTTTTCTTGGTGTTTAAAGAAAGGTGAAAAAGCTGGAGAAAAGTTGGAAAAATCTACCGGCAAGGGATTATATTGGGGATTGCTTTTGTTTGTCGGTATACCTCTTCCTGGAACTGGAGCTTGGACTGGTACCTTAGCTGCTTCTATATTAGATATGGATTTTAAAAAGAGTGTTCTTGCTGTTATGGGTGGAGTTATATTGGCTGGTATAATTATGGGAGTTCTATCTTTAGGAGTGTTTAGAGGAATTTTTGGATAAGAAAAGCTACCGAAATGGTAGCTTTTATATTGCACGGTAGAAATTATCTTTTTTTATTCTTCTATTTCTTAGTGATGCAGCATCTCCTAAAGTTTCTATTTTTCCTATTTCTTTAGTTAATTCAAATCTTAATAATTTTAAATATTCTAATGATGTTATTTCTTTTTTACTATATGCTTGATTTAAATTTTTATTTTTACTTACATATTCATCAAATAAACCTTCTGTTAAAAAGTAATATATTTCTTTATCAAAGTTTTTTCTATTTTGCTTAAACAAGTCTATTGAATTTTTATTGCTAAATGTATATTCACTATGATCGATTATGTAAAAAGATCCGTTGTATAGTATATTAAACATCATATCATATGTTAATACTTTATATTCTGATATTTCTTCTATTTGTTTATATGCTTCTTTTATGGCACATTCAAATCCTGATAGGTTTATTGATAATGGATTTTGTTTATAAAGATTTTTAGCTTTTATATATGGCAATTTATATCCGATTGTTTCATTTCCAATTTTAATTGTTTCAGTGGGAAATATAAATGTATTATTTTTGATATTAGAAAATTTCATTAATTCTTTGTCTTCATAATTTATGTGTTCATCTTCTGAAAATCCTTCTTCTAATTCATCATAGAATTGATGATATATTTTATATACTTTATTTTCTCTTGGGTTAAGATAACATATTCCTTCGGATCCTTGACCAATAAATTTTAGGTTTTTTGTATATTCTAAAAAAATGTTTTTATTAATAAATTTCATTTTTAATTTCTATATTCTTTTCCTTTCTCTTAAAATGTTTTGATAATCATTGAATATATCAATATGTGATCCTGTGTTGTTTTCAGTTATTATTGCTTTGTACATGTTTAATAGAGCAATTTTTTCTTCTGGTGTTGCAACAATTTTTGCTAGTTCATTTTCATCACTTATTAATATTTGAATTGGTAATAATAAGGTTTGTTTTTTGAAAAAATTACTATAGTTTAGTGGTGCAATTATGGTTTCTGGATAGTAAACTCCATTTTCTTCTGATTTATTTATACCCATCATAAAATATGGTGTTATTGCTTCATTACTTGGGGTGAATAATAATTTGTCTGATGAAAGCGATGTTTCGTTTGATGTTTGTTTTTTGTAAATAGAATTTTCAAAATTTATACAACCATAATTAAATTTGTCAAATTCAGTTAATTTTGAAAAAGAAATACATTTGATCATAACTTTGTAGTAGTTAAGTATTCTACTATTTTCTGGTGAACTGTCATTTTTTAATACTTCGTCTGATCTTTCTATTATTCTTGTTAAAACTGAGTATGAGTCTTTTTTATCTGTTGGTTTTAATCCAAGTACATTTTTACAAGTATTTTCCATATATTCAGTCGATAAGTTTTTAAAATCAATTCCCAATAAGTGAGCAAGATTTTTGGAAGAAATTTCAAATTCTATTTCTTCACCATTACTAAATATTAAACTATAGTTTTTATTCATATATTTCTTTTTGTATTCTTCATATGATTTATTTAGCTCATTTAATACTTCTATTGCATATTCTTTTCCAGGAAATGGTGCACGTCTTGCATAGTTTCCTACATATGCTAATTCTTTTTTACTAATCATCTTAATCAACCCCTTGAAATTGTTGTATATTTTATCATAAAAAGTAGTTTTTGTCAATCTTATATGGACTTAGGTATTTTTGGATTTTATGTGTTATCCTTGGATGATTTATTATGAAAAAAAGATCTGATTGTCAGATCTTTTGTATTTAAATTGCTTTATAGCAAATATTATCTATGGCAGGGGATGAGAGAATCGAACTCCCAACAGTGGTTTTGGAGACCATTATTATACCATTTAACTAATCCCCTATGTGTATAATTATATTAATTTTTTTGTGTTTTGTCTACTGTTTTTTTAAAAATGTCATATTATTAAATAGGTGATTTTATGGCAATTGTTAGTTATAATACAAAGGAAAGAGAACTTTTGGCTAGACTTATGAGAGCTGAGGCGTTAGGCGAGGGTGATCTAGGGATGTTAATGGTTGGTAATGTTATTATTAACCGTGTTCTTGCTGATTGTTTGACTTTTAAAAATATAAGAAGTATTACAGATGTTGTTTATCAAAATCCTGGCGGTTTTTCTGGTATTAATTCTTCTTTATTTGTTGGAAATCCTACTACAAAGGAACTTGAACTTGCTGATAGGATTTTAAGAGGAGAGTATTACCATCCAGCTACTAATGCTTTGTGGTTTTACTCTCCAAAAAGTGGAGAGTCATGTGTTGCTTTATGGTATGATCAGAGAAATTCTGGTAGATATAAGAATCATTGTTTCTATATACCGTATCAGGGTGTGTGTAAGGCGTTACATTAAAAAAGTTTCGGTAAAGGAAACTTTTTTTAATTTGGTATTAATAATGTTTGCCCAATACTTAGCGTTGTGTTGGTAAGGTTATTTAATTTTACTAAATCATCGACAGTTGTATTGAATGAATTTGCTATTTTCCATAATGAGTCACCTTTTTTAACTGTATATGTTTTAGTACTTCCTGTAGTTGTTGATGGGATAATTAATGTTTGCCCTATTGATAGTAGATTTGATGTTAGATTGTTGGCATCTTTTAATTCTTGAACTGTTATGTTGTGTTTTTTGGCAATATTCCATAAGGAATCACCTGATTTTACTGTGTATTTAGTTGTTGTTTCACTTGGTGTTGTTGTTCCTGTTTTTTTACCTGGAATTATTAGTTGCTGTCCAATTGTTAATATATTTGAAGTTAAGTTATTAGCGCTTTTTAACTCGTTAACTGTAATTCCATAGTTGTTTGCAATAAGCCATAAAGAATCGCCTTTTTTAACTGTGTATGTTGTTCCATTTGTAGTTTCTTTTTTTGTAGGAATAAGTAAGTTTTGACCAATAGATAATGTATTTGATGTTAGATTATTAGCTTTTTTTAGTTCATCAACAGTAATTCCATAGTTGTTTGCAATAAGCCATAAAGAATCACCTTTTTTGACTGTATAATAGTTTTCTCCAGGTACAAAGTATGGTGTTCCAGTATACTCAGCTACAGCTTTTACTACTGCTTCTGCATAATCTAATATATTATTTTTAAGTTGGCTAACATCATCTTTAGTAGAATCTAGAAAACCATATTCTACTAGTATTGGTTCTGTATTTCCTGTTTCTCTATGAATAAAATAATAATCTTTTGAAGTATTTTCAGGAAGTCTTCTTTGATAGTACTTTCTCGTATTTTGACCTTTTTTTCCGATTTCTTCTAATGTTTTTTTTGCAAGTGTATCATTATTTCTTAATGCATAGATTACTTCGGCACCATCGCCACCTCCTGCATTTATGTGATTCGAAATTACTATTACATTCGGGTCATTTCCATATGCATTTAATATTCTGTTTACTCTTTCTTTTTTTGATAGTGTTTCATCGCTATCTCTTGTTAGTGTTACTGGTAGTCCTAATTGTTTAAATCTATCATACATATATTTTGCTGCTCTTAAAGTATAGTCTTTTTCAATTATTCCATTTCCAGATGCACCAGGATCATCTCCGCCATGACCTGCATCTACTACTATTCCTTTTACTTTTCTATAATCCATTTTGATCACCTAGAATATTGTATGCTTTAGTTAGTGTTTCGCTACTTTATAACAAAATATAACATTGAATTATATTTATATTTTTTATATAATGTTTTTGATAGGAGGAATATATGGGACTATTAATTACATTTATTCTTGGAATTTTCACATTACTTGGAACTTTTATAGCTCTGTTTATAAAAAATAGTAAAAAGTTTATTTCATTTTCTATAGGTATGGCTTTTGGAGTTATGCTTATGCTTATTATTTTTGATCTTGCACCTGAAGTTGTTGAAATATTTTTTGGTAAATTTACTGATATTTTGGCAGTTGCTTTAATTATTGTATTTTCTTTATCTGGAATTTTTTTGCTTAAAGGATTTGATGTATTTGTACCTGATCATGAACATGATAAAAAACATGATGATAAGAATTTATTTCATATAGGTATTGTATCTTCAGTTGCTTTGGTTTTGCATAATATAATTGAAGGTATGGCTGTATATAGTGTTTATCAAAATAATCCATCTACTTCATTGTTATTATGTATTGGAGTAGGTCTTCATAATATTCCGTTGGGAATGGTTATTTCTGCTATGTTTTATGATCATAATAAGAATAAAGCTAAAACAATTTTTATTAGTTTTTTAATATCTTTATCAACATTTGTAGGTGGATTTATTATGTTACTATTAAGTTCTGTTATAAGTGAGTTATTTTTAGGTGTTTTACTTGCTGTAACTTTAGGTATGATAATTTATATTTCATTCTTTGAATTATTAACTCATATTGTAAAAGATTCAAATAAGAAGTATTCCTTGATTGGAATATTTGTTGGAGTTTTAGTTATTTTGTTATCATTAATTTTTTAAATTATTGAATTTTCTATACTTGCAATTGAATCTTCTGACGTTAGTGCTATATATAAACCAATTAAAGCAGGAATTAAAAGAGTATAACTTGAAAATATTTGAAGTTTATAGTTTTTTAATTTCTTGTTTTTTTGTTTTGCTACATTGTATCCTTCTGTGTTAGAAACTATAGATATAATTACTATTGCAATAGCAAGAATTCTATTTGATATATTTATTTTTTGGACATCTCTTTTATTTATAAAACCTTTATTTTTATATTCTTCTTTTTTATTGTATGTTAATATAATTCCAATTAATATACTTATTATTAATAGGGTAGATGAAGCAAGGTCTAAATTTAGTAGTTTATATTCTTTAATATTGTTCATAATAAATTATATGACAAAAAAATTGTCATATTTTAGCACTTGATATTGACAAGTGCTAAAATTAGTGCTATAACATAATTGTAAGTGATAGATAGCTTACACAAGGAGGAATGAAAAATGAGTTTAGTACCTAAAAAGATTTTCTTTGATGACTTTTTTGATGACTTTATGCCAACAACAAAAACTATGGATATGAAATGTGATATCTATGAGGAAGGAAAGAACTATATTATTGAGCTAGATGCTCCAGGATTTGATAAAAAAGATATTAGTATAGATGTTGATAATAAATATTTAACTATTTCTGCAAATCATGAAAGTTCTGAAGATGAAAGCGATAGAAATTATATAAGAAAAGAAAGATCATATACAAATATGTCTAGAAGTTTCTATATCGGTTCTGTTGATGAGAAGGATATTAAAGCTAATTTTAAAGATGGTATATTAAAAGTAGTTGTTCCTAAAGAAGAAAAAGTCGATAATAAAAAGAAAATTGAAATAGAATAAAGTATTGTAACTTTTTTCTTAAATATAGTATAGCCTTTGGCTATACTTTTTTATATTTTATATTTTGTGTTTTTTAAATTTATTGATTTTTTAGTGCTTTTAAGTTATATTTATATAGAAAGTAGATGATAATATGAATAATGATTTTGGTAATTATGATCCTAATGATGATGCTAGTAATGCTTTTGATAGTGTAGAAGGTGGAAGTTTTAGCGAAAGTGTAAGTGATTCAAATCAATATCAAGAGGTAGGTTTTAAATCTTATAAAGATAATAAATCTATTATTAAACTTGTTATTATTGGTGGAGCAGTTCTTATATTTTTAATTGCTATTTTTGTGGTTTTAAAACTTACTATGAATAAGGTAAAACTTGAAGGGGTAGAAATTGGCTCTGTTGATGAATTTTTATATGTTGACGAAGAAGTTGATGTATCTTTAAAAGCTTTAGGTAGTGGAAAACTTTCTGGTACAAAATATTCTATTGTAGATGATAACAATTTATTAACTATTACAAATAATGAGCTTAGTGGAGCTAGTGCTAGTACAAAAATTGTTGCTAATAAGATTGGCAGAACTTCAATTAATGTTACTGCTCAACTTGGTAGTGTTAAAAAATCTACTAGTAAGGATATAGTTGTTTGTAAAAAACTTAATGAAGAAGATATACCAAAAGAATTTAATGTTTCAGTTGGTTCTGCTAAGCTTTTAGATGTAGAACTTGGTATTGATGATTTATGTTATGGTGATATCGTTTTTGAATCAGCAAATTCTGATATTGCTACAGTTGATAATTATGGTAAAATAACTGGAGTTAAACAAGGATCTGCTGTTGTAACAGTTAGTGATAAAGATACTGCGGTTTCAGTTAAGGTCACTGTTAATTAAAAATAATTATATTATTCTACACTTATGTGTAGAATTTTTTTGTTTGCAAGTATTTTTTAAAAAAATTAGTTAATACTAGGAATGGTGATTTTATGGCAAAAGATTTACTTATAGTTACAGCAAGAGCTGTTCTTTCTTTAATTACATTGTTTTTAGTTACTAAGATGATAGGAAAAAAACAGGTTTCTCAGCTTAGTTTGTTTGATTATGTAATAGGAATTTCTATTGGTAATTTTGCAGCAGAGATGACGGTTAATTTGGATTCAAATATGTTATTTGGTACTATTGCTGTTATAATATTTGGTGTTGTTGCTTATGCTATATCGGTTTTAACTATGAAAAGTATTCATTTAAGAAGATATTTCATGGGAATTCCTACTGTTTTAATTGAAAAAGGAAAACTTATGGAAGATGCAATGCGTAAGGTTAAGTTTGATGTAAATGATTTATTAGAGCAATGTAGAGAAAGTGGTTATTTTAATATTTCTGATATTAATTATGCGATATTAGAGAGCAATGGAAAGGTGAGTTTTCTTCCTAATGATAAAAAAAGACCTGCTACTATTGAAGAACTTAGTGTTAAACCGAAGAGAACCGGGATATGTGCTAATGTAATTATTGATGGAAATATTATGAAAGAGAATTTAAAAAATTCTAATAAGAAAGAATCTTGGCTTTTAAATGAACTTAAAAGTAAAAAAATTGATTATAAAGATGTATTATTGGCAACTTTAGATGTAGATGATAAGTTAAATTTTTATATGAAAAATAAGAATACTAGTGATGATGTTTTAGAGTAATTTACAAAATATTTTCTTTATGTTAATATATTTATTAGAGGTATGATATGAAGAAAGTATTTTTTTTGATATTTATATTTGTATTTATGGTTGTTGTATTTTTTATAGATCCGTATAAGAATAGTAAGTTTGCATCTACTGCTATAGATTCATGGTTTAGTTATAAAAATGGCAATGATGATCTTGGTAAAACAAGAAGAAAGTTAGAAAATATAAATATAATTAAAGAGAAAAAATGTAAATATAAAGAGCATAAAAACAACATATATATTTATGAGTGTAATATTGTTTATTCTCCGATAGGAGAGACTGTTATACCTCTAGCTAAGAACGAATCTATTGATGTAATTGTTGCTTTGACTTTTAATAAAGATGATTATAAATATAGAGTTTATAGTTCAAAAGCTGATAAAGATGTTTATAAAAATGATTTAGAATTAGGATATGGAAAGGAGTAATATATGGCTAAGAAGATTTGGACATATATAATTGGAGCTTTATTTATTGTAGCGGGTATTTTCTTTTTAATTAATCCATCACAGAGTTTTAATAGTTTAATTCATTATGTTGGTATTGTATTTACTGTGTTTGGTATTTTAGGAATTATATCTTCATTATTTAATAAGAGTTTTGTAGGAAATAGTTTCTTTATTTCTGGGATACTTGCTTTGATAATTGGTCTTATTTTGGTATTTAATGGTGGAGTTACGATTAAGTTTATTTCAATATTATTTGCAGTATGGCTTATCTTGTCATCAATACTAACTATGTTTGCAAGTGCATTTTTTACTGCAGCAGGAGTTTTATCAACAAGAGTGTTAATAACTAGTATTTTAAAACTTATATGTGGAATACTTATTATAACTACTCCAATACTTACATTTATTTTTTCAGGATTAGTACTAGGAATAATATTTATATTTATTGGATTAGGAGTAATATTTGGAGTAAAAGAAGAGGATACTGTTTACAAAGTAAGAGTTAAGTAAGATTTAGTTTAATAAAAATCTTTACTATGCTCTTTTTTTTATGCTATGATATTTTTGGTGATATAAATGGAATACAAAATAACAATTCATGATGAATATGAAACAATTGAACTAGCAGAAAATATTGAATCTGAAAAGTTTCCAAATATGGTTATATGTCTTAATGGTGATTTAGGTAGTGGTAAAACAGTTTTTACAAAAGGTTTTGCTAATGCTTTAGGAATAGATGAAGTTATTACTAGTCCTACTTTTAACATAGTAAAGGAATATTATAGTGGAGAAGCTCCTTTATTTCATATGGATGTTTATAGATTAGATGAATCTAGTGTTGAAATAAATTTTCAAGAGTATTTTACTAAAAATGGTGTTTCTATTATAGAGTGGTCAGATTTAATAAAAGATGAATTACCTAAAGAAAGACTTGAAATAACTTTTAGAATAGTTGATGAAAATACTAGAATTTTGATTATTAGACCATTTGGTAAAAAATATGAAGACTTATGTGAGGCTGTTTTATGATAAGTCTTTTTATTGATACTTCTTCTAGTTGTTTAAATATAGCTTTATTAAATGATAATAATATTATAAAAGTAAAAAGTATTTTACTTGGAAAAGATTTATCTAAAGAAGCTCTTTATGAGATTAAGTGTTTAATTGAAAGTGCTAATTTAAAACCAAATGACATTGATAGAGTTGTATGTGTTTCAGGGCCTGGTTCGTTTACTGGCCTAAGAGTTGGTGTTACCATTTCTAAAGTGTTTTGTTTTAGCTTAAATAAACAGCTATATAGTTTATCTACTTTAAGTTTCATGGCTTCTTCTATAAAGGATAGTGATTATATAGTACCTGTCATAGATGCTAGACGTAATTTTGTTTATGCTGGTATTTATGATAAAAATTATAAAAGTGTTTTAAGTGATAGATATATAGGAATAAATAAATTAAAAGAGGAAGTTTCTTTACTTAAAGGTAAAATTACATATGTATCAATGGATAATTTTGATGACTTGGATGTTGTTGAATTTGTTCCAGATGTTTCTAATACTTTTAAGAATATACCTTTAATATTAGAAAATCATTTTATGTTTGAACCTAAATATTTGAAACTTACTGAAGCAGAGGAAAATTTAAATAATGGTTCAGGAAATTAAAGATTTAAATATTTGTTCTTCTTTTAAGATAATAGGGGATGAAGCGAGTGTATTTTTTCATTTGTTTGGTTATTTTGTTGATAATAATTTAGTTGGTTTATTAGAGTTTAATCATATGTATGAAAGAATAGAAATAGTAAATATATTTGTGATTGATCAATATAGAAACAAAGGTATTGGTACATCTCTTATGGAAAAATTAATTAGTTATGGTAAAGATAATAAGTGTTATAATATAACACTAGAGGTTAATCACAAAAACAGTAATGCTATTTCTTTATATCATAAGTTTGGATTTGTTGATGTTGCTAAAAGAAATGGTTATTATGATGGTGTTGATGGAATTTTAATGGAGTTGATATTATGAAAGACGTATATATTTTAGGAATTGAATCTAGTTGTGATGAAACTAGTTGTTCTATAGTAAAAAACGGTTGTGAAGAAATTAATACAGTTATTTTGAGCCAGATAGATATTCATACTTTATATGGTGGAGTTGTTCCTGAAATAGCTAGTCGTAATCATGTTAAAGATATAACTTTTGTTATAAATAAGTGTTTAACTGAAAGTGGTTTTACAATGGATGATATTGATGCGGTTGCTGTTACTTATGGTCCTGGTCTTATTGGTTCTTTACTTGTTGGAATAGAAGCTGCTAAAACACTTGCTTATACGAATAATAAACCATTAATAGCAGTTCATCATATAGCTGGACATATATATGCTAATAATATTGAAAAAAGGATGGAGTTTCCTTTAATTGCGTTAGTTATAAGTGGTGGACATACTAAGATTATATATATGGAGGATCATTTTAAGTTTAAAGAACTTGGTGGTACTTTAGATGATGCAGTGGGTGAGTGTTTTGATAAAGTGGCGAGAGTTATTGGTGTTGGTTATCCTGGTGGACCTGTAATTGATAAACTTTCTAAAGAGGGTAAATGTTCATATAATCTTCCTATTCCTTTAAATGATGATAGTTTTAATTTTTCTTTTAGTGGTTTAAAGAGTGCTGTTATAAATTTAGTACATAATGAAAATCAAAGAGGTAGAGAAATTAATAAAGTTGATCTTTGTGCATCATTTTCTTCTGTTGTTGCAAATACTTTAGTTACTAAAACAATTCATGCAATGAAAGAATATAATGTTAAAAATCTTATATTAGCTGGTGGAGTTGCTGCTAATAGTAAAATTAGAGAAGAATTTTCTAAGGAATGTGAAAAATTAGGGTATAATTTTTCTTATCCTAGTATAAAATATTGTACAGATAATGCTACAATGATAGCTACAGCTGGTTATTTTATGTATAAAAATGGTGAGTTTTCTACGCTAGAATTAAATGGAAAAAGCAGTGAAGAGCTTAAATAATTAAAAAATTATAAAAAAAGTGTAAATTTTCCTTGCAAATTACATATTTTTATAGTATCATTGAAATTGCTTAAGTTTGTAAATGGGCTTGTAGCTCAGCTGGTTAGAGCGCACGCCTGATAAGCGTGAGGTCGATGGTTCAAGTCCATTCAGGCCCACCATTTATAATTGCCTCAATAGCTCAGTTGGTTAGAGCATTTGACTGTTAATCAAAGGGTCACAGGTTCGAGTCCTGTTTGAGGCGCCATTTTTTTGGCCAGTTGGTGAAGTGGCTTAACACACTGCCCTTTCACGGCAGCATTCATGGATTCGAATTCCATACTGGTCACC